>JAWOIE010000156.1:0-12958 GCA_046484825.1 Gammaproteobacteria bacterium | reverse complement strand
CGAAACCCAGTTCTTCCCCGCGAACCCACAGATCCAGGTAGAACTGCCAGTATTCCTGTTCCTTGCGCGGATCCGGGCGCTCATGGCTGTCAGCCGTCTCCGGACCATGCGCAGCATGCGGGTTGGGGAAAAATTCAAAGGCCCACGACTTGATCATTTGTGCTCTCCTGCAACGCTAACTTTGTCGATGGCCTGCAGGCTAGCGGATACCGCAAAACCTTGTAAAATCGATTGTAGTTATCAGACCCATTGTGTTGGCTGATGTGTTGGTTTGACACCCAAAACGGTGTACCTCCTACCCCCACCCCAATACACGCGACAATACGCTCTCGGGATCAGTACAATCATCACCACACCACGCAACGTATTTGCCAGAACGTATCAACACGAGGTCGGCCTCATAAATATTTTTCGCCGCTTCAACACAGCGATTATGGCTCAGGTCGAGAACTTTCAGTTGCATCCCTTTTGCGACCGACAAGGTTATCCAGCGACCTATTTTCGAGCCAGCGTTCAAGCGTAACAGAGTAAAGTCAGGTCCGAGATGGTCATGCAGGGATGTCGTGTCGCTGACACGCAGGAGAGGAACCCGATCTCCAAGCACTGCCGGCCGCAGAGTCCCAGTTACAGAAGTCACTATTGACATTTCAATCCTGAAATCGATGAGCGGGCAGTTAAAAAAATACCAGAACCGGTGGGGGAGACACCTGGCTAGCGAGCAATCTAGCCGTTTAAATCAGTGCCCGGTAGGCTCCGCCATAGAAAAGCAAGGGGTCGCGATCGGGGTCTGTATGGACGGCTTCCACACGCCCGACAATGATAAGGTGGTCTCCGCCCGGGTAAGTGGCGTACAGGCTGCACTCGAAGCTGACCAGTGCGCCGTTTATTAGAGGCGCCCCGCTTTTTCCCCCGGAGGTAAAGTGCTTTGCTTCCAGGATGTGATTACCTTTGCGAGCGTAGCGTGAGGAGAGCTCCTGCTGGTCGTGGGCAAGCACATTGATCGCAAAGGAAAGGGCGCCAGAATAAACCGGAAAAACCTCAGAATTGTTTTGCAGACTCCAAAGCACCAGTGGCGGATCCAGCGACACGGAGCTGAAGGAATTCGCGGTAAGCGCCAGGGCCTGCCCCCCTTCTCTCCTGGCGGTGACAAGGCACACGCCTGTCGCAAACCGACCAAGGGCATTGCGAAGTTCACGTCCATCCACTTCCACGCTTTACTCCATTTATTGATGTATTTCATCTGTCAGCGGAAAATTCCACGAGACACTCTCAAACCAGCCGCCATCAGGCGGGAAAATCGCCTCTCCCTTTTCGCTAAAGCCCACCCAGGGCGATGTATTTGATCTCCAGGTAATCCTCCACGCCGTACTTGGATCCCTCCCGTCCCAGTCCCGAGGCCTTCACCCCGCCAAAGGGGGCCACTTCCGTGGAAATAAAGCCTTCGTTGACGCCAACGATGCCAAACTCCAGGCCCGACGCAACCCGGAATATGCGCCCGACATCACGCGCGTAGAAATAGGCCGCCAAACCAAAGGGCGTGTCGTTGGCCAGCGCCAGTGCCTCTTCCTCGGTTTCAAACCTGAACAAGGGCGCGACCGGTCCGAAAGTCTCGTCACTGAAAATCAATGCATCGGTCGGCACGTTCACCAGCACCGTAGGCTCGAAGAAATTGCCGCCCAGGGAATGGCGCTTGCCACCGGCTGCAATACTCGCCCCTTTGCCGACAGCATCCGCGATGTGCTCCTCAACCTTGGCCACGGTATTCTGGTCGATCAGGGGCCCCTGCACCACGCCGGGCTCAAGCCCGTTGCCAACCTTGAGCCGAGCAGCCTCCTCGGCCAGCCGCTTGGCAAACCGGTCGTAGATGCCGGATTGCACCAGCACCCTGTTCGCTGCCACGCAGGACTGTCCACAGTTGCGGAATTTGGCGGCTATCGCACCCGCCACCGCGGCTTCAAGATCCGCGTCATCGAAGACAATGAAGGGAGCGTTGCCGCCAAGCTCCATACTGGTTTTCTTGATGGTAGGAGCACACTGCTCAAGCAGTTTCGCGCCCACCTCGGTCGAGCCGGTGAAGGACAGCTTCCGCACCACCTCGTTCTCGGTGAGCTCGGCGCCTATGTCCCTGGCTGAACCGGTGACGATATTGCACACACCCTTGGGCAGCCCGGCCCGTTCAGCGAGCACACCCAGCGCCATGGCGGAGAATGGTGTCTGCGCGGCAGGCTTGATCACACCGGTGCATCCGACGGCCCAGGCCGGCCCGGCCTTGCGGGTGATCATCGCTGAAGGAAAGTTCCACGGCGTGATCGCGGCGAAGACGCCTATCGGCGCTTTCTCGACCAGGATGCGTCGTCCCTGCAGATTCGGCGGAATCATGTCACCGTAGACGCGCTTGGCTTCTTCGGCATACCACTCTATGAAACCAGCGGCATAGAGTATCTCGCCTCTGGCCTCGGAGAGCGCCTTGCCCTGCTCTGCGGTCAGAATCAGCGCGAGGTCATCGATGTGCTGATGCATCAGATTGAACAGGTTGCGCAGCACCAGAGAGCGCTCTTTCGGCAACACTTCCCGCCATTGCTTCAGGGCCCGGTCCGCGGCTGCAATTGCCCGCTCCGTTTCCGCCCTGCCGGCCCGGGGCACGCGGCCAATGAGTTCACCCGTGGCCGGATTGTGCACATCCAGGGTCTCACCGCTGTCGGCCTGTACCCACTCACCATCGATCAGCATTGCCTCGCGGAACAGATCGGGATCCGCGAGACCCAGCGATACTGGCTTGTTTCCGGAGTCATGTTGCATGATATACACCTCTCAAACAGGATTGCGGCCAGTGAAGAATGCTTCGTCCGGGTCTGAGGTCGGATTGAGACCGGCCAGTTCCAGACCGCGACGCAAGGTCGCCATGTCCTTCGAGTACACCCGGGCGGTTGGCCCGCGCAACGGACCGCCGTTATAACCCTGCAGCCAGCCATGGTATTTCCAGAGCATGCGGTTTAGCAGGCCACCACCGCCAAAGCCGACACTGGCTACGGCCTTGCGCGCGGCGTCAATGCGGTACCACTCCTCTGTGGCCTCATCGAAGCGCTTTTCCTGCAGGAGACGATGCACGCGGGGCAACCAGGAACCGAAGTAGGCCGAGTAATTGGTACCGGAGAAGGGAATTGGCATCAGTTGACCCAGCGGCACCAGGTCATATTCCAGTGGTGATGAAATAACCACCTCCTCGTGAAAGGCTCGATGCACTTCTATCTGCGCCATGAAGTTCGGCATGCCGCCTTCAGCCTTGATCGCGACAATATTGGGGCAATCGTCCAGCAGACGGCGCAGCATTGGCACCGGGATATCCGCCGGATGCAGCCTGGAGAATCCCCAGGTGGGCACCGGGAACAACATTACCGCGAGATCGGTCGCATCACAGAACGCTTTGGTGTAGTCGTACACTTCTTCCAGGGATTGGGGGTAGAAGTAGGCCGGATAACACAGCAGTACAAACTCGGCACCGGCCTTCTCGGCGATCTTCACCGCCTCGATATTGTCCTCCAGCGTGTTGAATACCGCATGGTGTATCGTGAGCATGCGCCCTTGGGCCTGCTCAACCATGATCTCGCAGAAGCGCCCGTATTCCGTCATTGACATCGGCACTTCGGAACAGGCCAGGCTGCCAATAAAGCCGTGGCCGATCGCGGTTTCAACATCGTGGCGGATGGCTTTCTCGTTCAGCGCCTTGAAATCCGCAGTCATGGTGGGGATGGTGACATTGGCGACACCGACCAGGGTTTCACGTGCCCAGGCGCGGGCATCGGTTCTTGTGTAGGGCAACATGGCTATGGTCCTTTTCAGACGTACTTGGTTACGAAAGAGATCGGGAGCGCCGTGGTGACGCCGGCTTCGCGGGCGCGGTCGAGTATCATGCCGGCGACCACGACATCCTGCAGGCCACCACCGACCGATTTGAACATGGGGTACTGGGCCGCCGCCAGCCGGGCGGCCAGCTCACCGGACATGAGATCGCCCAGGGAGAAGCATTTGCCTTCGAGTCGTACACCGGCCTGTGCGGCGGCAATCATGTCCCCCGTTTCACTGACCACTTCGTGCAGCATGTCGCAGACGATGACATCACTCTGACTGACGACAGAGACATCGATTTCCCGCTGCTGGGGAATCGTGGAGCCAATCGACACGGTGAGCGCACCGGGTTTTATCCAGTCACCAAACAGGATGGGTTGCTCGCCGTGCGAGCGCGCGGCAGCCAGGACGATATCCGCTCCGCGTACCGCATCCTCGGCGCTGCCGGCCGCCACTGTCTCGATGCCGAGCTCACTACCTATCTCATTGACAAATCGTTCGCGGCTGGCGGGTGTCGGGCTGAACACTGCAATCTGCTCGAACGTACGCACGGCGGCAAAGGCGCGGCTGTGCATCTGTGCCTCCAGACCACTGCCAAGGACTGCAAGTTTGGGGGTGTGGGGGCGTGCCATTCTGTCCAGCGCGGCCGCAGAGGTGGCGGCGGTCCGGTAGCCTGTGACCTTTTCCGCATCAACAAAGGCGGCGATCCTGCTGGTCTCGCGGTCGAACAGGACAATGACATATTCCACGCCGGCATTGGGGGCACCCGGTGCCATCCCCATCAGCTTGGCGCCGAAGTAACGGCCGCCCGGCGGTACTGCCGGCAGCGTACGGAGCCACGCGCCGGTGCTGGCGGCGATGGAGCGCGGCGGCGTTGCGGCGGGCTCATCCTGATGTGAGTAGGCAGCCTGCAGAGCGGCAATGGCAGACCTCCAGTCAAACACCTCTGTGGCTGCTGCAGACGATACGAATACGGGTGAGTCCGACTGGGGTTGCATACCATACCTCGAAACCGGTGGATTGTTGCCCTTGCGCTCAAGCCCCCAGGTACTGTCATCCGGTGGTTGCGCGGGCAATGCAGCAGACTATTATTAGCATTGAAATGTGTCAATATCTATATTGGGCTGTTTATTCCGTCAATCCCGGCCAATTCATGCTATAAATCCACACATCACGGAAGCGAGATGGACGGGATGACGGAAAATGTCGGTGCGCAGCGCCCAAGGGATCTGGATCTGGCGGCATTGCGGCGCTTTATCGACAAGGTAAGGCGCGACAACGGCCGGCGTCTGCCGCCGGAGAGCCGCCTGGCGGGTGAGCTGGGCATTACGCGGGCGAGACTACGCGGTTTGCTGAAGACGCTCGAACAGGAGGGATTGATCTGGCGCCATGTCGGCAAGGGCACATTCATTGGGGAGCGCTCACTGACCGGCGACCTCACAACCATGCCCGAGGTACTGACACCACCCGAGGCCTTTGAGGCCCGCATGGTGATCGAGCCGCAGATTGCCGGTCTCGCTGCCCGACGGGCAACGCCGGTACAAATCACCGAGATGCGCCACTGCCTGGAGCAAATGCGACAGCTGGATGACTTCGAGCAATGGGCGGTCTGGGATGAGCGGCTGCACCGCCTGGTGGCCAAGGCCGCCGGCAACAAGCTGCTGCTCGCAGTCTATGACACGATTCGTGAAAGCGCCCCCTCGGGCATGCGCAATATCGTCAACCGGGTATTCTCTTCCACCACCCGCAGCGAGAGTAACGAGGAGCACCAGCGCTATATTGATGCCATTGCCAACCATGACCCGGGGCGAGCGGAAACGCTGATGCGAACGCATCTGCAGGCGGTCAGACAGATCATGTTCGGGGATTTATAGCCGCATCGTCTGCGTGGACCGGGAACTCTCGCCGCCGGAATCATATTCCAGCATGGCGCGGCGCATCGCCGGCATCCCCATGAACAGGGCGGCCGCAGCCAACGGACAGGCGATGGCCATGAGAGTGGCCATGCCGTAGCCAATGGCAGAGTCACCGCTATAGAACGTTTGCGCAATAAACGGTATCGCCACACTGCCCCCCGCACTGCCCAGCAACCCGACGACCGTGGTGAATACGGCGACACCCGAACCGCGCAAGTGGTTGGGCGTGACCATGTTCAGGGAGGACAGGGCACAGGCTTGCATCCCGGTGATCAGGGTCACGAAAATACCGATCACAACCAGGAAGAGCACGGGACTGCCGCTGGTGGTGGCATAGACACCAGGTGGGACCGCGAGCAGCAGGCAGGTGGCATACCAGCGTAGGGGTCCGTCACGGTAGCCGCGTCGATACAGCATATCCACCAGCCAACCGCACACAAGCTTGCCGGCAAGACCCGCCAGCAGCAACGCCAGGCCGAGATAGAAACCGGTCTCACCCTGACTCCAGCCATGGGCGCGCATCATGTGTACCGGATACCAGCCGACACAGCCGGTGACCAGGGCCGCGGCAAGGGTGAAGCCGGAATAGTGCGCAACATAGAAACGGCGGTGGCTGGCCATGAACGCAAAGAGTCCGCCATAAGCGGTCAACCATCCAGCGTGCTGTATCGGCGCCGTCGCTGCGCCGCGGCGCATCGGCTCCGGGAACACAAAGACGATGAATGCAAATAGAAGGCCTGGCAGGCCTACTATCAGAAAGACGGCCTGCCAGACAGCGAGCTGTCCCACTACGGGCAGCACGATTTCCCCGAGGCCGGAAACCCAGTGAATGATGGCGCCACCGAGCATCAGTGCCGTGCCGCTGCCCACTGTCGCGCCCATTGAGTAGACAGCCATCGCCGTGGTTAGCCGGGCCCGCGGAAAAAGATCGGAGATCATCGACGTGGCACAGGGGTTGAGCGACGCTTCTCCCGCGCCGAGCCCCGCCCGCGCAACCAGCAGGTGCCAGAAGTTTTGGGCCAGGCCACAGGCGGCCGACGCGATCGACCAGACAGTGACCCCGATATAGATCAGGCGACGGCGATCCCTGCGATCAGCCAGAGCACCGAAGATGAACCCGAACAGCGTGAACGAGATCATGAAAGCGACACCCTGCAAGAGACCAAACTGGACGTCGCTGAGACCGAGATCCGCCTTGATGGGGTCGATCAGAAGGGAAATGATGAACCGGTCCAGCATGGACATCCAGTAGAGGAATGCCAGCGTGATGGTGGCAAACCAGCCCACTGCCGGTGACGGATAGGGTATTGCCTCTATGTCGGCGGGTTGCCCGCCGACGGCATCGGTGGTCACTGTGGCATTCCTTTCAGGTGACGGCCCTGCCCCCGTTCACAGCAATGGTTTGCCCGGTAACATAACCACTTTCTTCGGCCGCCAGCCAGAAGACGGCGTTGGCGATATCGTCCGGGTTCCCGGCACGCTGTACCGGCAACCGGCGAATCATGTCTTCGCGGGAGATGCCGAGACGTTCCAACCGGTCCTCGGACATGACCGTGTTGAGAATAGAGCCCGGGGCAATGGTGTTTACGGTGATCCCCAGAGGCCCCAGTTCAAGTGCCAGGGAGCGAGTCAATCCCATCACACCACCCTTGGAGGCAGTGTAGTGGGTCATCTCGGCGGTTCCGCTGAGAACGCTGGAGGAGCCGATATTGATGACACGGCCCCAACCCTGCGCCTCCATATCGGGCAGCACGACCTGGGTGGTAATGAAGGTGCCGGTCAGGTTGACCGACAGCATGCGGTTCCAATCCTCGTCAGTGATGTCCTGAAAACGGACAAAGTCGGTGATACCGGCATTGTTGACCAGGATGGTGACCGGCCCGAACGCCTTGCGCAGTTCGGCAACGGCCGCGATTACCTGATCGCGCTGGACGATGTCCGCCAGCAGCGAAACAGCTCGGCCACCCGCGGAGACAATATCAGCTACTACCCGCGCGCAGGCATCGCGATCGAGATCCAGCACTCCGACCGCGATACCTGCCCGGGCAAGCTGCTCGCAGCACGCCCGGCCGATACCTGCCGCGGCGCCCGTGACCAGCGCCACCTTCACGATTCACCTCGCTCTACTCGCCCCGTGAACATCTTCGTGATCATCACGCTGGGCGCTGACATCAAAAATTGAACGTCAACCGAACCCAGACTGAACGGCCGCGCTCAACCCAGCAGGCATTCTCGACCTGTCCACCGGGGCCTCCGGTAACCGTGCCGGTACCTGCCCACTCGGCACCCTGGCCAAACAGGAGGGTATCCGCGTAGCCGGCGGGAGCACAGTTGCCATAGACAAACTCGTCAGTCAGGTTGTCACCAATGACTTCGAGCATCCAGCGGTTGTCCGCACCGATGAGAGCGATACTGGCACTGGTCTTGGTATAGCTGTCCTGGTAGCCACTGGGGATATTGGTACTGGAAGCTGAATAGGACGACGAGTAGTTGGTGTTGGAGCCAATACGCAAAGTCTTGTCATTCAGCACCGGCATCTCGTAGTCGAAGCCGAAGTTCGCCATCCACTCCGGCGCCCTGAGCAGGGGTTCGCCGGAAAGATCCTGTGCGTTGCCGACACCGTTACCGTTCAGGTCAATATTGCAGCCCTGGGTGAACAGCTGACCGGTCCAGCAAGCCGCATTGCCAAATTCGTCGTACTCGGCTTCGTTCCAGTTCAGGGCACCGAATAGAGTAAGGCCGGGCACGGATGGCACCGCATAGGTCACATCCAGGTCAATCCCGTACAGCTCCGACGAGGCCGCGTTGGTAGTGCGCACACCGACTACGCCCGCGAGCGGATCAAACACCCGGGTTTCAACCTGCATGTCGTCATAGGTGTAATAGTAAGCTGAAGCGTTGAATGCGAGGGCATAGTCCAGCAGCATGGCCTTCAGTCCCAGTTCCCCTCCACGAATCCTTTCGTCACCGAAGGATTTGTCGTCACCATCAGCCGCGGCGCCGCCAATGTCGAAGGAACCGGACTTGTAGGCCTGCTTGAGGTTACCGAACAGGGTGAGCTCATCCGACGGCGTGTAGGTAACCGACAGCTCAGGAGACCAGTTACTGGAGCTGATTTCGGGTTTGCCGAGGTTGATCGGCGTAACCGGGCCACCGAACAGGGTGGGCAGAATGTTGTCGACTGCATGGTCCCGCTCTTCGTCGGTCCAGCGCGCACCGAATCCGATCTCCCATTCAGGAGTGACCTGCCACAGCACCTGGCCGAATACAGACTTCGCTTCCGTATCGACATCGTGTTCCGCAATGCCCAGTGCCGGTGGCAGGGGAACACCGAGTGCAGCGTAGGCTGAATTGGCGGGCAGCCGCGACAGGTAGCCGATTTCTCCCTTGTGGTAAAAGGCCCCCAGCATGTAATTGACTGCTCCGGCATAGTCCGAAGTCAGACGGAATTCCTGAGTAAAGTCATCGCGCTCCATTTCACCCTGAATGGCAAAGGGGGTACCGAACTGCGTGGTCAGCGAGCCGTTAATTAGCGACTGTTGTTCGACATCGTAGAATCCGGTCACGGACGTCAACTGCAGGTCATTACCAAGATCGTAGTTCAGCTCCAGCGACCCAAAATACTGCTCCGTTTCGTTGAATGGTGCGCCCCCGTTGAGAACGCCGGCAAAAAACGCTGGATCCATGTAAAGGTAACTGTTGCGTTCGTCGGCCTTGCACTCGGCACCACCGATGAAGTTGATCGGATTAAACACGGAATTGGTACCGTCCGGGCAGGACACCAGCTGGGGTTCACCACCGGTACCTTGGACTTCGGAGTCGGAGTAGTTGAGTTTGAGCCGGGCATTCAGGCGGTCGCTGGGCTGCCAGATTGCCGTTCCCCGCAGCAACAGCGTTTCCTTGTTCGGATAGCTGCTGTAGGTCACCGGTGCCGCGCCCAGGCTGCCAAGCCCGGGGATGCTGGCGGCCTGGGCCTCGTTCTTGAAATAGCCATCCATGTCGGAAAACTGGGCGGCGAGCCGTAGCCCCAATGTCTCGGTGACTGGGCCGGAAAGAATGACCTCGCCCAAGGTTTCCTCACCCTCGAATTCATGACCAAGGCGCACTCGTGCTTCGAACTCATCACCCGGATCCGCAGTTCTGGCAGCAATCACACCCGCTGGAGCAGCTTTGCCAAAAAAAAGCGCCTGGGGCCCTTTTAAAACCTCGACCTGTGCCAGATCAAAGGTGGCTGCCTGGAAGGCCAGTCCCTGGGTAAACTGCATGCCATCAGCGACCAGTGCCACTGACTGGTCAACCGCCGAGTTGTTGGTGCCGGTACCGATACCGCGCAGAGAAACCAGCACCCCGGATGCCAGCGGACCACCGCTGAAATTGAGCCCAGGGACTTTGTCAGCAATTCCCTTCACATCGCCAACGGCATACTGGTCCAGCGTTTCACCCCCAAGCACGGTGGTTGTCACCGGAACCTTCATGATGGTTTCGTCACGTTTTCGTGCGGTAACGATGATCTCTTCGAGTTGCGCCAACACCGGTGCAGCTTCCATGACCAGAGCGGTCGCTACAGCAGTCACTATCAGACTCTTGGAAAATTGCGTTTTCATAGCTGCTCTCTCTAGTTATTAAATTACATCATTCTGCGGGTCTGCTGACGCAGTTTTGTCCTGATTCTGGGCGAGAATACGGAGTCAACGGGAAGCTGTAAAATCGACTTTACTTATCAGACCCATCCGCTCGGCTTATGCCTACTGTCCCTGATTAGCCGGTTGCCGAGTATCTGTGTACGTTTCAATGTATCTACGGAGCGCGTCCAGTCGCTTCAATGTTGCAGAAGCGGGGTGACGCATGAACGTCGGGGGACCAAAGACAAAGCGGTCTATGGGCAGCGTTGCGTAGTGGTCAATCATGGCCTCCGTAATGTCGGTGATATTGAACAAGGTAATCCCGACCGCCTCCGGATCGCGCCCTGCGTCTTCCACTGCCCGTCGAAAACGCTCAATGGCTCCCGCGACATCGACTTCTCCCGCCGTGTTCCTCAAGCCGGTATCAACCGGCGCCCAGATGTCGGCATAATCCGCCGCGTGCTGGACTCCCAGCGGTCCGGCAAGTCCCAGAGCAACTGGAACCGAACCCCTGACCGGCTTCGGGAATACCCAGGATGGGCTGAAACGATCAAAGTTGCCGCTGTAAGAGGAGATCTGCTGGCCCCATGCGGTGTTACTGTAGGGGCCGGAAAATCCGGGAGAGCTATTGTCAGTACCCCAGGCCGCCCGCAGGGCCGCGATTCGATCCTTCAGGGCCGAGTAGCGCTGCCTGAAGGGTAACTCGGGGCGGGAATTATGCAGCTCCTCCACGTTCCAGCCCACACCAAACCCGGCGATGAGGCGGGAATGGCTGAGAACATCCAGGGTGGAGATGGTACATGCCAGGTCCATCAGGTCATGCTCCAGACCCACGGACATACCGGTGCCAAGTGTCAGCTTGGAAGTGGTTGCCGCCGCGGCCGCTAGGGACACATACGGGCTCATCATGTGGGCATAAGCGTCGGGCATTACTCTGGTGGGGTCCGGGAAGGTAACCGCGCTGGCTACCGGCAAGTGACTGTGCTCGGGTACCCACAGGGACTCGAATCCCCGCTCTTCCAGCTCCTTTCCAAGTTGCCCGGGATGAATACCATCGGCAGTGTTCACAGATAAATAGCCAAATTTCATGCCTGGCTGTCCTTGCTTGATGTGCGGGCGCACTCGGGTGTTGCTCGGTAGCGCCGGATCGACGACGCTGTCTTTCCTAATGCGGGACCAGACTATGGAGTCAGTAGAAGCCAGTAAAATCGATTTTACTTATCAGAGACATCGCTGCCGATTATGGGAGTAGTGAATGCCGCGAATGGCACCTGTTTTATCGCCGGGGGCTGGGATGACCTAAAGGCCGACACGCGCTGGCTTGCCAAGCATGTGCTTTTCCATAAGCTCAGTTGCTTGCTGGACATCTCTCTCAGAGATGGCTTCGACTATTGCGGCACGCTCCTTGTCTGCCACGTCCAGCGCCAAACGGCCACTGATTTGCATGCGGTTGGCGTTGAACAGGAAGAATTCGGACATCCGCCAGTAACTGGCCGCGCGCTTTGCCTCCATCTCCGAATGCGCCATGTTGTGTATCTGTGCATGAAACTCGGCGACCAGGCCGACGAAGTCACGACTCACCGTCGAGTTCTTCTTGGGGGTCTTGCGCGAAATCCTGCGCTGAATATCCCTCAACACATGAAGCTCCACATCGTGATGCCTCTCTGCCGCGAATCCGGCCATGACCCCCTCCACGCGACCATATACGGTAAAAAAGTCCTGAATCTCTGCCTTCGTGGGCGAGATAACGCGACAACCGACTTGCGGCGTGATAATGAGGTATCCAGTGGCCCGAAGGTAGTTCAATGCGGCAGTCACGGGGGCTCGGCTGGCTTCAAACTCCTTGACGAGGTCCTGCGTATAAATTTCTTCGCCAAAACCATAATAGCCTTCAGCAAGACGACGCTCTATCAAGTCGCAAATGACTCCTGTTTTTCCAGGCAGCGCGCCATTTTTCACTTCCGCAACCATACCTGTCTCCCCTTGCGGTCACCTTCTTGGCATTTTAGCATGTTTCCTCGCGGGAGCCGTATAGGGTATCCCCATTTCAGAGGCCGCAGCTCGTCCCTGGCCACACCCCTCACGGGTGCCTCAGGACTCGCCTTCTTGACTCTCCCAGGGATGAGGCAAACCCGGATTGGTTTCCTCAATGAACCCCTTCAGCAGATTCTTGAGTGTGACACCTTCCCAAAGACCAAGCTTCTGCAGAAAGACAGCCTCTGTTGATTTGGCTGCAGCAAGCAGACCAAGGGCTTTCTCCTTGCCGGCCCCGTTCACGCCGTAGAGTTCTCTTCCATCCCTGCCGACTCTTTGGTCAATCAACCCCTTGTTGAGCAAGCTTGAAATCGCACCCTCGGCGTGGTCACGGTTATGCTCGTGAAATGTACCCTTGCACAGGCCTTCAACAGTTCGCCAGTTGTTGTAGAAAAGCGTATTGCTCGTTGAATTTAGGAGGTGGTCATGCATGCGGGAACAACAGGATTCGATGCGGAATCATCCTATTCGCAGGAACTGGCCTATAGTGTTGCCATAGAGGGAAGCCCAGAAGACGTTTGGCAATTTTTCATCGCACCC
>JAWOIE010000294.1:0-6491 GCA_046484825.1 Gammaproteobacteria bacterium | reverse complement strand
TCTGCGTCCCTTATACCGCGATGGCGGACTTTGTCGGTTTTCGCGTTATCGGCGGCTCCTTTGACTATGAGGTCGAAGGTACTATTCGTGATGGAGGTGGTGGGAGTTTAGGCGATGAAATAAACCTCAAAAATGATCTTGCTTTGCAGGACAAGGCCGAATCCTTTTTCTATGCCTATATCGAGCACCCTATTCCAGTCATACCGAATATTCGAGTCGGTAGTACCAGTATGACTTTAGCTGGTTCAGCTAATAAAAATACCACTTTGAATTTTAACGGTGTCGACTTTAACTTTAATACAACGGTGACATCATCTATAGGGTTAGATCATTCTGAAATAGCGCTGTACTACGAGATCATCGATACCGTGGTTGACTTCGATCTGGGGCTTAATTTTAAGATATTTGATGGTGAAGCAACTTTAACTGAAAGTGCCGGCGCTAATACGACGAGTGAAAAATTAGATTTTACCATCCCGATGCTCTATGCCTCGCTAAACATACCGCTGCCCCTGACGGGCCTGTCCATTGGTATTGAGGGTTCCACGGTCTCGTATGATGGCAACACCCTTACCGATTACCTGGCGCGCATCCGTTATACCTCTGACTTTAATCTGGGGATTGAGGCCGGTGTGCGTAACTTCAATCTGAAAATTGAAGACACCACGGATCAAACCTACGGTGACATTAAGGTTTCTGGACCTTACGTCAGCTTGTTCCTATACTTCTAAACATGAGACGTACACAACACCAAAAAGGCCGGCGATTGATACCGGCCTTTTTGTTTGCCTTTTTTATGTTCCACATAAATTATGGCTACTCCGCGGAGGTGACCTACACTCCATACACTGATCAAAAGGTCATTTTTGATTTCTACTTTGATGACCCGCAGAAGATCAACAGCGCCCTGTTCTGGATACGCTCGCTCATGAACCCGCTTATCGAAAGTCCTTATAATCAGGACCCGGAATTTATGGACATTAAGGTCATGGTCCATGGCCGGGAACTTGTGACCCTGGCGAAGAGCAACTATGCCAAGTACGAGGAAGCAGTTGAACGCATGAAGTATTACGCCAGCCTCGGCGTGCAGTTTAAGGTGTGCGCTATTGCTATCAACGACTTTGGCTATAGCCCAAAAGACTTTCATGATTTTGTCCAGGTGGTGCCCTCTGCCATGACAGAACTGGTGCACTGGCAAATGAAGGGCTATGGCCTGATTACGCCGCAGATCCTGTTCAAGAACGACACCAACGAAAATATTCGCTGAGGATATCACCCCTCTGTACGGCCATAACGCACCAGGCTCCAGTACCATGCCAGAACCGAACCCGTCCCGCCTCAGGCCAGGTCTGCGTGGCGACGGCTTATGGGTGTTTGGGCCTGCTGATGTGAAAAAATCATGGGGCTGCACTGCGCAGGCTTGAAAGTCTTAGCTAGAGTAATGCTCTCGCCATCCGACACATTACATCTTTTCCTCCTGCGCCCCGGTGCCGATTTTATTTTGATATCTCGGCGCTCATCATTTCTCCCTTGATAATTCAGACCATACGGCTAGAATAGCCGCCTTTCAGCCACGCGTTCTCGATTAAACCATGCCCGATACCCAGGCGCTGCAGAGTCCCCTCCGCCCCTCTCTCGATTTCACTGCCGGCCGCCACCTGCGGTGGGGGCAGTTATATGGCTGTGGCGCCGCCCTGGTCATGAGTCAGGCGGCGCGTGCGTTTGACGGCCTGGTGGTGGTGATTACCCATGACGCCCGTCAGGCCCTGTTGCTGGAAGAGGAATTGCAGTTTTTCCTTGCCGGCAGCGGCATCGAGCAACTCAATCTGCCGGACTGGGAGACCCTGGCCTACGACAGCTTCTCACCGCACCAGGACATCATCTCCGAGCGTCTGCGCAGCCTGTACCGTCTGCCGCGTCTGCACAAGGGCATCCTGCTACTACCGGTGCAGACCCTGATGCAGCGGCTGCCGCCGCGCGCCTATCTCGATAAACACTGTCTGCTGATCGAGAGCGGCCAGAAGCTGGACCTGAGCGCCTTTCGCCTGCAGCTGGACCAGAGCGGTTACCAGTGCGTCTCCTCGGTAATTGAACACGGCGAGTTTGCGGTGCGCGGCAGTATTCTGGATCTGTTCCCCATGGGTAGCCCGTTACCCCTGCGCATCGAGTTGTTTGATGACGAGATCGAAAGTATCCGCAGCTTTGACCCGGAATCACAGCGCTCCCTGGACAAGGTGGAAAAACTCGAACTCCTGCCCGCGCGGGAATTCCCCGTAGACCCGGAGGCCATTAGCCGTTTCCGGCAAAATTTTCGCAGCCAGTTTGAAGGCGACCCGCAGCGCTCGCTGATCTATCACGAGGTCTCCAAGGGCATGATGCCCGGAGGTATCGAGTACTACTTCCCGCTGTTCCACGAACAGACCGCGACCCTTTTTGATTACCTGCCGGACAACACGCTGGTGTTCTCCACCGATGAGCTGGAGTATCACGCCGAACACCAGTGGCAGGAGATTCAGCACCGTCACGATGAGTACCAGGGCAACATCGAGCGCCCCCCGCTGGCACCCATTGAACTATTTTTACGCAGCAATGAAATCTTTGCCGGCATCAATCGCTACCCACGCATCGACTGGCAGGTCTTCGCCAGTGAGCACAAGCACGGCATCGATTATGCCACCGCGCCGCCGCCGCAGCTGACCCTGAACATGCATGACCAGACCCCCTCCGCCGCGCTACAGGATTTCGCCGCCGACTTTCCCGGCCGTATCCTGTTTGTTGCCGAATCCGTGGGCCGGCGCGAGAGTCTCTATGAGCTGTTAAAAAATATCGGCGTGCGCCCGAGTGTCATCGATGGCTGGCAGGACTTCTTACAGCGCGACGACAAGTATTGTCTGGTGGTGTCGCCCCTGGAACAGGGCCTGATCTTTAACGAACAGCAATACGCCATCATTACCGAGCCGCAGATCTATGGCCAGCGTGTCTTTCAACGCCGCCGTCGCAAGACCACGCAGCGCGACACCGATGCCATTATCCGCAACCTGGCCGAACTTACGCCGCAGGCACCGGTGGTGCATGAGCAGTATGGTGTCGGACGTTTTCTGGGCTTACAGACCCTAACCACTGCCAATATCGAGACCGAGTTTCTGGTACTGGAGTACGCCGATGGTGACAAGCTCTATGTACCGGTGGCCTCGCTGCACCTGATCAGTCGTTACACCGGCGCCGCGCCGGAGTCCGCGCCGCTGCATAAGCTGGGCAGCGGGCAGTGGGAACGGGCAAGGCGCAAGGCCCGGGAGCGGATCCGCGATGTGGCCGCCGAGTTGCTGGAGATCTACGCCATGCGCGAGGCGCGTCAGGGTTATCAATACACGTTTGATGCCCAGGCCTATGAACGCTTTGCCGCGGAGTTCCCCTTTGAAGAGACCCCGGACCAGCAGGCCGCCATCGACGGCGTCATCGAGGACATGGAGTCGCGCAAACCCATGGACCGGCTGGTGTGTGGTGATGTGGGTTTTGGCAAGACCGAGGTGGCCATGCGCGCTGCTTTCATTGCCGTGATGGCCGGCAAGCAGGTGGCCATCCTGGCCCCCACCACGCTGCTGACCCAGCAACACGCGGAAAACTTCAAGGACCGCTTCGCCGACTGGCCGGTGAATATCGACTACCTGTCGCGCTTCAAGTCGCCGAAAGAGGTGCAAACGGTCCTGGCGAAAATCAAAGACGGTAGCATCGACATCGTCATCGGCACCCACAAACTGTTGCAGGGCGATGTCAAATATAAAAATCTCGGCCTGGTGATTATCGATGAAGAACACCGCTTTGGCGTGCGGCAAAAGGAACGCTTCAAGGCCCTGCGCGCCGAGGTGGATGTCCTGACCCTCACCGCCACGCCCATCCCGCGTACGCTCAACATGGCCATGGCCGGCATGCGTGACCTGTCGATCATTGCGACACCACCCGCCAAACGCCTGGCCATCAAGACCTTTGTCTCCAAATGGAACAGCCAGTTGATCCAGGAAAGCTGTCTGCGTGAGTTGCATCGCGGTGGGCAGATCTATTATGTACACAATGAAGTCGAGACCATTGAAAACGAGGTCAACAAACTGCGTGAACTGCTCCCCGACGCCAGCATCGACTACGCCCACGGCCAGATGCGCGAGCGCCAGCTGGAACAGATCATGTCCGACTTCTATCACCAGCGCTTTAACATCCTGGTCTGTACCACCATTATTGAGACCGGCATCGACATCCCCACGGCCAACACCATTATTATCAATCGCGCCGACAAGTTCGGTCTGGCGCAGCTCTATCAGTTACGTGGCCGGGTGGGTCGTTCCCACCACCGTGCCTATGCCTATCTGATTATTCCGGAACGGCAAGCCATTAGCGCGGACGCGAAAAAGCGTCTTGAGGCGATCGAGTCCATCAATACCCTCGGTACCGGTTTTACCCTGGCGACCCACGACCTCGAGATTCGCGGCGCCGGCGAACTGCTCGGCGAAGGCCAAAGCGGCCAGATGCATGAGATCGGTTACACGCTCTACACCGAACTGCTGGAACGGGCCATCGCCTCGCTCAAACGTGGTCAGCCCATCGAGGATGATATCGAGGTCAAGACCACCGAGATCGAACTGCATATCCCCGCCCTCATCCCCGATGACTACCTGCCCGACGTGCATGAGCGTCTGGTGTTGTACAAACGGATTGCCAGCAGCAAGGACAAAGAGGCCTTGCGCGAGTTAAAGGTCGAGATGATCGATCGCTTTGGTCTATTGCCGGAACCGGTAAAAAACCTGTTTCAGATCACCCAGCTAAAACAGCAGGCCACCCAACTCGGCATTAAACGCATCGACATGAGTGACAACGGCGGCGGCATCATCTTCGGCGAACAGCCCGACATCAACCCCGCCGCGATCATCGAACTGATCCAGAGGCACGCCTCCATCTATAAACTCGACGGTCAGCATAAATTGAGGGTTAGTCGTGACATGGATACCGCCGAGGCACGATTTCAGGAGGTCCAGACATTGCTGGACAGGCTGGGGAACTGATTTTTTTTAACGCCAGGGCGCAGAGAACATAGAGAAATAATATGCAGCAGGGATGGGCCGTCCCTTCGGCGTAAGCCATCCGGCGCGCGCACCTCAACATGGCTTCGCAGGTAACGACGCCATAACGCAATGAACGCCCCCGCTCAGCGCTGGCCTGACGATTACCGTGAGCCGGCCGCTTGCCTATTCACCGACCAGTTCATCACAGCGATAAAACGCCCCCGTATCTTCAGACAGGCACTCCACTAATCTGGGCAACAACGCCAACATCTTTTCCCGCAACATCCACGGCGGGTTGATGACGATCATCCCGGCAGCGGTCATACCCATACCCCGCGAATCGGCCCGGACGGCCAGTTCAAAGCGCTGAATTTTTCTGATGCCGCTGTCCTTGAGTTTTGCCTCCAGGCGATCAATGCGCTTGCGCTCCACCACTGGGTACCAGATGGCATAGGTGCCGGTAGAGAATTTTTTGTAGGCCTGAGCCAGGATCGCCAGAATTTGCTCATAGTCGGTTTTGATTTCGTACGGCGGGTCGATCAGGACCAGGCCGCGGCGCGATACCGGCGGCAACAGCGACAACAGGCCCTGATAACCATCGGCCCGCATGACCCGTGCGCGCTCATCGTCATGGGTGTTCCTGGCCAGGTGCTCACAATCCGTCGGGTGCAGCTCAAACAGCCAGGCGCGATCTTTGGCGCGGAGGATTTCCAGGGCAATCATGGGCGAACCGGGGTAATGCAACAGCTTGCCCGTGGGGTTGTATTTATTGAGGATGGCGAAATAGCGGTCCAGCTCCTGCCAGGCCGCGGGGGTAAGCCTGCCCACGCCCTGGGTGTATTCCTGCAGTTTGCTCGACTGTTCCGAGCTCAGGTTATACAGGCCCGCGCCCGCATGGCTGTCGATATAATCAAACGGACTGTCTTTTTTGCTTAAATGCTCCAGGATTTCGATGAGCACCAGGTGTTTGATGACATCAGCGAAGTTTCCGGCATGAAAGGAGTGGCGATAGCTTAGCAAGGAGGTTACCTGTTGCGCATGAATTTGCCGGCACACGGTTGGCGTGTCGGTTCACTGCCGTTAAGACCGTCCGGTTGACGTCTACGTGGTGATTTCAAATATGGTGCCCGGGGCCGGAATCGAACCGGCACGGTGTTGCCACCGAGGGATTTTAAGTCCCTTGCGTCTACCAGTTTCGCCACCCGGGCATTTTGATTTGGTGTGCAGCAAACGGCGTGCATTGTACGAGATTGTCCCTGTATATGGAACCTGAGACAAGGAATTAGCCCTGAGGCATTCTAAGTCCCAGGTATCGATCCGTCAGTTTTTAAGGCCTGGAGAAGCGTGCTGGCGTATGAAGGAATGGAGGCTGGGGCCGGAATCGAACCGGCGTCAAAGGTTTTGCAAACCCACGCATAACCATTTTGCTACCCAGCCGTG
>JAWOIE010000266.1:0-5388 GCA_046484825.1 Gammaproteobacteria bacterium | reverse complement strand
GGACTGGCCAGGACACAGGCGGCATTGAAGATGTTCAGGCCCTTGTTTTCCATGGCGCCCATATTGAAGTCATTGACGGCGACGATCATAAAAATGTCGAGGTCATACTCGCGGTCGTAGACCGCCTCGTCCCATTGCATGGCCTGCTTCAACGAGACCAGGGCGTGGTCACACTTGTGTATGTTTTCGGCTTCCACGTAGATCTGCAATAACACCTCACGACCCGACAGGGTGGTAAAGCGGTCTTCCTGACACAGCAAGGGTCCGGCGACAATGGCAAACAGGTAACTGGGTTTCAGCGACGGGTCCTGCCAGGTCACATAGTGGCGGCCATTGTCGAGTTCGCCGCGCTCGACGGGATTGCCGTTGGCCAGCAGCACCGGATAGGTGCCTTTATCGGCGCGGAGCGTCACCGTATAACGCGACATGACATCAGGTCGGTCCGGAAAATAGGTAATGCGGCGAAAACCCTCGGCCTCGCACTGGGTGCAGAGCATGGGGCCGGACTGATACAGGCCTTCGAGCGCGGTGTTGTTGCCCGGGCTGTGGGTCACCACGGTCTGCAAAATAAACGCGGCCGGTACCGAGTGGAGGGTCAACTGTTCGTCCGTGCAGGTGTACTCGCTGGCGGCCAGGAGCCGACCTTCGAGACGCACCTCCTGTAATTGCAGCCGCTGCCCCTGCAGTTGCAGCGGCGTCGCCTCGCTGGCGACCTCGGGGTTGCGGCGACAGTGGAGGGCCGCGCTCACCACGGTCTGCTCGGCATCGAGGTCAAACGTCAGTTCCACCTGATCGACCCAGTAGGCCGGTGCCTGGTAATCCTGCAAATAGACAGTGCGAGGACTGCCGCTGGTGTCCGCTTCGGGGCGATCCGCCATGATTTACTCCTGTGATTTTACCGGGGGCTTGTGCTGATGAGACTGGCCGGGGGCTGCACGTAGACTGGTGCCGCGCTGCAGGGCCTGCTGGCCATAGCGCGACTGAATATCATCGGTGATCGCATCGATGACCTGCAAGTGCTGTTTGTGGGGCGTGGCAAATAAATCGGCCTGCCGGCTCGCCGCAGGTGCGGACCCATGCAGGCCACTTACCCCCATGCCGATGAGGCGAATCGGCTGGCCGCTGCGCCAGTGGTCGCAAAACAGCCGCCAGCAGGTCTGCCAGAGCTCGTCGGTATGGTCGCTCGGCTCGGGCAGGCTGCGGGCGCGCGTCAGGGTCTGAAAATCCGCATAGCGCAATTTCAACTGCACGGTACGGCCCTTGAGACCGTGTTGGCGCAGGCGGCCGCTGACCTGCTCGCACAGGGACATCAGGCGGGCGCGCAGGACCTCGGCGTCCGCCACATCCACGGGGAAGGTGGTCTCGCGGGAGATGGACTTCGCCTGGCGTTCGCTCACCACCGGCCGTGGGTCGATACCCTGGGCCAGTTCCAGCAGGTGCTGGCCCATAGTGCCGAAATAGCGCTGCATCAGCTCGGGGGACTGGCGCCGTACCTCACCGATATGCCCAATCCCCAGGCGCTCAAAAATGGCCGCCGTGGCCTGGCCCACGCCCCACAGGCGTCCGACCGGCAAGGGGTCGAGAAAGGCCTGTGACTGCGCCGCCGTCACCACCACAAAACCATCGGGTTTCTCCAGGTCCGAGGCAATCTTGGCGAGAAATTTATTCGGCGCCACCCCCACCGAGGCCACCAGCCCCAGCTCGTCGAGGATCTCCTGCTTGATGCGCCGGGCAATGGGTGCCGTGCCGCCAAAGAGTTTTTCACTGCCACGGACATCCAGAAAGGCCTCGTCCAGTGACAGGGGCTCGATCTCGGGGGTATAGCGGGCAAAAATGGCGTGGATGCGGGCCGAGATTGCCTGGTAACGGGCCATGCGTCCGGGGCGAACGACGGCCTGCGGACACAGGCGCATGGCCTGAGACATGGACATGGCACTGTGCACGCCGAACTTGCGGGCCGCGTAGTTGGCCGTGGCAACCACGCCGCGCCCCTGTGGCGAGCCACCGACGATCACCGCCCTGCCGGCCAGTTCCGGGCTGTCGAGCTCCTCCACCGCGGCATAAAAGGCATCCATATCGACATGAATTATCATGTCCCTAGTGTACCTGAGCAGGCGCTTTTTATAAGACGTACTAAGCTTATGGTCATTAGGGAGGAGTGAAGCCCTTGGGACAGGCAGGCAAGGATACGGGCAAATGGAAATCTGCAGGCCAAAGGCGGACTTTACCAGTATCGGCGAGACCATAGCCGAGCTGGAGCAGCTACTGCTGGCGATCCAGACGCCGGTAGTGCAGCCCTGCCCCCATTGTCAGCAAGCGCAAGACCGCCGCTGTCACTGGCAGTGTCAGGACGCCCCACGGGCCCTCTCCAGCGACCCTGCCGCCCATCCCATCGAGCCCCACCTGCTCAGGCTGGTGTTTGAACTCAACACACTGGGCGTGTTTCAGCCCTGCTGGTCCTGTCAGGGCCACGCCGATAGCCGTGGCGCCCTGCACCGCCTGCCGCAAATCTTCTTTTATTGTGCCCGACCGTTGTACGCCCAGTTACTTCACGAGCATGTGGAACACCTGCACCACGGCGGCCACCTGTGTGGCCGCTGGCAGATCGCCCTTGCCAGCCTGGGACAAACCCTGGGGGTGACCTATGTACTGCAACCCACGCCACACGAGCGTCCGTTGCCGGAGCTGGCGGCATTACAGCAGGACCTGGAAATGATCGGCGAGGCCCTGGCGAGCCGCCTGCGCGTCGTGGCCGAGGCACGTCTCGCCAGCCTGCGCATGCAGCAGGCAACCGCGGCGGCCTTTTACGGCCAGCGGCTATAATAGTTCAGGCGCTGCATGACCTTGGTGACATAGTGTTGTGTTTCGGGGTAGGGCGGAATGCCATTGTACTTTTGCACCGCCGTCTCACCGGCATTATAGGCCGCCAGGGCATGGTGCATTTTGTCACCGTACTTACCCAGCAAATAACGCAAATGGCGAATACCCGCCTCCAGGTTCTGTTGCGGGTCATAGATATCCGTGACACCGTACTGCGCCGCCGTCGCCGGCATCAATTGCATTAACCCCGAGGCCCCCACCCGCGAGGTGGCCGCCGGATTGAAGTAGGACTCGGTATGAATCACGGCCTTGACCAGGGCAATATCGACATCATAGCGCTGGGCAAAGTGGCGAATGAGTTTGTCGTAGTCCGCGGCGCTGGCCGAGTGCTGCAAATTGGTACGCGCCGCATAGCGCCCCATATGGCGCGTATCGCGACTGGTGCGCACCAGCTTGTAGCTCGGGTCATGCTGCACCGTGTCGGTAATCAGGCGGCTACCGTCCGGTAACTGGTAGAGATAATAGGCCTGCACCGACAACGGCCATAGCAGTGTCAGCAGCAGCACTCCGGAAGTCTGTAGTGAAAAATGGCCCATGGCGCTCACTATCGGTTACAGATAGTGCTGTTATCGGCAGGTTTTCGCCAGACTCAAATCCCCGCGACTCAAATCACCGCCAGGGGGTGTTTGTGACTTTGTCCTGCCCTACAATTAGGTGTCACTAAGTACTCACTCACCAGACAACACCGGAGTTCGCCATGTCCACAGACCGCCCCTACAGCATCGATGTCCTGGAACTGGGGCCGATGGAGAATTTTGTCTATCTCATCTCCGACCAGAAGAGCGGCCGCGCCGCCGTGGTCGACCCCGCCTGGGATGTGGGGGCCATCCTCCGACTGGCACAAAAAAAGGGCGTGCGCATTACCGACATCCTGCTCACCCATAGCCACCATGACCACATCAACGGTATCCAGCAGGTGCTGAACCAGTACGACGCGCAGTTGCACCTGCTCAAGGCCGAGGCGCAGTTCTGGGGCCAGCACCAGGACCTGCCCACCCTGCACCACGGGGGCGACATCATTCAGCTCGGCGACACCGCGATTGAGATTCTACACACCCCCGGGCATACCCCCGGCTCGGCCTGTTACAGGATCAATCATGACCTGATCACCGGCGACACCCTGTTCGTCTTTGGTTGTGGGCGTTGTGACCTCAATGGCGGCGACCCCAATGTTATGTACGACACCCTGAACAAACTGGGGCGCCTGCCCGGTGACACGATCATCCATCCCGGCCATAACTATGCGGTCAAAGAGACCTCTACCATGGCCGAGCAGTGCGAGGGCAATCCCTTTATGCACTTCCATGATGTCGAGCAGTTTGTCGACTATCGCATGCACATCCACGACAAGGTCCGCGAAGAACCCTACGATGCCGTCAAGGCCTGACAGGCAGCGCGACCAGGAGCGTCCACACCACCAGTAGCACCAACACCAGAGTTGTGCTAATTATAGCTTCGCCGGTACGCTCGTCCTGTTGCGGTGACGCGCCGCATCCTGGCGGCGTGACCCGCGACCGGGGCCGAGGTACCCACAACAACAAATGCGCCCGCGCACAGCGTGGCCAAAACAGATCATTATTGACACTAAAGGGGAAAACACATGGACAGAAAATTTGTACTCACCGGGTTGGGCTACGCCATTCTTGGCCTGGCGTTGGGGATCTTTATGGCCGCCTCCAAGGACCACGGCCAGTTAGTCACGCACGCGCACATCATGCTCATTGGCTTTGTCGTGACTTTTGTTTATGCCCTGTGTCACAAACTGTGGCTGAATAACACCAACTCAAAACTTGCCATGGCCCAGTACTACCTGCATCAGGTCGGCACATTTTTCGTCGTCCTCGGCCTGTTTTTATATTATGGCAAGTTTGTCGCGGCGGAGACCATCGACCCGGTACTGGCCATTGCCTCGATCCTGGTGCTGCTCGCCCTGATCCTGATGAAAGTGCTCTTTATCAAGGCCGGCAAAAACGCCTGAGCGGGTTCACCTCGCTGCAGCGACAGACGGCCACAAAAAAACGGCGCCCCCTGGGCGCCGTTTTCTTTCGTGCGGAGGCGAGGAGTCCGCTACTTTTCCGCCACGATATACACCATCCACGACTCCTGATTTTCGACATCCTCGGTGGCATAGTACTCACCGGTGCCTTCCATTTCATCGTCGTCATCATCACCCTCTTCGTACTCTTCCCAGTAAATACTGGCCTTGCGGAAACCGGCCTCGAGCAGCAACTCGCGGATCTCCGGCAGTGACCATAGACGCCAGTTGTAGGTGAAGGCCTTTTCCAGGCGCGAGCCATCGGCAAATTCAAAGTGAATGTGGCAAATGATGTTGTTGTTGATAGGGTTGAACTTGGCGTGTTCCCAGATGTAGGTGGCATCGACATCGTCCAGCTCGGTCTCTTCCTCCAGCTCGTCCTGACACTCGGTGCCACCGAACATGTCCATAAACAGAATACCGTCGTCGTTGAGACTCGCATAGGCCTTTTCGAAGTAGCCACGCAACTCCTC
>JAWOIE010000131.1:0-10520 GCA_046484825.1 Gammaproteobacteria bacterium | reverse complement strand
AGTTCATGGATGTCGGACAGGCGCTGCGCGATATCCTCGAGGCGCTCCGGATCCAGTTCCATGCTGTCGAGATAGTGCCGCAGCTCACTGCTGGCTTCCTGGACCTGGATCAAGGCGGTATTGATCATCTCGGCGACGCCCGCCAGTTGCGGGTCGGTCTCGGCCATGTCGCTGAGTTCGATGTGACCGCGACTGAGAATATCGTTGACGGTTTGCTGCTCGGCATCGCTGAGCTGTTGCAGAATGCGGTCGCAGCTCTGGATCAGGTCTTTGGCATTGGCAAGGCGCCGGTGTTCCTGCTCCAGTTCCATGGCTTCGCCGGGTTTGAGCGCCAGTACCTCAAGTTCATTGACCTGGTAGCGCAGTAGCCCCAGACGCGCATCCCGATCCTGCTGCGCCAGGCGCAGTTTTTCGTAGGCGGCATTCCGGGTCTTCCAGGCCTGATACTGTTGCTGCAGTTGCCCCAGCAGCGCGCCATGGCCGGCATAGTCATCCAGCAGTTCGCGTTGCAGTTCTTTTTTTAATAAGGACTGGTGTTCGTGCTGGCCATGCAAATCCACCAGCATTTCACCCAGCTCGCGCAGGGCGGTGACCGGCGAGGGCACACCGTTGATAAAGGCCTTGGAGGAGCTGTTGCGATAGACCACGCGCCGGATAATGCATTCATGTTCACTGGCCAGCTCATGTGCCTGTAGCCAGGTCTCGGCGGCGGGATTGTCGTGTGTACTAAAGGTGACGCTGACCTCGGCCTTGTCGGCACCGTGGCGGATGACGCTGTTCTCGGCGCGGTCGCCCAGTGCCAGACCCAGGGCATCCAGCAGGATGGACTTGCCTGCCCCGGTCTCACCGGTCATGACCGTGAGGCCCGGCTCCAGGGCAAGGTCGAGCTGCTCGACAATGGCAAAATTCCAGATATGGATATGGTTCAGCATCTTTGTGCTCTGTGTTCGGCGTCTACGGGGATGAAATTTTCAGCCTTTTTGCCCCTGAATACTAGTCTCAATTGGGTGCTGGAAGCTGAATTAAAAGTGCTCGCCCCAGTGCAGCTTGGCACGCAGGATTTCCGAGAAGTCATGGTCGAGGGGGTGAATGAGACAGGCCCGCTTTTCGTGGCGCTTGATAATCACCTTGTCGCCCGAGACGACGCCGAGATTGATCTGCCCGTCGCAGGTGATCTGGGCATGGGTATGCGGCCGATCAGTGACCATGATTTCGATCTTGCTATTGCCATCGATCACAATAGGACGATAGCTCATGGTGTGGGGGCAAATGGGCACCAGCACCATGGCGTCGAGACTGGGTTGCAGGATCGGGCCACCCGCCGAGAGGGCATAGGCGGTGGAGCCCGTAGGGGTCGAGACAATGAGCCCGTCCGAGCGCATGCTGTTGAGCAATTTGCCATCGATATAGGTCTCGGTCTCGACCATGCGGGCGACTTCCCACTTGTGCAGGGCGACGTCATTAAAGGCCTCGCTCTCGCTCAGCAGTTCACCTTCATGACAGACCTGAGCGGATAACAGGATACGATGCTCTTCCTGATAGTGTCCCTTGAGGATTTGCTTGAGGTGTTTTTCGATGCCGTGCGGCGGGATGTCGACCAGAAAGCCGAGGCGGCCGAGATTGATCCCCAGCAGCGGCACGCCATAATTGACCAGGCTGCGGGCGGCATTCAGCAAGGTGCCATCCCCCCCCACCGTAATGGCCAGGTCACAACGGCTGCCGATCTCATGGCGCGTGGCGGTCGTCAGACTATGACGGTCCAGCACCTCGGCGGTATGTTCGTCCAGCAAGACCTCCACGCCGCTTTCTTCCAGCACGTGACTGACCTGCAACAGGGTTTCGCGTACGCTGGGGTCCGCGTATTTGCCAATCAGGCCGACCGTGGAAAACGTCTTACTCATGAAAAAACCTCCGCATCGCGCTACGTTAGCACAGGTGCGCGGTTCCCTGCCAATACCGGGCCAGAACGAGTGGGGTGCGCAGCGCATGGCGCACAGCGCGCACTTGATACTTTTGGTCCGGCACCCCATTATAATGGTTGCAAAGTGTGTGTAGCCCAGCCGATCGCAAACTATCAACCCGAGTTGTACAAGACGTGACTGAACCGGTAATCAATGAGCGTGCCCAGACCCTGCTGAAATGCCTGGTCGAGCGATATATCCGTGACGGTCAGCCCGTCGGCTCGCGTACCCTGTCCCGGGAAATGCAGCTGGGCCTGAGCCCCGCGACGATTCGCAATGTCATGTCGGACCTGGAGGAGCTGGGCTTTATCAAGGCGCCGCATACCTCCGCCGGTCGTATCCCGACCGTGCGTGGCTACCGTCTGTTTGTCGACAGCCTGTTGCGGGTAAAGCCGCTGCACAGCAAGGATATCGACAAGCTCAAGCTCGAATTCAGCGTCGGGCCGAATGCCAGTGACGTCATTACCAGCGCCTCCAGCCTGTTGTCCTCCATTACCCAGATGGCGGGTGTCGTGACCGTTCCCAAACGGGGCCAGGTCACATTGCGCCATGTGGAGTTTTTGCCGTTGGGTTCCAACCGCATTCTGGTCATCATTGTCATCAATGAACAGGAAGTCCAGAATCGGGTGATTCAGACCAAGCGCAGCTTCAGTGAATCCGAATTGCAGCAGGCGGCCAATTATCTCAACCGCGAGTTTTCCGGGCAGGATCTGTTGACCATTCGCGACAATCTGCTCAAGACCATGCAGGCCACGCGTGAGGATATGCGTAATGTCATGATGACGGCCATTGAAATGGCCGACCAGGTGCTGGAGGCCAGCAAGAACGACGATTACATCCTGGCGGGTCAGACCAATCTGATGAACTACAGTGAAATGAGCAATGTGGACAAGCTGCGCCACCTGTTCGAGGCCTTCAATACCAAACAGGACATCCTGCACCTGCTGGATCAGTCCATCCACGCCGAGGGCATTCAGGTCTTTATCGGCGAGGAGTCGGGCTACGAGGCCCTGGATGACTGCTCCGTGATTACCGCGCCCTACAAGTCCCGAGATGATGTCATTGGCGTCCTTGGCGTCATTGGCCCGACACGCATGGCCTATGACCGCGTTATCCCCATTGTCGATGTCACGGCCCGCCTGCTGAGCTCGGTCTTGACCTCGGAATAATTGACCCCATATAGGTTGGTACTGTCTGGCCGGCCTCGTCGTGCGCCGGGAGTACATGATAATTTTTAAAAATGTAACAAAAAGGGTTTTGGCATGAGTAAAAAAGAAGCGCCGCAGGAGCAACAAGCAGAAGAACTGGACGCCGCCGCGGCGGAGGCAGGCAACCCGGAGGCCGCCACGGCCAGCGTCGAAGAACTGGCGGCCACCATTGAGGCCCTTGAAGCCAAGGCCCAGGAGAACTGGGATCACTTCGTTCGCACCAAGGCGGAAATGGACAATATGCGCCGCCGCACCGAGCGTGATCTGGAAAATGCCCACAAGTATGCGCTCGAGCGCTTTGCCCAGGAATTATTGCCGGTCAAGGATAGCCTCGAGCTGGGCGCGGCGGCCGCCCGCGATGGCGCGGCGGATATTGACAGGCTGCGCGAGGGTACCGAGATGACCCTGCGTATGCTGGATACGGCCATGGAGAAGTTTCATATCAAGGCTGTCGACCCCCTGGACGAGCCCTTTAACCCCGAATTGCACCAGGCCATGAGCATGGTGGAGGTCGCCGACAAGCCTGCCAACACGGTCATCAATGTGCTGCAAAAGGGCTATACCCTGAACGAGCGCCTGGTCCGCCCGGCCATGGTGGTGGTTTCCAAGGCGGCCAGCCCCACAGAGACAGAAAGCGGCACAAATGTCGATGAACAGGCTTGAACCTGAGAAATCTGTCCCTATTAACCTCTGTAACACAAGGTTTTGTTTCACACATTGACATATTTAGTTGGAGAATACAGGCATGGGTAAAATCATCGGTATAGACCTCGGCACCACGAATTCCTGCGTGTCCGTCATGGAAGGGGGCAAGCCCAAGGTCATTGAAAATAGCGAGGGTGATCGCACAACCCCGTCTATTGTGGCCTTTACAAAGGATAATGAAATTCTGGTGGGCCAGTCTGCCAAGCGTCAGGCGGTCACCAACCCGGCGAATACCCTGTTCGCGGTCAAACGCCTCATCGGTCGTAAGTTTGCGGATGCCGAGGTGCAAAAAGACATCAACATGGTGCCGTACAAGATTATCAAGGCCGACAATGGTGATGCCTGGGTCGAGGCCAATGGCAAGAAAATGGCGCCGCCGGAAATTGCCGCGCGTGTCCTCATGAAAATGAAAAAGACCGCCGAGGACTATCTGGGCGAGGAAGTCACCGAGGCGGTGATTACCGTGCCGGCCTACTTCAACGATTCCCAGCGGCAGGCCACCAAGGATGCGGGCAAGATTGCCGGTCTGGACGTCAAGCGTATTATCAATGAGCCCACGGCCGCGGCCCTGGCCTTCGGTATGGACAAAAAAGAAGGCGACCGCAAGATTGCGGTATATGACCTGGGTGGCGGTACCTTTGATATTTCCATTATCGAGATTGCCGACATCGATGGCGAACACCAGATTGAGGTACTGTCCACCAATGGTGACACCTTCCTCGGTGGTGAAGACTTTGACATGCGCATCATCGATTATCTGGCGGAACAGTTTAAGAAAGACCAGGGCATCGATCTGAAGGGTGACCCCCTGGCCATGCAGCGCCTGAAAGAGGCGGCGGAAAAAGCCAAGATCGAACTGTCCTCCTCATCTCAGACCGAAATCAACCTGCCGTATGTGACGGCGGATGCCTCCGGCCCCAAGCATTTGAATGTCAAACTGACGCGCGCCAAGCTGGAGTCCCTGGTGGAAGATCTGATTGCGCGCTCCATCGAGCCCTGCAAGGTGGCCCTGAAGGATGCCGGCGTTTCCGCCGCCGAGGTGGATGACGTTATCCTGGTCGGTGGCCAGACCCGCATGCCCAAGGTACAGGAAGCGGTAAAAGACTTTTTCGGCAAGGAGCCACGCAAGGATGTCAATCCGGATGAAGCGGTGGCGGCCGGTGCCTCGATCCAGGGCGGCGTCCTCGGTGGCGAAGTCAAGGACGTGTTGTTGCTGGATGTGACGCCGCTGTCGCTGGGGATCGAGACCCTGGGTGGTGTCATGACCAAGCTCATCGAGAAGAACACCACCATCCCGACCAAGGCAACACAGGTATTCTCCACCGCCGATGACAATCAGTCTGCGGTCACCGTACACGTGTTACAGGGTGAGCGTGAACGCGCCGATGCCAACAAGTCTCTGGGTCGTTTTGACCTGAGCGATATCCCACCGGCACCCCGCGGTACCCCGCAGATTGAAGTCTCGCTGGATATCGATGCCAATGGCATTCTCAATGTTTCCGCCAAAGACAAGGCGACCGGCAAGGAGCAGTCCATTGTCATCAAGGCCTCCAGTGGTCTGGATGATGCCGAGATCGAACGTATGGTGAAAGACGCCGAGGCGCATGCCGACGAAGACAAGAAGTTCCATGAACTGGTCAGCGCACGCAATCAGGGTGAAAATCTGATTCATGCCACCAAAAAGTCCATGACGGAACTGGGCGACAAACTCGAAGCGGATGAAAAGACCAGTATTGACGCCGCTATTGCCGATCTGGAAGAGGCGCTCAAGGGTGATGACAAGGATGCCATTGAGGCCAGGACCAAGGCCCTCGGTGAAGCCTCGGCGAAAATGGCCGAGCGGCTCTATGCCCAGCCAGGTGCGGCTGGGGCAGAGGGTGCCGCCCCGGGTGGTGATTCTGCTCAGCAGCAGGGCAAGGCCAACGACGATGTCGTCGATGCCGAGTTCGAAGAAGTTGATGATAAAAAATAAGTAACCGTCACGGGTTACTGGATAGCGGGGAAACCGGCGATGGCATAAAAAAGCTATGGCCGGTTTTCTGCTGTTAGCTATTTCCTGTTTGCCGTGGTGCGTTGCGCGTAACTGAGTATTATTATGTCCAAACGCGATTACTATACAGTTTTAGGGGTATCAAAAAACGCCAGCGAGGCCGATATTAAAAAGGCCTTTAAACGTCTGGCCATGAAGCACCATCCGGATCGAAATCCCGATAACAAGGAATCCGAAGAAAAATTCAAAGAGGCCAAGGAGGCCTATGATGTACTGAGTGATGCACAAAAACGTGCCGCCTATGACCAGTTCGGTCATGCCGGTGTTGACGGCGCCGCCGGTATGGGTGGTGGTGCTGGCTTTGGCGGCGGTGGCGCCAGCTTCTCGGATATCTTCGGTGATGTCTTTGGCGATATCTTTGGCGGTGGTGGAGGCGGCCGTGGCCAGGAACGCGCCTTCCGCGGTGCCGACCTGCAATACAATCTCGAACTGTCGCTGGAAGAGGCTGTGGGTGGGACCTCGGTCAACATCCGTGTGCCCACGCAGGTGACCTGTGACGAATGTGGCGGCAGTGGCGCCAAAAAAGGCACCAGTGTCTCTACCTGTACGACCTGTGGCGGCCATGGTCAGGTGCGCATGCAGCAGGGGTTTTTCTCTTTGCAGCAAACCTGCCCGCGTTGTCATGGCAGCGGCAAGATGATCGACAGCCCCTGTGGCAAGTGTCATGGACACGGTCGTGTCGAAAAACAAAAGACCTTGTCGGTTAAGGTTCCGGCCGGGGTGGATAATGGTGATCGCATTCGTCTCTCGGGCGAGGGTGAGGCCGGTGAAAATGGCGGTCCGGCGGGGGATCTGTATGTACAGATTCGGGTAAAACCCCATGCCATCTTTAAGCGAGATGCCAATGATCTGTACTGTGAAGTCCCGATCAATATTGTTACTGCCGGCCTTGGTGGTGAGCTTGAAGTACCGACCCTGGGGGGCAAGGTCAAACTCAAGATTCCGGCCGAGACACAATCCGGCAAGCTGTTCCGTCTGCGTGGCAAAGGGGTAAAATCCGTGCGCAGTGGCCAGACCGGCGACCTGTTGTGTAAGGTCGAGGTGGAGACACCGGTGAATCTGACCAAGCGGCAAAAAGAACTGCTGGAAGAATTTGGCCAGTCGATGCAGGAAGACAGCGTCAAGCACAGTCCCCGTGAATCCTCCTGGCTGGATGGGGTAAAGAAATTTTTTGAAGATATGAAGCCTTAAAATCCAGCACCGAGTTACGAGGAATGCGTAACGCGGCAGTAAAACCAATCTGGAAAATTAATTTATGATCAAAATTGCAATCGCAGGCGCCAGTGGCCGCATGGGACGGACCCTCATCCAGGCCACGGCCGAAAACGCCCAGACGCAACTGGTGGCGGCCATTGAGCGCCCGGGCAAAAGCATTATCGGCGTCGATGCCGGGGAGCTGGCGGGAGGCGAGCCGCTTGGTGTTGCGGTGGTCGACGACCTGAGCCAGGTCACCGATCAGTTTGATGTGCTGATCGACTTCACTTCGATAGAGGCAACGCAGGCGCATCTGGAAATCTGCCGCCAGGCCGGCAAGAAAATTGTCATCGGCACCACCGGTTTTAGTGAGGCGCAAAAGCAGGTCATCGCTAGTGCCGCCAGGGATATTGCCGTGGTGTTTGCGCCGAATATGAGCGTGGGCGTCAATCTCTGTTTCAAACTCCTCGACCTTGCCGCCCGCGTTCTGGGGGACGATACCGATATTGAAGTGATTGAGGCCCATCATCGTCACAAGGTGGACGCCCCTTCCGGTACGGCCCTGCGCATGGGCGAGGTGGTGGCCGCCGCCCTGGGTCGGGATCTGAACGACTGCGCCGTCTACGGGCGCGAAGGTCAAACCGGCGAACGGGAGCGCAAGACCATTGGTTTTGAAACCATCCGCGCCGGGGATATCGTCGGTGAGCACACCGTCATGTTTGCGGATATTGGCGAACGTGTCGAGATTACACATAAGGCCTCTTCGCGCATGACCTTTGCCAAGGGCGCGGTCCGCGCCGCCGCCTGGTTAGCCCAGCACGACCGGGGGCTTTACGATATGCAGGACGTCCTCGGCCTGAAGGACTGATGGCCGTCAGGGCCCTTCAGGTCCTGCTGACGGGAATCTTTTTGCTGGCGACAGGCTGAAGGCCGTCGTGGCAAGTTGCCTTCCTACCTCAATACGTCGTTTGTGTCTGCCTGAGCTGGCCTTTTGACGAGGCCTAACCTCATTTCGGCGTCAAAATGGACAAGCCATGTCAATTTTTTGTATGATCTCCCCGGTCTGAACCAAAATCTCCAGACCAGCCAAATTCACAGACGGGAGCCCAACAGGTGTCTCCCGTTTTTTACACGCGTCAAACGGAGGACAGCTTGAGAAAATCGGCAATTTTGGTCCTGGCAGATGGCACGGTGTTCCACGGCGAATCCATCGGCAGCGATGGTCAGACCGTGGGCGAGGTGGTGTTTAATACTGCCATGACCGGCTACCAGGAAATTCTGACAGATCCCTCCTATGCAAAGCAGATCGTTACCCTGACCTATCCCCACATTGGCAATGTCGGGGTCAATCCCGAAGACGAAGAGTCTACCGGCCTGTTTGCCAGTGGCCTGGTCATTCGCGACCTGCCGGCCATTGCCAGTAGCTGGCGCTGCCGCGAGAGCCTGCCCGACTATCTGGCGCGCCGTAATGTGGTGGCCATCGCCGATATCGACACCCGCAAGCTGACCCGTATCCTGCGTGAGAAGGGCGCCCAGAATGGCTGTATTATGGCCGGGGACAGCCTGGATGCGTCGGCCGCCCTGGCGGCGGCACAGGGTTTTGCCGGTCTCAAGGGCATGGACCTGGCACAGGAGGTGACGACCGGTCACGCCTATGACTGGGTCGAGGGGAGCTGGAGCCTGGAGGAGGGCCACCCGCTGCCGCCCCCCATGCTGGAAGAAAACCTGCCCTACCGGGTCGTGGCCTACGACTTTGGCGTCAAACGCAATATTCTGCGCATGCTGGTGGACCGGGGTTGTCTGCTGACCGTGGTGCCGGCCAAAACCCCCGCCAGTGAAGTCCTGGCCATGGACCCGGATGGCGTATTTTTGTCCAATGGGCCTGGGGATCCGGAGTCCTGTGACTATGCCATCGAGGCCATTCGTGCGATCGCCGCCAGTGGCAAGCCCATATTCGGCATTTGCCTTGGCCATCAGCTCCTGGCGCTCGCCTCGGGTGCCCGCACGCTCAAAATGAAGTTTGGCCACCACGGTGCCAATCATCCGGTACAGGACCTGGACAGCGGCCGGGTCATGATTACCAGCCAGAACCATGGTTTTGCCGTGGACGAGGCCAGTCTGCCGACGAATATGCGCGCCACACATAAATCGCTGTTTGACCAGTCCCTTCAGGGCATCGAGCGCACCGACATTCCGGCCTTCAGCTTTCAGGGCCACCCCGAGGCCAGCCCGGGGCCCCATGACGTCGCGCCCCTGTTTGACCGTTTTATCGAAGCCATACAATCCCATCGTCGGGCGTCCGGGCAGCAAGCATGAACCGCTGTTTTCAGCGGTTGGCGCTATGCCTTAGTACCCTGGCGTTAAAACACAAGTAAGAGTTATGCCAAAAAGAACTGATATAAAAAGTATATTGATCATAGGTGCCGGCCCGATTGTCATTGGTCAGGCCTGTGAGTTTGACTATTCCGGGGCGCAGGCATGCAAGGCGCTCAAGGAAGAGGGTTATCGGGTCATCCTGGTCAACTCCAACCCGGCGACGATTATGACGGATCCGGAAATGGCCGATGCCACCTACATTGAGCCCATTCGCTGGCAGACGGTTGCGCGGATTATCGAAAAGGAACGCCCCGACGTGTTGCTCCCCACCATGGGGGGGCAGACGGCGCTGAACTGCGCCCTGGACCTGGATCGGGAAGGGGTCCTGGAAAAGTATGGTGTCGAGATGATTGGCGCCAAGAAAGAGGCCATCGACAAGGCCGAGGACCGGGACAAGTTTCGCACCGCCATGATCAAGATCGGCCTGGACATGCCTCAGTCGGCCGTGGCCCACAGCCTGGAAGAGGCCTTTGAGGTACAGAAGCAGGTGGGCTTCCCGACCATTATTCGACCCTCGTTTACCATGGGCGGTTCCGGTGGCGGCATTGCCTATAACAAGGATGAATTTGTCGAGATCTGCGAGCGAGGTCTGGACCTGTCACCGACCAATGAGCTGCTGATCGAGGAATCGATCCTCGGCTGGAAAGAATATGAAATGGAAGTGGTGCGTGACCGCAAGGACAACTGCATCATTATCTGTTCCATCGAAAACCTGGACCCCATGGGTGTGCATACCGGTGACTCCATTACCGTCGCCCCCGCGCAGACCCTGACCGACAAAGAATATCAAATCATGCGTGACGCCAGTCTCGCCGTATTGCGTGAGATCGGTGTTGAGACCGGTGGCTCAAACGTACAGTTCGCCATCAATCCTGAAAATGGACGCATGATCATTATCGAAATGAACCCGCGCGTGTCGCGCTCTTCGGCGTTGGCCTCCAAGGCCACGGGCTTTCCCATCGCCAAGGTGGCGGCAAAACTGGCCGTGGGTTACACCCTGGATGAATTGCAAAACGAGATTACCGG
>JAWOIE010000165.1:0-5192 GCA_046484825.1 Gammaproteobacteria bacterium | reverse complement strand
CCTCACCGGTCAGTTACGGGTGATCACCCGCAACCTGCTCACTCAGAGCAGTCACTATATCGAACAGGCACCCCGGGATTACGTCAGCTACTATCGTGACCTTGGCCGCTTTAGCAAGGATCTGCAAATGCAGGTCATGTCCTTTGACACCATTATCCAGTCGCTACAGGCAAGATCGATCACTGCCGATTTGGCCAGCATACACACCCTGCTCCCCGATAGTGCGACAAGGCCGAAGGTGCCCACGCTTACAGATCCCGACGAGACCATCAAGTGTACCTGGGATGCACCCTCACGTAGCCAGCTGGACAAAACCATCGCGGTCTGGAATCAGTTCCATATCGGTCTGAAGGACACGCTGGGCCAGGACCGTGACGGCCCGCGCCTGGAGGCCGCCGCCCACTATATTCTGTTGAATGAACAAACACTGACCCTGAGTACCGCCGAGCTGGCCAGTACCTTTCGCCAGATGATGGAAAACAAACTCCTGCAGATAAAACGCCTCAATCAGTCTGCCATTGTCATCATCATACTCATCAGCATCACCATTATGGTCATTGTTTACCGCCGCATCTTCCGTCCCCTTGGTCGCACGGTTGCCGGTTTTCACCGGGTGGCGCATGGTGACCTGAGCCATCAGGTCCCCGTGTATGTCAAAAACGAAATCGGTGTTATCGCAGACGCCTTCAACAATCTAACCCGGCGATTATCAACGTTGTTCCGACTCACGGACCGCATCAATCAGGCGCACACCCTGGACGACACCCTGAAATTTGTCTTTGAAGAGTTTCCGATATTTTTACCTGTTCACTGGGTCGGTGTGTTGCGCACGGACCGCAACCAGCGCGACTATCACCTGGACCGGAGTTTTACTACAGAGGCACTTGATCTGAATGAACGAGACTTATTTGAATACCGGCATTCGCTGTTTGAAAAAACCATGGTTAGCAACCGGCCTATGTGTACATGTATCGGACTCGCCGGCCAGACTACAGGGATGAAGGATGGTTTTATGCAACGGCTACAGCAAAATGGCCTGCGCTCTGTTTTATATTTGCCTCTGTTGTCCAATCAACTCGAAACTGCGGCACTGGTTATCGCAACACATAATCCGAATGCCTACAACGCCGACCACCTGGAGTTTATCTCTAACATTGCCAGCCAGGTCAGTCACAGTTTTGAAAAGACTATCGGTATGGAAAGCCTTGTCATTGCTACGGTCAAGGGGCTGGCCAAGCTGGCTGAGAGTCGCGACCCCGAGACCGGCGACCATCTGTTTCGTATGAGTCACTATGCCGCTATGGTCGCGTATGAACTGGGCAAGACCGATAAGTACAGAGAACTGATTGATGCGAATTATGTGCGTGACATTCTGACATTTGCCCCTATGCACGATATTGGTAAAGTCGGCATCAGTGACAGCATCCTGCTCAAACCCGGCAAGCTGACCGATGAAGAATTTACGTTGATGCAACAGCACCCGGTCATCGGCGGTGACGTGCTGCGCCGTTGTGAGGAACAAATGAATGCGATGGGCAGATGCGTGTTTCAGGTTGGCATCGAGATCGCCGAGGGACATCACGAAAAATATAATGGTAGCGGTTATCCCTCCGGACTCAAAGGCAATGAGATTCCCCTGGCCGCCCGCATTGTCGCCGTGGCCGATATCTTCGATGCGCTGACGTCAAAACGTCCTTACAAGGAGGCCTGGCCTGTCGACAAGGCCATGGCATGGCTGGACGCCGAATCCGGCAGCCACCTTGACCCAGACGTGTTGGCGGCCTTTAAACAGGCCATGCCCGGGGTGATGGATATTTATGAAAAGCATAAGCACGTTTAGCTGCTCAGACTGAGGGGCCAGGCCCATCGTTTAGCAGGGTCCTGGCCTGTTGCAGGCTTGCCGCCATGGTGGCGGAAAAAACTAGCGCCCCACTCGCGCTCTTGATCCCGGCACGCTGTAGCTTGGTGATCATGCGCGGGTGCAGATTGCTGATGACCAGGCCGATATGCTTTGCCGACAGGCTGGCGACAATGGACTCCATGGCGACGATCGCGCTCATGTCGATCATGCTGACCTCGGACATATCCAGGATGACCACCCGCACCTCTGGGGTAATGCTGCTGATGCTCATCATGGCCTTGTGTGCCGAACCAAAAAACAGCGGACCGTTAATATCATAGATCGCGATCTCCCGCGGCAACGTGCCCGCGACACTCTTATCGTCCTCTACCTTGGCGCTATCGGTGAGGCTAATGCTTTTACGAATAAACAGCATACCGGCAAGCCCCATACCTACCGCCACCGCAATGGTCATGTCAAAGATCACTGTTAGCAGAAAACAGGTCAGCAGGGTAATGACATCATCCCGCGGGGCAATTTTGACAATACGCAGAAAATGCCGGGTCTCGCTCATGTTCCAGGCCACCATCAACAGTAACGCGGCCATGGAGGCCATGGGGATGTAAGCGAGCAAGGGCGACAATGAAAAAATCGCGACCAGGATAAACAGGCCATGGACCACCCCGGACACCGGTGAGCTGCCCCCCGCCTTGATGTTGGCGGCGGTACGGGCAATGGCGGCGGTGGCGGGGATGCCACCAAAGAGCGGCGTCACCAGATTACCTATGCCCTGACCGATCAATTCATCATTGGGATTGTGCTTCTTGCCTGACATGCCATCGGCAACGGTGGCGCACAGTAGCGACTCCAGCGCGCCAAGAATGGCAATGGTGATCGCCGATGACAGCAGCAGACGAATGAGTTCAAAACTCAGGCCGATGGGTTGGCCCTCGGCATTGGCCAGATTCCAGGGCCATTCAAAGGCAGGTAGTAGCGGCGGGATCCCCTGCCCCGTCAGGCCCTTGATCTCGTACTCAAAGCGGCTGCCTATGGTGGCGACGGAAAAGTCCGCGCTCAGGATCGAGAGTAGCCAGGCCGTGAGTGCGCCGACGGCAATGGCGACCAGATGGGCCGGTACCCGGGTGCGTAATCTAGCCCAGGTGATCAGTACCGTCAGAGTCAGGGAGCCGATAAATAGCTCCTGCCAGTCAAGCGTCGGCAGCGCGCTAACCAGCAGCCAAAGCTTGTCAAAGTAATCCCCCGAGAATGCGGCGATATCAAGTCCGAGAAAGTCCTTCACCTGAAAGGTCGCAATCACCACGGCAATACCGGAGGTAAAGCCGATAATGACCGGATATGGCACGATCTCGATGTATTTACCGAGCCTGGCAAGGCCCAATAAGATAAGGATCACCCCCGCCATCAAGCCGCTAAGCAGGAGGCCGCCGAGGCCATATAGCTGCACGATGGGTAATAGCACCACCACAAAGGCGGCGGTCGGCCCGGAGATGTTGACCTTGGAGCCTCCCGCCAGGGCGGTGACGATGCCCGCGACCATGGCCGTATACAGACCATGTTGCGGGGCGACACCGCTGGCAATCGCCAGGGCCATGGACAGGGGCAAGGCAATGATCCCCACGGTCAGACCGGCCAGGATATTGGCCTGGAGACTCGCCCAGGAGTTTTCGGTTTTTAGTGACTGGCGTAATGCCGCGAACATGGAATTCTCATCTTCTGTGTCGTACCCCTACGGTACGCTTTCTGCTGATATTATGAGGCATAGCCTGACCCGGCGGGAAGGGCCTGGGCGCGATGGGTGGGACCTGATTTGGTTTGGTCTTGTTTGACTTGGTTGGGTCAAGGCGTCTCTCGCAGATGAAACACTCCAGTCAAGCACACCATAGGTCGCCACACGCATGCAACCGCTGCCTTAACCAAAGGTCACCCGATTTCGACCATGTTGTTTGGATAAATACAGGGCGCCATCCGCCCGCTTGAGACAGTCGTGACCGGTTTCGCCCTTTTCGCATAGGGCAATACCGAAACTGGCGGTGATGGTTCTATCGATATTGGGGAATACCAGTGTGGCAAACTGCTCTCGGCATCGGTCCACCACTCTACCTGTGGCCACGGGGTCGCTCCCCGGCAGTAACAGGACAAATTCCTCACCCCCGATGCGCGCGACAAAATCATAATCCCGGACCGTGTCTTGCAGTGTGCGCGCGAAGGCCTTGATGACCTCATCACCGGCATCATGCCCAAAGTCATCATTGATGGTTTTAAAATTATCAATATCGGCAACCACCAGAGACAGGTATTTCTCGCTGCGACTGACCCGGTTAAACTCTTTCTTCATTTTATCTTCCAGATGGCGGCGGTTTGGCACGCCGGTCAGGGCATCGGTCAGCATCAGCTCACGGATCCTGGCTTCGTTCTCCTGCAGTCGACGATTGGCCAGTGTTAAACGTTCATGTGCCGCCGCGCGGTCATTGACAAACATCATCAGGATAAAATAAAAGGCGACAAAGCCCGCCCCCATGTTCATGACAAAAAAGGCGGTGTTATAGGCGGGCGCCATGGGGGGTGCAAGGCCGCGCACGTAGGGGTCGATGAGTCCCGAGATTACCGTAAAAACCACAAAGGCCACGACCCAAAAGGTCATCTGCCTTTTGTCGGCGAAGAGTAGCGCGGCCAGCGGCGCGAAAAAGGCCCACACCATCACTACACTGCCATTGGCGAAGCCGCCCAGGCTCCACATCAGCAAGAAGGGCAAGAGGAATACGAGCAGAAACTGACTGAAACGAAAAAAACTGAAACGTCGGGTAACGAAGAAAAATATCATACTGAAAAACGATATCACGGCATAACTCAGCGGTATGGCGCCGGACAGCGGATAGCCCAGAAATATATAGAGTGTCCCCCAGAAGATTGCCAGAAAGGCAATAATCAATGACGTCAGCACCAAAATCGCCTTGCTCAGACGTAGCTGATCCGGGTCATCGGCCTTCGCCCCCAGATTACAGAATTTCCAGACGGCTGTGCTAATGTCTTGTACTCGTGGCACGGCGACTCTCAGGTAGTGTTTCACGCAAACAGATATTCAGGGTTTATGAGGACAGTCATCAGAGCGGACCCCATGATAGCAGCAAAGTGCGGATTTGCTCGGCATGTTTAACATACTCCTATAGTGGCACAAACCCAGTCAATGTTCCTCCGGAGACTCGCGGGTCCATAATGTGGCAGTGTGTCGCGTATCGCCTGGCGTAATATCCGTACCACCTGCTTTTGGCCCGCCACGCCTGTGTGGCGTACTACCGTTTCCCAATCCTGATGCGCCATGACTTTGTCCCGC
>JAWOIE010000140.1:0-4003 GCA_046484825.1 Gammaproteobacteria bacterium | reverse complement strand
CGTCGCTTGTCCGCCGGACCTCGGGCCTGCAAGGCAGCGATGCTGCAGTTGAACCGGGTGGGGCGGAACATCAGTTCGATGGAAGAAGCCTTGGTGGTCCATTCACTGTGCCATGACGACGGGCTCAGTCAAGTGGAAATCGCCGGGCTGCTCGATGTAGTAGGCGAGTTCGTTGACGGCGCGCTCGGTTTCTGGGGGAGCCGCTTCAACCACGACAATAGGTGCGGGGGTCGCCCCGTTTTCGACCAATACCATCTCCTCCGCGGCGGCGCTCAAGACGAACGCCATCGGTGCCAGCAACGCCATCAGGGCTCGTTTTCGCATGGTCCGGCCTCCTTCATGCAGTCCTTTGCAGCGGTGGGTTCGAGCTTCGCTTGCTCGCTCGGCTCCCTGTTCTGAAATCCAGAGAACGATAACCGAAATCCTCCACCGGCGCCGAATCCGTCCTGTTCAAAACCGTCACTCGCCATCAAGCTTGGTTGCTCACGCCAGCTACCCGAGGCATCACGGGTAAAGACACGGGTAGCTCCTGCTCCAGTGCCAATATTAAATCCGAGATGTTGCCTCCCTATCAGAACGGTGTCTCCCGATACGGCGACAGAGTTACCATAAAGGTCGTGAGCCGCAGGATTATCAGGGACCAGTTTGGCCTGTTCGCTCCAGTTGTTTTCTGCGTCCTTGACAAAGACATAGGCCGCACCGGAATTCATAACGTCTGAATTATCAACATAGATAGCGCCGACCACAACCGTGTCGCCGGACACCGCAACCGAGTAACCAAAGGCATCTCCTTCTGCCCCATCTCTTGCCAGCAGCTCGGCCTGTTCATGCCATGCACCGGTTGCATCACGGATAAAAATATAAGCAGAACCGGTGTATCTGCCTTTATCATTGTCTCCAATTGCGCCGACCACGATCATGTCACCGCTTATTGCCACGGCATTACCGAAAAATTGCCTCTCCACGGCATCACTTGCCAACAGTTTGACATGCTCTGTCCACATCCCCGTGGCATCACGGTTAAAGACATAGACCGCTCCTGAAGAATCGCCATGCTCGCGGTTCTGTATGGCCCCGATGACGGCGGTATCTCCATCAATCGCAACTGTCTCGCCAAACAGAACTCCCGCATCTCCATCGCTTGCAAGCAGTTTTTGCACGTCATTAATCGTTAGCGCATAAGCCGGAGCGCTCGTTATCGCCACACCCAACAGCATCGGGACGAATTTCAACAAGAACCGTATCCAACGTATCATGGTTATTTATCCTTTCACTGTTGGTCAACTATGTGTGACCGGCGTATGTTTAACAGCCATTTTTGTCTACTTAAGTCGATTTTTCACCGGTTGCAACGAAATAACCATTTAAATCTATGTGGCCGCGAGTCGGCGAAAATGGCTTAACTGATCGTTCACGGTTCAACAGTAGTTGAGCATCACGGCCAGAAGGCGGGTGCGCAGGAGGCGCATTTGCTTGCTTGCTGTAACAGTGTAGTTGCCATTTATACGATGTCTATAAGCTGGCTAGGCACGTCTGTGAAGGTGAGTTTTTAACCGCATTGTTGATCGATTGATGCCTTTATCAATGCATGGAATCTGTGGGACAGTAAACATTGCACAGGACGTTGTTGAATGTTATGTGAAGGGGCAGGCCGAAATACTATTGACATTCGGTCGCACCCTGGCCATCACGGCTGTATTGCAGGCTCCATCCCTGGCGTCTGTCTTACGGGCCCAACTGCGACAGTTCTGATTCGCTCTCGGCGAGTTTGTGCGTTTCTTGGCAAGGGAGCAGTCATTATCCGCGAAACGCGCTTTGCATTGATGGCCCAGGCATGCCCTCGGTGTTGACAATAGTATTTCGACCTGTCCCCTGATATGGATTGACCTGTCAATGGTTAGTACAAAACTTTCATACTTTCTACTCATCCATGGCTTCGGCTCAGGGTATGAAAGGCGATATGGCGACGGTGGAGCACTCTGATATGCGTGGGTTGGTTACCGAGTAGGGGGGGGGAGACCGGGAGATCCCACCCGGCTGGTACGCACTGGGCTTATCTCAAAATAGACCATGAGAATATCCAGGCCTAGCGCTATCCCTGATACCAGTCTGTCAATAATGCCGATGCCTAATTGTACAAGGCTTATGCCCCTGCGCGTGGCTTCAGTCCGGTGGATAAGGTGTTGATGATCGCGTTAATCAGATAATCGTGGTTGCTCGCGGATTGTTTTTCACCTAGCAGCAAGCCGTCCAGTATCAAAACCGCAAGACCATGTACGCTGGACCATGCCGTCAGCGCATAGGGATTGGGATCACCTGGGGCTATCAGGCCTTTGGTCTGACAATCTGATACGGCATCACACAGCACAGCATATGCCTGCGTCGCCGCGGCACTGACGCGTGAGTGGCCTCCCTGTTTTTTTACCTGACGAAGACCCGGCAGGTGCATCAGGCGGAACTCTTCCGGATGTGCCAGGGCGAAGTTGACATATGTGCTTCCAAGCGCCGCCAGGCCGGTAAGCGGATCCTGGCGGTTGGTTTCCCACGTCGTTTGCAGCGCCAGTGTAAATCGGCGAAAGGACTCTATCGCCAATGCCTCGACCAGGTCTGCCTTGTCGGAAAAGTGGTGGTAGGGGGCGGTGTGGCTGACCCCGGCCTTGCGCGCGACCGCGCGCAGGCTTACCGCCTCGATGCCGCCTTCGCGCAAGAGCTGCAGACCTGTGTCCAAGAGCGATTGGCGCAGGTCGCCGTGATGATAGGGTTTTTTCATGCAGTGATGACCAGGCGAGTAGAGGTTATGGGAGCGTAGTGCGAGATGTTGACGGTGTAAAGTTCGAGGTGTATCTTTGCATCGTAAAGATTGGATTGCCATGGCGGCGATCCGATGACCTGGAGGGACGATGATGGACAAAGTGGATATTGTATTTGCCAGCGACAAGGTGCGGTGTCGCGCCTGGTTGTATCGGCCGCAGCTGTCGAAGCGTGAGGGTGGCCCCTGTATTGTCATGGCGCATGGTCTTGGCGGCACGCGGGAAGCAGGCCTGGAACCTTATGCAATCAAGTTCGCTGAGGCCGGATACAGGGTGCTGGTATTTGACTATCGCCATTTCGGCGATAGCGACGGGGAGCCGCGTCAGTTGTTTTCCATCCGGCGTCAGCTGGAGGACTGGCAAAATGCTATCGCGTATGTGCGTGGACTTGAGGATGTCGACCCGAGGCGTATTGCGCTGTGGGGAACCTCGTTTTCGGGTGGGCATGTGATCGTGGCCGCCGCCCGGGATGGCCATATCGCGGCTGTGTCCGCGCAATGTCCCATGATGGATGCGATGAGCGGGGCATTGAATGTTATTCACTACGCCGGGTTTGCCGCTTTTCTCAAACTGGGTGTCTACGGGATGCTGGATCAGCTCCGGGCAATGCTCGGTCTTTCACCTCTCTATATTCCACTCATCGCACCGCCGGGCGAACTGGCGGCGATGTCCAGTCATGATTCGCTCTCAGGGTATGGCGCCATCGTGCCGGCTTATTGGCGGAACCAGATTTGCCCACGCTATGCATTGACGATTGCCGGGTATCGGCCCATCTCCCACGCCAACAAGGTGTCCTGTCCTGTCCTGATTCAGGTCTGTACAAATGACAGTCTGGCCCCCCCTGGATCGGCGATCGCGACAGCAAAAAAAATGGGTGACCGCGCCAGGTTGACACTGTACGAATGCGGACACTTTGACATCTATGTCGGTGAGTTATTCAAGCGCGCGTCGGAGGAACAACTGGCGTTTTTTAACGAGCGTTTGCTGCCCGCGGAGGCAAACCAGCATGCCGTTCATAACGTATCCGCCAGTCGCACGCCCATGAACTGCCATCGCTCGTGCGGGTAGAAAAAGTTGCGGTAGCTGGCGCGAATGTGATCCATTGTTGTGGCGCAGGAGCCGCCGCGCAGTACCATCTGGTTGCACATGAATTTGCCGTTGTACTCGCCCAGGGCGCCGGCTGGGGGGCGATA
>JAWOIE010000129.1:0-3982 GCA_046484825.1 Gammaproteobacteria bacterium | reverse complement strand
CATTCTTCAATGAGACGATGCGCGTTATTACGCGTCACCGGCACGATGCTCTCGATCTTGCGTTCCTCACCAAAGACAATGCGCGTCTCGGTCGAATCAAACTCAATGGCACCACGCTGTACGCGTGCCGCATGCAGCACCTCAAACAGGCGATAGAGATTGTCCAGCGGCTCGATGTACTCCACGTATTCCTGCCGCAGTTCAGCATCACCCAGTTCAATCATCTGGTGGACCTTGTTATAGGTCAGACGGGCATGTGAATGCATCACCGCGTTATAAAACTCATAAGACTTGAGCTGGCCCTGCGCACTAATCTGCATTTCACAGACCATGCACAGGCGATCCACTCTGGGTTTGAGTGAACACAGGCCGTTGGAGATAATCTCGGGCAGCATGGGAATGACGCGCTCAGGAAAATAGACCGAGGTGCCCCGCTCGTGGGCACTGGCGTCCAGCGCCATGCCGGGTTTGATGTAGTGCGACACATCCGCGATGGCCACCAGCAGACGCCAGCCCTGGCCCTGCGGTTCACAGTAAACCGCGTCATCAAAGTCACGCGCATCCTCGCCGTCAATGGTGACCAGTTTCAGCTGACGGATATCCCGGCGGCCCTGTTTGTCATGCTCGGCCACCTCTTCGGTAAAGCCGGCGACCTCTGCCTCCGCGGCCGGTGACAATTGCTGCGGCAGATCATGGCTGCGAATGGCGATATCGATTTCCATACCCGGGGCCATGTGCTCTCCCAGGATCTCGACAACACGGCCGATGGCCTGGCGAAACTTGCTCGGGTATTCGCTGATCTCCACCGTCACCATCTGCCCGTGCGTGGCGCCCGCCTGCGCCTCGGTCGGCACCAGGATGTCCTGGGTCAGGCGTTTATTGTCCGGCGTGAGAAAACCCACCCCACCTTCAATAAAGAGCCGGCCGACGACCTGCTTCATGGCACGCTCGAGGACCTCGACCACGGCGGCCTCGCGACGGCCACGGCGGTCGACGCCACTCACATGGGCGACGATCCGGTCACCATGCATCAGGGCGCGCATCTCACGCTCCATAATGAACAGGTCATCCCCGCCCTCGTCGGGGACCAGAAAGCCAAAACCATCGGGGTGGCCAATCACCCGCCCGCGAATGAGGTCCATTTTGGACACCAGCCCGTAGCCCCCGCGACGGGTGTAGAGCAGCTGGCCATCACGCTCCATGGCGCGCAGGCGCCGACGCAGGGCCTCGATCTGGACCTCCCCCTCCACCTTGATGGCGGCGGCAATCTCCTCCCGGTTCATGGGGCCGCTGCTGTCTTCCAACACCTGCATAATGAATTCACGGCTGGGAATGGGCTCGTCATATTTGCTCGCCTCGCGCTTGGCGTACGGGTCTTTGATATCGGTCTTTTTAGTCATAGGTTCGTTAACTTACTGGTCCTTAGGTTATTTTTTGCCGCCCCTGGCGGTCTGATTGACAAGCCCGGCGAGTCTAGGTAAAGTTCGCCGCCTTGGCTGTGGATACACTCTGCACGTCAGGCCGAGGTGGTGAAATTGGTAGACACGCTAGCTTCAGGTGCTAGTTGGGGCAACCCAGTGGAGGTTCAAGTCCTCTCCTCGGCACCATTCAGTATAAAAGCCCGATGCGCTGTGCATCGGGCTTTTTTGTTTCTCTGTCCCGGACAAGCTTATGCAAACGGGTGCCGCAGGACAATGGTTTCATTGCGGTCCGGGCCGGTAGAGATAATATCGATGGGCACCCCAATCACCTCTTCAATTTTGCTGATATAGGCCTTGGCATTAGCGGGCAGGTCGTCGTAGTGCTTCACGCCCACGGTGGTCTCGGTCCAGCCGGGGACTTCGATATATTTTGGCTTGCACTGCTCGTAGGCATCGGCGCCAATGGGCGGCGTCTCCACGGTTTTACCATCACACTCATAACCCACGGCAATGCGCAGGGTCTCCAGTCCATCGAGCACATCCATCTTGGTCAGACAAATACCGGACAGAGCATTGATGTGCGCGGAACGGCGCAAACTGACCGCATCGAGCCAGCCGCAACGGCGGGCGCGCCCGGTGGTGGAGCCAAACTCATGGCCTTCTTTGGCCATGTGCGCGCCAATGGGATCATTGAGCGCGGCACCGTCGTAGAGTTCGGTCGGGAACGGGCCGGCCCCCACGCGCGTGGTATAGGCCTTGGTGATGCCGAGGACGTAGTCGATATCACGCGGCCCCACGCCGGTGCCGGTACAGGCGCCACCGGCCGTCGGGTTGGAGGAGGTGACATAAGGATAGGTGCCATGGTCGATGTCCAGCAGAGTACCCTGCGCACCTTCGAACATGATGTTCTTACCTTCCTGGCGCATTTGATGCAGCATGCCGGTGACATCGGCCACCATGGGGCGAATCTGCTCGGCCATGGCCAGGCCCTCATCCAGGACCTGCTGGAAATCAACCGTGTCGGTTTTATAGTAATGTTTCAGGGCAAAGTTGTGATAATCCAGCACCTCACCGAGACGTGCGGCAAAGCGTTCGCGGTGCAACATGTCGCCGACTTTCAGGCCACGACGGGAAATCTTGTCTTCGTAGGCAGGCCCGATACCACGACCGGTGGTGCCGATGGCCAGTTTACCGCGGGCAATTTCACGCGCCTGATCCAGGGCGATATGATACGGCAGGATCAGGGTGCTGGCCTCGCTGATAAACAGGCGACCCGTCGTGTCCACACCATTGCTGCGCAACATTTCCAGTTCCTGCAACAGGGCCGCGGGGGACAACACCACACCGTTGCCGATCATGCACTTGACCCTGGCGCGCAGGATACCGGAAGGAATTAAATGCAGGACGGTCTTTTTACCTTCGATCACCAGGGTGTGTCCGGCATTGTGGCCACCCTGAAAACGTACTACGGCATCGGCATCTTCGGTCAACAGATCGACGACCTTGCCCTTGCCTTCATCCCCCCATTGGGTGCCTATTACAATGACGTTCTTACCCATAACGGCTTTTCTCTTTAGTTAATAATTTAAAATTCTTACAGGGCTTCAACCTGCCACTGCCCACCACGCTGGACAAACTGCGCATCGCAACCCATGTCCGCCGCGCCCTGTGGCTGTCCCGGCAGGGCACAGATCACCCGCTTGCCCTGGGCGCGTTGCGCGGCAATGGCCTGGTGTAATTGGCGGTCGTCACTCTCGGGGGCGAAGATGGCGGAGACGCCACGGGGAGGACTGACCTGACCGAATTGCATGAGCTGTTTTAAATCGGTCGAAAACCCGGTCGCCGGTCGTGCCCGCCCAAAGACCTCGCCAATGTGATCATAACGCCCCCCCAGGGCAATGGCCTGCCCCTGGCCCGGCAGATAGGCCGCGAAGACCACCCCGGTATGATAGTTGTAGCCACGCAGCTCGCCCAGATCAAAGTGCAGGGTCAGGTCCGGAATCTCCAGCAGCAACCTGTCGGCGATACTGACCAGTTCCGCCAGTGCCGACAGCACGGCCGCATCCGCCCCGGCCAGACACGCACCCGCCTCGGTCAGGACTTCGCGCCCGCCATGCAGGTCCGCCAGCGACGTCAACATGCTCGCCACGTCGTGCGACAATTGCCATGCATTGGCCAGTGCCTTGAGTTCCGGCTTCGCCTTGCGTTGCAGGGCATCAAAAAACTGTTCTTCCTGTGCCGGGTTCAGGCCAGCCTGCTTGACCAGGGCACGAAAAATTCCCACATGCCCCAGATCGAAATAGAGCTGTTGGATACCACTGGCCCTGAGGGTCTCCACCAGCAGCCGCAGAATTTCCAGGTCGCTATCAATGCTGGCGTTGCCATAGAGCTCGACACCGACCTGCAAGGGACTGCGTGAACCGGCAAAGCCATCCGGGCGGGTGTGCAGGACGGTGCCCACATAACACAGGCGGGTAGGCGATTCCTGCCGCAGCATATGTGCATCGATGCGCGCCACCTGTGGCGTCATATCGGCACGGATGCCCATCAGGCGACCGGTC
>JAWOIE010000127.1:0-4768 GCA_046484825.1 Gammaproteobacteria bacterium | reverse complement strand
CTAGTGTTCGGCAGACAAGGCCTTGTGGCCTTCGTCAGGTTGGTCATCGGCGGTTTCTGCCGTGTCCACATCGGCGTCCCTGTCCTCGGCGTCTGCATCTGTGGTCGCGACCTCTTCGGCGCTTTCCAGGGTAACGACGGCGGCGGTATCTTCGGCATCGAACTCGTCGCTGTCTTCGTTCTCGGCCTTTGGCATATCGGGATAGCGCAGTTCCAGTTCGGCATTGATCTTGTCGAGGTCGCGCAGTTCCGCCAGCGGCGGCAAGGACTCCAGACTCTTTAAATTAAAGTAGTCGAGAAAAGTCCGGGTGGTGGCATAGATGGCGGGTTTACCCGGCACATCACGATGGCCGACGATCTTGACCCAATCACGCTCCAGCAGGGTCTTCATGATGGTGCTGCTGACGCTCACGCCGCGCACATTTTCGATCTCGGCGCGGGTAATGGGCTGGCGATAGGCGACCAGGGCCAGGGTCTCCAGCAGGGCGCGAGAGTAACGCGCCGGGCGTTCTTCCCACAGGCGCGAGACATAATCGGCGTAATCCTTCTTGACCTGAAAACGATAACCGCTGCTGACTTCTTTGAGTTCAAAGCTGGTGTCCCTGCACTCTTCCGCCATGGCCTGCAGGGCATTGCGGATCTCATCGCGCTCCGGCTGGGCATTGTCGGGAAAGACCGCGAGCAGTTTGTCGAGGTTCATGGGCGTGCTGGCTGCCATAATCACGGCCTGCAAAATATTTTTTAATTCCTGCTCGTTCATCGTGTTAGTCGTTCGCCTGTTGTTTCGATAAATCCACTTTTCTGTCGCCGCCGGCGGCCTTCACATGGATGGGGCCATAGAGCTCGGTCTGTACCATTTCGATCAGGTGCTGCTTTAATAATTCGAGAATGGCGAGAAAGGTCACCACGACACCGGAGCGCCCCTCTTCTACCGTAAACAGATCGCCAAAGTCGGTAAACTGATCGGCCTTGACCCGGCCCAGGACCCGCGACATGCGCTCGCGCACCGACAGCGGTTCCATCTGGATGTGATGGTGGGCGAATTTTTGCGCCCGATCCATGACGTCCTTCATGGCGAAGAGGATTTCTTTCAGGTCCACGCGCGGTGGCAGCTTGACCACTTTGCGGTCCGGCGCCTGCATTTCGATGGTGTGGGTGTCGCGTTCTTCGCGTGGCAGGCTGTCAATATCTTCGGCCGCCTGCTTAAAGCGTTCGTATTCCTGCAGGCGTCGCACCAGCTCGGCGCGTGGGTCGTCCTCGTCCATGTCGTCTTCCACGGGGCGGGGCAACAACATGCGGGATTTGATCTCGGCCAGCATGGCCGCCATGACCAGATATTCGGCGGCCAGCTCCAGGTTGAGGGACTTCATCAACTCCACATAGACCATGTACTGACGCGTCACCTCGGCGATGGGGATATCGAGCACATCCAGATTCTGCCGTTTAATCAGGTAGAGCAGCATATCCAGCGGGCCTTCAAACGACTCGGCCAGAAAGATCTCCAGCGCGTCCGGTGGGATGTAGAGGTCCTTGGGCAGGCTCATCACCGCCTGGCCATGATAGATGGCAAAGGGCATTTCGCTCTGCTCGGGGACGGGCTGTATGGGGGTCTCGGTCATTGGACTATACTATCCCAGTCGTTGTGGGCAATGGCAAGCCTGACATCAGTCGTAGGCCAGCCCCATGGCGGCGCGGACTTCCTCCAGTGTCTGGCGGGCCACGTCACGGGCCTTGTCACTGCCGTCATGAATTATGTTGCGCACCAGGCCACGGTCTTTTTCGTATTCCCGCGCCCGCTCACGAATGGGTTCCAGCTCGGCCAGCACTGCATCAATCAGCGGTTGTTTGCAGTCCAGACAGCCAATGGCGGCGCTCTGGCAACCCGCGCTCACCGCCAGGCGGGTCTCATCATCGGTATAGACCTGATGCAGGCTCCAGACCGGGCACTTGGCCGGGTCGCCCGGGTCCGTCTTGCGCACGCGCGCCGGGTCGGTGGGCATGGTGCGCAGCTTTTTGGCGATCTCCACCGGGTCGTCGCGCAGGGCAATGGTATTGTTATAGGACTTGGACATTTTCTGCCCGTCGAGGCCGGGCATCTTGGCGGCCGGGGTCAACAGGGCCTCCGGTTCCGGCAGGATGACGCGACCGCCACCCTCGAGAAAGCCAAACAGGCGTTCCTTGTCCCCCAGGGCAATATTCTGCTGCTCGTTGAGCAGGGCGCGGCCGGTGGCCAGGGCGTCCTCATCCCCCTGCTCCTGGTATTTCTTGCGTAACTGGTTGTACAGCTTGGCATTTTTCTTGCCCATTTTCTTGATGGCCTCTTCGGCCTTGTCTTCAAAGCCCGGTTCGCGGCCATAGATATGGTTAAAACGGCGCGCCACCTCACGGGTCAGCTCCACATGCGCCACCTGATCTTCGCCCACGGGCACCAGCCCCGCCTTGTAGGTGAGGATGTCGGCGCTTTGCAACAGCGGATAGCCGAGAAAGCCATAGGTGGCCAGATCCTTTTCCTTGAGTTTTTCCTGCTGGTCCTTGTAGCTGGGGACCCGCTCCAGCCAGCCCAATGGGGTGATCATGGACAGCAGCAAGTGGAGCTCGGCATGCTCCGGCACCTGGGACTGAATAAACAGGGTCGCCGAACCCGGGTTGACCCCCACCGCCAGCCAGTCGATAACCATATCCCAGACATGCTCCTCCAGAGACTGTACCTCATCATAGTGCGTGGTCAGGGCATGCCAGTCGGCCACAAAAAAGAAACACTGATACTCGTGCTGTAGCTTGAGCCAGTTTTTCAGTACGCCGTGGTAGTGGCCGAGGTGCAGGGCGCCAGTCGGTCGCATGCCCGACAGGACGCGATGCTGCTGGTGAGGCAAAGAATTCAAACGGGGTTCTCCTTAGGATTCAGACGGATTGCGGGATACAGGCTTATTATGAATATGATGTTTTTTCAATAGGTTAGATATTTTCCGGGCATTATACCGTGAACCGGCCGCCGGCTCACGCATTCAATCGACGACAAAGGGGCTGGGGTCACCCTTGCCGACCCGCAGCACCACGGGGACCTTGTCGCTCAGGTCGATCACCGTGGTCGGCTCCAGGCCGCAATTACCGCCGTCAATCACCAGCTCCACCTGATGCTCCAGGGCCTCGCGAATATCTTCCGCATCGGTCAGGGGCATGTCGTCACCGGGCAGAATCAGGGTGCTGCTCATCAACGGCTCCCCCAGCTCGGCCAGCAGGGCCTGGACAATACGATTGTCCGGCACGCGGATGCCGATAGTGCGCCGCTTGGGGTGCATGAGGCGGCGCGGCACCTCACGGGTGGCTTCCAATATAAAGGTATAGGCACCGGGCGTATGGGCGTTGAGGCTGCGGTAGACGCTATTGTCGACCTTGGCGTAAATGGCGATCTCCGACAGGTCGCGACAGACCAGGGTAAAGTTGTGTTTGTCATCGACGCGCCGAATCCGCCGGATCTGGTCCATGGCCTTCTTGTCCCCCACCTGGCAGCCGAGGGCGTAGGCCGAGTCGGTGGGATAGGCAATGACCGCCCCCTGCCGCACCCTGTCCACGGCCTGCTTAATCAGCCGCGGCTGGGGATTATCGGGGTGGATCTGGAAAAACTGGCTCATGGGCGTATACCTGCGCGGCTGGCCCGCGCTTGCCAGGCGTCACTCTGCCAGATCGGGGTATTGGCCTCGGGCACAGCCGTCAGGCGACCCAGCTCCGTATAGGCGTTCGAGGGCGCGTGAAAGTCCGAGCCGCTGGAGGCATGCAGGTCAAAGCGTCGGGCCATGTCGGACATGTGCAGGATATTGTCCCGACTATGGCTGCCGGACACGACCTCAATCGCCAGCCCACCGAATTCCTTGAATTCCTTAAATAACTCCCGCAGCTTGGTGGCGCTCATGGGATAGCGTGCCGGATGGGCAATCACCGCCACACCACCCGCCTGGTGAATCCAGTTGAGGGCCTCTTCCAGGCCGGCCCAGTTGCCCGGCACATAGCCCGGTCGGCCGCGCACCAGATACTTTTTGAACACACTACGGATATCCGGCGCATAACCGGCCTGCACCAGAAACTGGGCAAAGTGAGTGCGGCTCATGATCTGGCCGCCGCAGAATGCCTGCGCGCCCTCATAGGCGCCGGGGATGCGCTTTTTTTCCAGGCGCAGGGCGATCTCCCGGGCGCGCCAGCGGCGAAACGCCTGCAGACGCTCCAGCCCCGTTTGCAGTTCGGCATTCGCCGGGTCGATGAATAAACCGACGATATGTACGGTCTGACCGGCCCAGGTGACGGAAACTTCGAGGCCGGCGATGAGGTCCAATCCCTGCCCCCTCGCCGCCACACCGGCCTCCGCCAGGCCATGGGTGGCATCGTGATCGGTCAGGGCCAGCACGTCGACCCCCATTTGCCGGGCGCGCTCGACCAGCGCCGTCGGCGTCAGGCTGCCGTCGGAGGCGGTGGAGTGGCAATGTAGGTCGTAGCAGGTCATCATCAAGCCGACTAGTGTAACGGAATGCGTAAAACGCGCCTAGCTCACTGTCACTGTGATTCGTGATTATGTTAGAGTAAACAGATTAATTTGGCCTAAATGGACGAGCCGCCCCAACTGTATGAAATTTCTATTCGATTTTTTCCCGATTCTGTTGTTCTTCATCGCCTACAAGATGTACGACATGTTTGTGGCTACCGGGGTCATTATTGTCGCGTCAGTGGTCCAGGTCGGTGTCCACTGGTACCGGCACCGCCGCTTCGAAAAAATGCAT
>JAWOIE010000083.1:0-22407 GCA_046484825.1 Gammaproteobacteria bacterium | reverse complement strand
CGCGGCAGACAGGGCGTGTTTTGTGCCGTGCAGAACTGTCCTCTATAGCGTCACGGTGTGGCATGCCCTCTGAACTCAGGGGTGAGCGGGAATGCCTCTGCGGTGTGCGGTCGTTGTGTTACTCAAAGGGGTCGATGAAGGCGGGCGCTGGTTGGGCGGGTTTTGCCGGCGGCGGCGGGGGTTGGACGGTCTGGCGATATTTTTCCAGTTCCGCATCCGCCGCCTGTTGCTGGAGCAGGGCATTCTGTTTGGCAATCTCCTCGGCCCGGGCCTGGGCTTCCTTGATCTTCTCTGCACGTTGTTCCGGCGTCAGGGCTGTCTCGGCGGCCTGTTTTGTCCGGGCCTGTTCCTCTGCCCTGGCCCTGGCGAGCCTCTCCTGTTCGAGTCGTGTGGCCTCTGCGCGCTGCGCCTGCTGGCGTGCAGACTCCTGTTCCTGGCGTTGTTGCTCTGCCGCCTGACGGGCCTGGGCCTCCTCGCGGCGGCGTTGTTCTTCTGCCAGTCGGGCCTTTTCCTGCACTGCACGTTGCTCCGCATCCTGGATGCGGGTGATGCGTGCGGTGGCCTTGGTATGGCCGTTTTGCTCCGCTTTGCGATACCAGTCGATCGCGCTGTCCAGGTCCTTATCCACCCCGCGGCCCAATTCGTACATTTCGCCGAGAATATACTGGGCGGTGACATTGCCCTGCTCCGCCAGCTTCAGCTGGAAATTAAAGACCTGTCCCCAGCTTTCATCGGCTGCGTCGGCCCGGGCGGCCTGCGTGGAAAATAGCGTGAGCAGACAGATGATCGTCAATAATAGCGGTGTGGTGCGATGCTTCATTTGGCGGCCTGTAGGGTTAATAGTGGGGCTCTGTTACTGTTATCGACCTCTGTAAATCAATACTTTAGAAACAGTACGGTTAAAACCCGTCTATTTAGTACGGGAGATTAGTCCGGGAGCTTAGTACGGAAGTGGCCGCGTATGGCTGTCGGGGTGCTGGCCGGGGCGCCGTCACGGTGCGCTACCCTTTAAGGAAACTCTGCAATAGTCCCTCTCTGGACTTTTGCAGAGTCGGAAAGCGCGGCGGGGCATCCTGCCCCGCACGGAAGCTCTGCATACATATGCAGAGCTTCCTTAAATGCTGTCGCGCGTGCCCCCCCCGGCGTTTAATACAATGCCGCCATCATTTTGCGCCGGTATTCATGTACCAGCGCATGGTCACCGAGCATGTCAAACAGTTTGAGCATGGCCTTGCGGCCGGCATCGTCTTCGTACTGACGGTCGCGCCTGACGATCTCCAGTAATTGCGCCAAGGCCTGTTCATACTGACCGTGCAGGGTATAGAGCGTACTGAGCTGATGGCGTGCCCTGGAGTCTTTGGGATTGGCCGCAATGGCCTGCAATAGCGTCTGTTCGTCGGGCAGGTCGGCGGCTGCGGTGGCAAACTCAATTTTTGCCAGCATGGCGGCCGCCTGCTCACTCTGGCGGGTTTCATAGGGCAGACCCTGCAGGACCTCGTCGGCGAGGTCATAGCGACCCTCCTGGATCATGAGGTCGGCATAGACGAGGGCGATGCGGGGATTATCGGGATCCTGCTTGCTGATGTCCTGAATGGCCTCAATGGCCTTGATGTGATCGCCGGCGGCATATTGCGCCAGGGCGGCATCGAGCCGGCGGTCGGATTCCCGGACAATATGCCGGTCGATCATTTTACGGATTTCACCCTCGGGCAGGGCGCCGCTGAATTCATCGACCACCTGTCCCTGTTTAATCAATTTGACCGTGGGGACACTGCGCACGGCAAACTGTGTGGCCAGCGCCTGCTGCTCGTCGATGTTGACCTTGGCCAGGCGGATCGCACCGTTGTAGGCCTCCGCCAGTTTGCTGACCACCGGCATCAGCGCCTGGCAGGGGCCGCACCAGGTGGCCCAGAAGTCCAGCAGGACCAGGGTCTGCGCTGAGGCCTCGATGACTTCAGTGGCAAAGTTGTCGTTGCTGATGTCGATAATGTGGGCTGATTCGCTCATGCTGTCCTCGTTCTGTTGATGAAGCTGATATAAGGCGGGACTGGCGCGGAGGCAAGCCCTGTGTGGGTGCCATGCTAATGTGTGTCTGGCGTCAGTGACCAGCGCTGATTGCAGGCGGTAAACAACAACTCGGCGCTGACATGCTTCGCCGGCCAGAGTTGTTTGACGCCATCGATATAATAGCTCAGTTGTTCCCGATACGGCTGCGCCAGGAGGTCGAGATTGTCCTGGTGGGCGTGTTGATGCGACTTATAGTCAATAATCAGTACGCTGTCTGGCCGCAGCACCAGACGGTCAATAATCCCATGTACCAGGGTGTGCCCACCTCGATAGATAATCGGCACTTCATTCAGGGCGCGCTGGCCATGCTCCATACTAAAAATATCGCGATTGTCCGCGGCGTGCAGTACCGCTTGCACCTCCTGCCAGCAGGATTGCCACAGACTGTCCGTGATCGACAGGCGCAATTGCCGACTGATATACGCCAGCCAGTATGCCGCCGGCTGTTCGGAAGCGCCCTGGGTCAGACATTCCAGCAACAGGTGAATCAGGGTCCCGCGTTCACGACCGTCGGGGTCGTCGCTGCTATTGGTTACGCTCTGGCCGCCGAGACGGCTGGGGGCGATCTCCCGCTCGGTGGGCATGAGCGCCAGTGGCCGGTCCAGGCCACGGCTGTCGTTGGGCGCACTCGGTGTCGGCGTCGTGACGGGCCCGGCCGCCGGCATAGCGTGCCGCGACTCCAGCAGACAGGGGGCGGTAATGTCCTCCGCCGTTTTGCCGTACTGATGGAGCACCTGTCCGTACCAGCCGAGGTCCTCGCCCTGTTGTGGGCGACTCGCGCAGAGGAATAACAACTGGCGGCAGCGGGTGGCCGCAACATAAAAAAGATTGGCGTCTTCCTGCTGCAGGGCGGCGGCATGCGCGGCAAAAATGCGCGCGGTAAACGGGTCGCGCTGCGCCCTGGCGGGGTTGAGTAAAAACGCCTCGGGCCGTTCGCTGTCGACGGGCCAGTGAACCAGGGCCTTGTGTGCATGTTTGTCGCTGCCACTGCCGGCGCAGTCGGCCAGGAATACCACCGGCGCCTCCAGACCCTTGGCCGAATGAATGGTCATGAATTGCACGCGGTGCCGGTCTTCGCCCGCCGGCGGTGCATCGGGGGCCTCGTTGTGTTGCTGGCGCAGCTCCTTCAGCCAGCTCAAAAACTTTAACAGGCTGGGATAGCGGCCACTATCGACTTCCAGTGCCAGTTCCAGAAAACGGGTCAGGTTGGCGGTGACCCGGCTGACCGTATGCGCGGGGGAGGCGCTGCTATAACGCGCCAGCACGTTACCTTCGGCATAGATGCGATCCAGCAGGTCGTGTACCGGCAGTTGCCCGGCCAGGGCCAGCCACGGTCGCAGCAGGCGCACCGCCCGGGCGAGCGCACTGTCCGCGGCCAGTTCGGCCTCGCGCTGGAGCAAGGTCTCCCACCAGGAACTCGTGTGACCGCCCGCCAGTTGCAACAGGTCGTTTTCGCTGGCGGCAAACAGCGGTGAGCGCAGCACCCCGGCCAGGGCCAGGTTGTGGTGTGGTGTGAGCAGAAAATGCAGCAGGTCCTGCAGGTCCTGGATTTCCAGACTCTCCAGCAAGGTGCCGCGTTCGGCGCCAATGTAGGGAATGGCATGGTCGCGCAGCGCGCGTTCATAGTCGTTGGCATGGGTGCGTGAGCGCAACAGGATCATGATGTCGCCATACTGCAGGGCGCGGCCCTCGCCGGGGCCGCCAATGATGGTGTGCTGTTGCATCAGCGCCTGGATTTGTCGGGCAATGCCTACGCCCTCCTGATAATAACGCAGGAGGTTTTGTTCCTGACGGGGTTGGTGCAGCGGGTTGCGCAGGTAGACCGCCTCCTGGTCCGTCTTTGGCGGTTCGTCGCACAGGGGCAGCAGGGTGACCTGACCCCAGTCATTTTTCTGCTGGGTACTGTGGGGCTGAAACCCGGGCAGGGCCGCATGCAGTGCGCCGCTGCCAAACAGGGTATTCACAAAATCAATAATCGCCGGTGATGAACGCCATGAGGAAGACAGGGGCAGGGTGCGGGCCTGCAGGTGTTCACGCAACCAGTGCTCGGCGCTGTCAAAGAGTCTGGGCTCGGCGCGACGAAAGCGGTAAATGGATTGCTTGGCATCACCGACAAAGAGGACACTGCGCTGGCGTTCCGACGTCTGGCTGGCGAGTTCTTCCAGTAAGGGGAGTAACAGCCGCCACTGTGTCGGATTGGTGTCCTGAAATTCATCGATCAGAATATGGTCGAGGCGGGTGTCCAGTTTGTACTGTACCCACAGGGCATGTTCACTCTCGTTGAGCAGTTGGTAGGCCTTCCACTCCAGGTCCGAGAAGTCGAGCAGGCGCTGTTCCTGTTTAATGCGTTGATAGTGATCCAGATACTGTTGTCCGGCGAGATACCAGGCCGAGCAACGCGCATAGGTGGCGTAGCATTGCAGCTGCGTCTCCAGTTCCAGGAGTCGCGCGCAAATGAAGTGGTGATCCTCAATAAACTGCGTGGCCGCGGCCGCACCCAGACTCTTGTCCAAAGCCTGGCCGGGTTTGCGAACGCGGGGCTCACCCTTCTGGGTTAAAAACACATCCCGCAGACGTGCCAGCCGTTCCGGATCGGATAGCGGCGCATTGAGGACCTCGCCCAACTGTACCGCATGTCGGTCATTGGTCTGCGTACGGTGCTGGGTCAGACCGAGGCGGAAACGCGCCAGCGCCTGTTGTACGACGTCATTGGCCAGCCAGTCCGCGAGTGGGTCCTGTGACAGGTCAATGTCGAGATCGGTCAGCAGCTGTTGCTGCGCCGTTTCCACTGCCGCGGCGTTGCCCTGGCTATAGGCCCACCAGTCACTGCGGTGATCGAGAAAACTGTCGAGTGCCTGGCGGGTATTAAACTGTTCCAGCTCGGCAAACAGCGCACTCAGCGCCGCGCTGAGCGGCGACTGTGGCTGTTGCGCCGCCTCGGTCATGAGCGCCTCCCAGGCCTCATCGCGATACTCGCCGGTGCGTTCGATGAGTTCAAAACCGGGGGGGATATCGGCCTCCAGGGGGAAGCGACGCAGCAGCTCCTGACAAAAGGCATGAAAGGTCGTAATGCGCACCTGCTGCTCGGCGCTGAGGAGTTCCTCGTAGAGTTGGCGGGCGCGTTGCTGGATCGCCGCACTGGCGCCGAGCCCGAGCGCGGCCAGCGCAGGCACCAGAGTGGCCTCATCCATCTGACTGAACTGGTATAGTCGCTGTAGCAGGCGGTGTTGCATTTCGGCCGAGGCCTTGCGGGTAAAGGTAATCGCCAGAATGGCGGCGGGCGCGTGCCCCTGAATGAGCAAGGAGATGAGGCGACTGACCAGCAAATAGGTCTTGCCGCTGCCGGCAGAGGCCTGCACCGTCAGATAGGGCAGTTGCCCCACGTCCGCGGGGTTGCACGCCTGTTCAGCAGTCGTCATCGGATCCACCCGCGCCAGGGGGGTGTGACCCCGGCCACAGTCTGTGGAGAAGCTGCCCGGATTTCCCCCGCCCGCCTTGCTATACCCCAGTATCTTGCTAGGATTAAGGGGTAGGTGCTTGCGTGCTTACGGACACCACACAGGGACATGTGAACATGGGCGGGAGAGCCCACAGGGATCGACCACGGATTTGATGCAGCAGCAGGATGCTGATTGATGGCAACCACCGTCGATACAAATGAATCTGCACGGTACATACCAACGGGCAGGAATGCCTGCAAGGGACTACGATAAGCGGCCAGGATGAGCCGCTTTTTTTTGCCTGTCTTATTCTTATTCGGCATGGGACACTCCCGAGGGTTGAGTTTCCCAGACGCTACGTCGGCAGATCCGGTTCATATCACAGTAGCGACAGGTGTCGCTGTCACCCCAGGCGGGCAGACCCTGTCCCTGCGCCATTTCCGCGACCAGCTGATCGAGGCGCTGCTGAATATCGAGGGCCAGGGTCTGTAAGGCCTCGCCTTCAAGGCAGAGCTTTTTTTTCTCCGCCACCGGGTCCAGTCCCAGATAGCTGACCTGGGTCACCGGGGCCTGCGTCTTGCTCAGCAGGGTGTAAAACGGCAACTGGATTTTCTCGGCGCACTCCACCTCGACCGGTTTTGGTACGGCGCCGGTTTTGTAGTCGACCACGGCGAAGTCGTCATGGTGCTGTTCCAGCCGATCCACCCGACCGCGCAGCGTAAGGCCGCCGGGCGTGGTGGACTCAAACGCGATCTCCGTCGCGGCCACCTGCCAGTCTGCGGCGCGGGCGATCTCCCAGTCGATATAGGCCGGAATTTGATTCTGCCATTTCTGTAGCCAGCCCTGATGACTAAAGTGGTCCTGCAGGTCCTGGGCAAATACGGCGATGGAAATTTCGTTGAGTAGCGTGATGGCCGCCGCGCGATGCTCGGGGCAAAAGGGCAGGCCAAAGGGACCGGGCAGGTCCTGGCGATCGGTGTGCAGGGCATCCAGACATTGGTGAATGCGTGAGCCGTAATCCGCCTTCGACAGGGCCAGCCGGACTTCCTCCGGTGCCGACAGCGACAGGCTGCGGGCGGCGAAATACTGATAGGGACAATCGAGCAGACACTGATAATCACTGGCGGAAAATTTCTGCGGCCGTCGGGTCTCGGGCAAAACGGCCACCGCGGCCTCGGGGATGGGTGGCAGGGGACTGTGCGGGTCGCGGCAGACCTGGGCCTCGGGCAGGGCCGACAATTGTGCCAGCGCGGTGTTGTGCAGGCGGCTGCCCCAGGCGATGTCATGAAAGGCCAGCAGGCGTTCCAGCCACGGACTCAGGGCCACGGGTTCCCCCTGGTGTTCCTGACAGGCGGTGATGACGATGTGTGGCGCGCTTTCCAGCAGGCGCCGAAAATAATAAAAACGTTCGCCAAGGTGCTGCGCCCGCGTGCTCAGTCCCAGTTCCTGGCGCACGCTCTCATTAAAAAAAGGTGAGCTGCTGCCGTTGCCGGGTAAAAAGCTCTGTTCGGCGGCGGCGATAATCACCGCATCAAAGTGTTGCCACTGTGTCTGCGCCAGGCCCATGAGCCTGACCGGGGTGCCCGTGGCGCTGGGACGAAAGTGGCACTGTTCCAGGTGGCGACCCAGCCAGTTTCGAAAGGTGGACCAGCCCATGCGCACCGGCACCTCGCCGGCGCTGTCTTGCAGGTGTTGCAGTTCCTGCAACAGTTGGCGTCCGGCGGCATCGGCGTTGAGGGCCTCCACGGCCCCCAGGTCGACAAGGCTCTGTTGCAGTGCGCCCAGAAATTCATCCGCCCGCTGCTGGCCACGGGACATGGCCAGCAGTGGCCGGGCGGCGCTGTCCAGTTGATCCAGCAGGGACAACAGCGCGCGGGCCATGCCGCTGTGGTGTGACTCCAGGCGTGCACTGCGATCCCGAATGTGATCCCGATAGCGGTCGAGGTTACGGGCAATATTTTCGTTTTGAATAATGTCCTGTTCAAAGCGGAAAATGAGCCGCTTGTACTGTATCGGGTCATAGTCGCTAAAGACGAAGACCGAGGCCAGCAGATCCAGCAGCGGCGCATAGGCAAAATCTTCTTCGATACACTCCAGCCAGCGCTCCAGGGTGGTACTGGCGCTGGTGGTGGACAGGGCCCAGCCGGTGGTGTCCTGCAGCGCGACATCGGCCCGTTCCAGAATGGCGCGCAGGCGTCGTGACAGGCGCCGGTTCTCGCAGACGACGGCGATATTGGTCTTGCCCTGTAGCAGCCACTGGCGAATCTGGATATCGACGGCGCGCGCCTCCTGTTCGGCACTGTTGGCCAGAAAAACACTCAGACGATCCTGCAGGGGGCTGTGCACAAATTCCTGCGCCAGGGTCCGGGCGCGTGTGGCCAGGGCACCGCGATGCTCGGCATAGACCTGGTCCAGGGTGTGACTGTAGGCCGACGCCTCGGTACGGACATGGGTATTGGCCCCCGGTGGATGCGCGGGCAAAGGTAGGGCGAGGTCGTGGGCGAGTTGCTGTAGCGGTGCCCCGGGGTGGGTGGCGCTGGCCTCGCTATCGCCTTGCCCTTGCAGACACAGGACCAGTTTCTCTCCCGGCAGGTGGCGCTGCAACCAGTGCAGCTCGCTGCGGCGCGGCATGACACTGCCGGCATAATAGAGGGTATCGATGTCCTCAAGTGCCAGGTCCTGTTGCAGGGCCTGGGTATAGGCCAGGGTGCGGTCGATGAGCTGGCGCTGTTCCAGTTCGGTGTGCCAGGCCAGCCACAGGGTATGAATCAGCGTCGCCTCGCGACTCTGTCCCGAGAGTGACGGACCACTGATGGCGTAACGCTGTTGCAGCCAGGCACTGAATTCCTCCAGGTCCGCGGGCAGGTCCTGCAGATTGAGGCTGAGTTCATCGAACAGGTTCAGCAGGTGTTCGGCGAGCACCCAGGGATTGGACTTGCCGAGAATCAGCGGGTGTTGCTGCAGGGCCTCAATGAGTATGAGTTCCCGGCTGGTGTCATTACAAAAACGCCGGCGGGGATCGAGGGGGGCGCGGCGGCTGACAAAACTGGCCAGGCCTTCAATGCGCGGGGCCAGCAGGGCCGGGTGCCCCAGCGCCGTGGCCTGTTCGAGCAGATTGTGGCGCAGGCCGCGCGCTGCCTGCGGCTCATCCAGCAAAATGACCAGGCGACTGAGATCCGGGAGTTGCTGCGCGTGGCGCTGTAGCAGGGAGGTGCTGAGCGCCTGCAACGGGTCCTGGCCATAGGACAGGTGCAGAAAAGCCGCAGGCGATGTTGCAGTGGCCTGTTGGCTCATGCGGCCCGACAGGCGCCTAGCGTTCCAGGTACTGGAGTTTGTCGGGCACGCCGTCCCACTCCTTGGCGTCTTCCGGGGCGGGTTTCATTTCGGTAATCACCGGCCACTTTGCGGCCAGCTCGGCATTGAGGGCGGTGTAGTGCTCCATGCCATCGGGCACGTCGTCTTCGGCGAATATCGCCCCGGCGGGGCATTCCGGCTCACACAGGGTGCAGTCGATACACTCATCCGGGTCAATGACCAGAAAATTGGGGCCTTCATGGAAGCAGTCTACCGGACAGACTTCGACACAGTCGGTGTATTTGCAGCGGATACAGTTATCGGTTACTACATAGGTCATGGCGTTGTCCTGTTAAATCACGCAGGGCTAATCATAATCGATACCAGGAGGTTTGAGAATGGCGCATCCCAGCCATACCCAGAAGCTATGCCCAGAACCCTGGCAGGGTTAAGGCAGCTCTGCATCAGTATGCAGTGCTGCCGTGCGGGGCAGGACGCCCCGCCGCACCAATCACGCAAGTGATTGAAGCGCGTGAGGAAAGCGCGGACACGAGCCGCGCTTTTCGACTCTGCAAAAGTCCAGGGAAGTACTTTTGCAGAGTTTCCTTAAGGCGATTTGCGCCTGGCGGCGTGTACAGGACTACAGGCTGGAGGCGGCCACCGAGCGGTTACGCCCGGCTTCCTTGGCGGCATAGAGCGCCTTGTCCGCATCGGCAATCAGTTGCTCCGGTGCGGTTTCGGCATGCGGGACCCTGCTGGCCACTCCCATGCTGAGGCTGACATAGTCGGAGACGTCGGCGTGTTCATGGCGAATGGCCAGGGCGCTGATCGCCTCGTGCATGCGTTGCGCAACGATCAGGGCGCCGGCCTCGTCGGTGTCCGCGAGGACGGCGACGAACTCCTCACCGCCGTAGCGGGCCATCATGTCACTGGCGCGGTGTACGCAGCTGTCGAGCGCCTGCGCCACACGAATCAGGCAGTCGTCACCCGCCTGATGGCCATAGCCGTCGTTATAGAGTTTGAAGTAATCGATATCGATGAGGATCACGGACATGGGGACCGGACTGTTCTCGCGCAGGGCACGTCGCCATTCGGCGTCGATAAATTTGTCAAAGCTGCGGCGATTGGCAATGCCGGTCAGACCGTCCTGGCAGGACAGCCGCTGCAGCTCGAGATTGCTCTTTTCCAGTTCGGTGTTCGAGGCCTCCAGTTGTTCCTGCATGGACTGCATGATCTGGTAGGCCGTATCACGTTCCATCTGGGTATAGAAGTGTTTGCTATGCGCCTGGATACGGGCAATGAGTTCGATGGGGTCCGGCAACTTGACCAGGTAGTCATTGGCACCGCTGTTAAAGGCATCGCTTTTAATGCTCACGTCTTCCTTTGACGACAGGATGATGACGGGAATATTTTTGGTCTCGGGATGATTTTTGTAAAAGCGCATCAGGGTCATACCATCGACATCGGGCATGACCAGGTCCTGCAGGATCACCGAGGGTTTGACCTCGATGGCCATTTCCAGCGCCTTGTCCGGTTCCTGGCAGTAGTGGAACTGAATGTTATCCGTAGTCGCCAGCATGCGCCGGATCGCCTCGGCCACCATGGCCTGATCGTCGACCAGCAGGACGACGGTTGTATTGCTCCCAGTCATGACTTTGCCGCCATTTTTTGTTGTCGCGCTAAGGCCCAGTCTGTCATAGCGGGGGCCATTTTACTAATGTGTAGGACCCGGTCCGCCGCGTCCAGGGCAACCGCGGCCTTGGGCATGCCATAGACGGCGCAGCTGGTCTCGTCCTGGGCCAGCGTGGCGAAGCCGCGCTGGCGCATCTCCAGCAGGCCAATGGCGCCATCGCGTCCCATGCCGGTGAGGAGTACGCCAAGCGCCTGGCCCTGCCAGTGTTGGGCCACGCTGGAAAACAGGACATTGACCGAGGGGCGATAGGCATAGGCGGCGGGCTCATCGACGTAGGCCACGCGGCCCCGGGCATTGATACTGAGGTGCTTCTCAGAGTTGGCCACCAGCACAACCCCCGGTACGAGCGCATCCTGCTGGGCGGCCATGCGCACCGGCAGCGTGCTTTGCGTATTTAACCACTGGATAAAGTCGGCACAGAACTGCACGTCCACATGCTGCACAATGACGACGGCCGCAGGCAGGTCGGCCGGCAAGGCGCCAAGAATGCGCGCCAGGGCTGCGGGTCCGCCGGTGGACGAGCCAATGGCGATCAGACCGTTGTCCTTGCTCGTGGTTGTGGTCGTGGTAGTGACGGCGGCGGTCGCCGCCGGCGAAGGGCCACTACCGATCAGGCGAGCGATGGTGTCAATTTTATGTAACAGCACCTCGGCACCGGTGCTGATATCGTTGCTGTCGAGCACCGGGGTGTTGACGGCATCCAGGGCGCCGACCCCCATGGCCTCGAACACCTGTGCGGTATTACCCGCCACCGTAGAGGTCACCACCAGAATGGCGCAGGGGCTTTGGGTCATGATCTGCCGGGTGGCCTCGACACCATCCATGTTGGGCATAATCAGGTCCATGAGAATCAGATCGGGGGTATCCGCCTGGCAGCGCCGGACGGCCTCCACGCCATCCTGTGCCAGCCAGGCGATTTCATGTTGTGGTGCCGAGGCGACGATCCGCTTGAGCACCTCCAGGGCCATTCTTGTGTCATTGACAATTGCGATACGCATAAATCAGTTCATCTATTAATAAAGTATGGGTGAGGGTTTGTGTATTCATTGTTTTATAGATATCAGGCTGGTCCGATCAGGTCCATTACCGCCTCCACCAGGGTGTCGTCATGAAAGCTTCCCTTGGGCAGGTAATAATCCGCACCGACCTCCATGCCGCGTTGTCGATCTTCTTCACGGTCCTTGTAGGAGACAATGATCACCGGGATGGCGTGCAGGCGGCTGTCGTTTTTCAACAGGCCGACAAGTTCAAAACCATTCATGCGCGGCATGTCGATGTCGCTGATAATCAGGTCATAGTGTTTGCTGCGGGCGGCGTTCCAGCCGTCGGCCCCGTCAACAGCCGTTTCGACCTGATAGCCTTTGCTGTTTAACAGGTTGCGCTCAACTTCCCGGACGGTAATGGAGTCGTCGACCACAAGAATGCGTTTGGCGGCGTCATTCACCGAGGTGGTTTGCTGCTGTTCGAGTTTATTGATGCGACCCCCGGAGAGCAGAAGGTCAATGGAACGCAGCAGGTCCTCAACATCAAAGATCAGCAGGGGGGCACCATCTTCGGTAATGGAGGCGGCGCTGATATCCTGAATCTTGCCCAGGCGCGGGTCGATGGGATGAACGATGAGGTTGCGCTCGCCCAGCAGGCGGTCCACGGCAATGCCGTATTGATGATTCTTGTCACCGATAATAACCACCGGGATCTCATCACCACAAGACTGTTCGGTGTGGGTTTGCAATATCTGCTGGGCGCTGATGATGCCAATGTGGCGATCACCATAGGTAAAATACTGGCGTCCCTCCATGGTCTCGATATGCGCCTGCGGCAGTTTCAGGGTCTGGTCAATGCGCCCGAGGGGGAAGGCATAGATCTCCGCGCCAATCTCCACCAGGAGTACGCGCACCACAGAGAGCGTCAAGGGCAGCAGCAACTGAAAGCGCAACCCTTCACCGAGGGTGGAGCTGGCGCGGATCTGACCGCGCAGTTCCTGAATGACGTTGTGCACTACATCGAGGCCAACGCCGCGGCCGGAAATTTCACTGACCGTGTCCCGGGTGGAAAAATTCGGCAGGAACAAAAAGTCGAGCAGTTCGGACTCGGTGAGTTTTTCGGCCATGCTCGCCGTGACCATGCCTTTGCTGACGACCTTGGCACGCAGTGCCGCCTGATCGATACCGGCGCCGTCATCCTGCACAATAATCGACAACATGCCGGCGCTGTGCATGGCCTCCAGTCGGATAGTGCCCTGCGCCGGTTTACCTGCGGCGAGGCGTTGTGGCGCGGTTTCGATGCCATGGTCGATGGCGTTACGGATCATGTGATTGAGGGGCGCCTGTAGTTTATCGAGTATGTCACGGTCGACCTGGGTCGCCAGACCGCGAATGTCCAGTTTGATATCTTTGTCGAGCGAACGGGCCACATCCCGCACCAGGCGCTGAAAACCCTGGATGCCTTCCGCGAAGGGCCGCATGCGGGTGGCGAGGATCTCGCGATTGAGGCGATAGGCAAGGCTGCTACTGTGTCGATCATAGGCATCCAGCTCGGTCATGCGTTCCGCCAGGAGCCCACGACACGTGTTGGATTTTTGTCGCGCCTCATTGAGCAATTCATGCAGGCGGTCGTCGGCCTGGAGGTCAAACAGGTGATCACGGATCTGATCCAGCAGGGTGCCCAACTCCGCCTGGCGGCGTTTGATCTGGAGCATGTGGCTATTGAAGGGCGTCATCCAGCGGGCGGCGACCTGCGCCTCGCCGGCGAGTCCTAACAGACGGTTCAAGGTCTTGCCCGAGACGCGGACGACATTTTCTTCTGTCGGGGCCGGGGTACCGGCATCGGCGGCGGCCATGGCGGGACGCTCCTCCGTCCCGCTCGTGTCCTGCTCGGGCTTGGCACTACGGTTGGCGAAGGCCGGTTGCGGCAGCGTGTAGGGTGTCCTTTGCAGACAGGCGTTCAGGGCGCTGACAATCTGGTCAATATCCTGGGCATACTGTTGTTGCCATGCGGGGTAATCGTCGCGGGTGGCCTTGGCGATGTGTTGCAGGGTGTCAATACACAACAGCAGCAGGTCCATGTCCTCCGCTTCGAGCTGCAGACTGGCCTGTTGCGCGGCGACAAAAATATCTTCCGCGCGATGGGCAATCTGCACGGCCGCCTCCAGCCCCACCATGCGTGCCGCACCCTTGAGAGAATGTGCCGAGCGCATGAGTTGTTCGAGGTGTCGGGCATCATCGCTGTGGGTCTCGAGGGCGACCAGACTGTCGCTGAGGATACGGGTCTGTTCCTCCGCCTCCAGTCGAAACAGTTCCAGCATGGAGAGGTCGGCCAGCGAGGTAGGGTTGTCCCCCGCCGTGTTGTCCCCCGCCAGGTCGTCCGCGCGCGCGGTTGTAGTACGCGGTTGTTCCGGCTCAGCGTCTCCAGCACCTCCCTTGGCGTGTTCTTCGGTGTTTGCCTGGGTTGGCGGATCGGCGGAAAAGACAAGCTCCAGTTGGGCGAACTGTTCGGCATGGCGGTCAAGCCAGTCCTGCGGCTCGTGATCAATCGCGGTGATAAAATCCGCTACCCACCGGCGACTGTGTTGCAATGCCTCGATGACAGGGGGACGGAGCTCGGCCTTGCCCTGAAGTGTCTGGCTCAGGTGAGCTTCGATCTGTTTGGCCAGGAGGAAGATCGGCGTGACCGTGGCGATCCTGGCGGCGGCCTTTAAGGCACCAAAGGCGCGCAGGGCGGATTCGATCTCGACCGGGTCCTCCGGCGCACCTTGCAAGGCGGCGAGGCCTGGCCCCAGCACCGACAATTGACTGCCGGCCTCCAGGCGAAACAGTTCCAGCATGGCGAGATTGAGTTTATCGCTCATGCGAGATTGTCTCTCAGGTTGTAAAACAGCAGTTCGCCATCCAGGCAGGCGACGTCGTGTCCCTGCCAGGTGACGAGGCCGCGGATAAAGCTGCCTTTGGCGCGAGCAATCGTGGCGGGTGCCGGGCTGAGCGCCGCGGGGTCGATGCGGAAACTGTCTTTCACCTCGCTGACGAAAAAGACAAAATCATCGTGCTCGTCGCTGATATGCAGCATGCGATTGTAGACCCGCAGGAAATCGCTCTGCACGGCCTCTGTCGACTTCTCGATGTCGAGTAAATGCCCCAGTGAAACACAAATACGTAATTGGCCATTGAGATTGACCAGGCCGCGTAACACCGGATTGTGGCTGTGTGGGATGCAATGAATGCTATGGACCTCGGTGACCTCCTTGATCAATAGCGTCGAGATGGCCATCCACTCGTTGCCAAGGCGAAAAATGGTTATGGGTTCGGTGCCGGCAAGCTGTTGGACTTCCGCTTCTGCATAGACCGTTGCCCAGGAGGCCTCATACTCAGCGGGGAGTTGGCGTTCGAGAATTTTGCGTCCCGCCGCTGAATAGACCTCGCAGTTGCGGCAGTGAATGTGTGTGAGTAGCTTCTCGCAACGGACCGGTTCATGGCCCCAGACCCCGATCCGGTTCCAGCAGTCATCCAGTTGTAGCTCAGGGGATGGCTTGGTTTCAGACATTAGTGCAGCACCCCGTTATCCTGACGTTGCCGGGCACGTTGCGCCCGCTCACGGTAGCGCCGGGCAAGCTCCGGGTCGCCCTGTTCCGCCGTCAGGGTGGCGAGAAACATCAAGGCATCAATATGGCGCGGGTGCAGGTAGACCACCTTTTTCAGGTAGTCCACGGCCGTCTGGGGATGGCCTGCGGCCAACTGCACCATGGCCAGCAGGTAATAGGCTTCGGCATTTTGCTTATCACTGTGCAAATGCTGCACGCAAATGGCCTCGGCCTCGACAAAGCGACTTTGATCTGCCAGTGCCTGCGCGTCGCGCAGCGAGGGTAGCTGTGCCGTGACGGGCCTGCGGGCCCGTGATTCTGGCGCCAGCGCAGCGGCCGGTTGGGATGCGGGCTGGGATGTGGGTCGCCGTTGGCGCCACGCCGATGCGGCGGCTGTTGCTTTATGCCGTGACGGTGGCTGGACGATGTTCTTTGGTCGGGGTGACGCACTGCTCTCGCTGTGCTTGCGCAGGGCAAAGGCGCGCGGGTAGCGGCGCGAGGTAAACCAGTCCTTGATAAAGCCGCCGGTCTCGGCATGGCCGACAAAGAGTATGCCGTCGTCGGTCACTAGTTTGCGCAGCATGTTGCGCGCCGCCTGTTGCGTCTGGCGGTCGAAGTAGATAAGCAGGTTGCGGCAAAAGACCACGTCATAGGGGCGGCGCGTATAGACAATGTTGGGGTCGAGCAGACTGGCCTGATAAAAATTGGTGGTGGCGCGCACCAGGATGTCCAGCTGATACTGGCTGCCGCGGGCGCGAAAAAATCGATCCCGCAGCACGGGGTCGACGCCGCGAAAGGAGTAATCGCTGTAGTACGCCTTTTTGCACCGCTCGATATTGCGTTTGCTGATGTCCATGGCGTCAATATGAAACTGCGAGGGGGTAAAGCCGGCTTCTATCAGGGCAATGGCGATGGAATAGGGTTCTTCGCCGGTGGCACAGGGAATACTGAGTATGCGCAACGGTGTCGTGGCTTGCCGGGGCAGCCACTCTTCGCGGGCAAACTTGATCAGCATCTCAAAGGGGTCGCTGTTGCGAAAGAACCAGGTCTCGGGGATCACGACCTCATCGACCAGTTCCCTGAGTTCATCATGATTGTTGCAGAGCAGACGCCAGTAGTGCTCGATGCTCGTGGCCTCACACTCGCGCATGCGGGTCTGGACGGCCTTGTGGATGCTCTCTGAACCAATACTGCTGGCATCCAGGCCAATTTCCCGGTGGAGTAATTTTTCGATTTGCGTCAGTGACATGGTCGTGCCCTATGCCGAGACGCCGCTTGCCGGCGGTTGATAGAGCAGCTGGTGCACCTCGTCCGTGAGCAGGGCATCGGCATTAATAAGCTGGGTCATGCGGTCCGCCTGTTTGCTGACGCGGCCAAGATAGGGGGCGTTGTGCAGGCTGACCCCCGTGCTTCTGATTTCCGCATCGGGGATCTGCAGCGTCTCGGTGACCCGCTCGGCAATCAGTCCCAGCAGTCTGGCGCGCTCCTGCGCATGGCGATAGTGGATGAGAATCATGCGAGTGGTCAGGACCTTGTGATGCGCGTTACCGGTCATTAGTGCGCACAGGTCGATCACGGGTACTGGCGTGCCGTGGTAATCGAGCAGGCCGGCGATGTAGTCCGGCGCCAGCGGGATCGCTTGCAGGCCGGTCAGGGGCAGTACCTCGGCGACCTGGGCGACCGGTACGGCGAAGTGTTCCGTGCCAATATAGAGTGACAGTGCCAGCATGTCTTCAGGACCGAGATCTATGGGTCACGATACTATGCCGGCTTTGACCTTGAAGCGGGAGACCCCATCCTGCAGGGCGCGCGCTGCGGTATGCAGTTGGGTGATCGCGCCACCGGACTGACGCAGGGAGTCGGCGGTCTGTTGGGTGCCGTCGCTCAACTGACTGATGGATTCGGTAATCTGCTGGGCGCTCAGCGCCTGGTTCTGCATGCCCTCGTGGACCGCGGCAAAACCCGGTAGCAGATTCTGTACCTGCTCGATGATCTCGGCCAGTTGGCCGCCGACGTGACGCACCTCATCAACGCCCTTGCGCACCTCGTCGCTGAACTTGTCCATGCCCATGACCCCGGTGGACACCGCTGATTGCATCTCCTTGACCATTTGTTCGATGTCCCAGGTGGCGACGGCGGTTTGATCCGCCAGGCGGCGAATCTCGGTCGCCACGACCGAAAAGCCAATGCCGTACTCACCGGCCTTTTCCGCCTCGATGGCGGCATTGAGTGACAACAGATTGGTCTGGTCGGCGACCTTGGTGATGGTGGTGACCACACTATTGATATTGGCGGCCTTCTCACTCAGGACCGAGAGCTTGGCGCTGATACTGCCAGTGGCGTCCATCATGTGGTGCATGGTCTGTTCCATACTGGCGAGGGCCGACTGGCTGTTACCGGCGGACATGGCGGTGGTCTCGGCGATGTGCGTGACCTCGTCCATAGTCTCGACCAGTTCCTGGGTCGTGGCGGAGATCTCGGTGGCGGTGGTGGAGATCTGGTTGGCGGTGGCCGCCTGCTCACTGACCGTGGCCTCCTGCTGTTTGGCGGTGGCGGCGATCTCGGTAGAGGAGGAGGTGACCTGAATACCGGACTGTTGCACCTTGTGCACCAGCGAGGACAGGTTGGCGGTCATCATGTTCAGCGAGCTGATCAACTGACCGATCTCATCGGAGGATTTTTCTTCAATGCTGACAGTCAGGTCGCCGGAGGCAATGCGACCGGTGGCCTCTACCGCCTCTTGCAGCGGCGTCACAATGGTGTTGATCAACTGCACACTGAGTTTGCTGGCAACGACAAAGGCGGTGGCAAACAGGCCCAGGCCGATCAGTATGGTGACTACGACCTGGGTAATCAGGGCGCTGTTGGCCGCGGCAATCAATTCCCCCTGGCGGGCCTCAAGCCGGCGCAGTTTCTCATTGACGGCCTGCATAATGGGACCAATCTCACCCCGAATCAGGGTGGCGTCGTTGCGCCAGTTTTCACTCCCATGGATTTCAATAAGGGTGTCCAGGTTTTGCATAAACTGCATGCGGACGGTCTTGATCGTCTCCAGGGCATCGCTTTGTTCAAAGGTCAGGGCACTGGTGGCGGGGCGCGCACTGAGTTTAGCGATCATATCGCCCATGACTTCGTTGGCCTGGGCGATATTGCCCAGTGAGTTTTGCAGGCGGAACGACAGGTAGGCGCGTACCTCATTTTGAATATTCATCCAGCGATAGCGGATGCCGGTGATGTTGAGCAGGAGGTCCCGGCGGTCTTTGGTGAATGGCATATCGAGTTCAGCGAGCAGCATCTGTTCCAGGGACTGCAGCACTTCCTGGCCCAGAGGGCTCAGGTGCTCCGAGGCATAGGTAATGCCGGGCATATTGGCGCTGTCATTGCCGGCGAGTGTGGCGATGCGGGACTGAAAACTTTTGAAACGCTCAATGTCGGTCCCGATATCGGTCAGTAACTGCCGGGAAACATCGTCCTCCAAAATGGTGCGCTGTTGGTTTAGCCTTGCCAGGGTGGCATCCACGCGCTCGATGCCCGTTTCATAGTCCTCCTGATGAATGGCCTCGTTGCTTAATAAATAGAATCCCATGGCGGTGCTGAGCCGGTAGAGTTCTGACCAGAGTTCCAGGGACCCCGTCTGGGCCGGCTGATACTCGTCTACCACCTCATCAATGTTGCCTTTGATCAGCAACAGGCTGATGACGGTGAGTAATACCAGCACCAGCATAAAGCCCAGCAGGGTACCAAAACCCGACTGGAGCTTTTTTTTGATGGGCATGTATTCGAGCTTCGACTCTATTTGTTGTCTGAGTTTTTGCAGCATGTCTACGCTTCCGATTTGTTCTTGTCAGGGCAGGGCGCCCGCCGCCAGCAACTTCCTGTAGGCTATGTTTCGGCTGTTGCGCCACAAACTTTACAGGCGGCGTCGGGAAAGACAGATTAAATCAGGGAGTTATAGCGCTAATGGAAGGTCGGTTTGGTGGCCGCGTTACGGTTGTAGTGACTGTTGCAGTCGATAGAGCCAGTCGAGTGCCTGTTTGGGACTGAGTTCGTCCGGCTGGAGATCGGCCAGCATGGCCAACACCGCCGGGGGTATGGCCGTGGTCGTGACGCTGGTGTCGGGCTGACGGGCGGCGGGGGTTGCCGGGGCCTGTTCCAGTTGCCGTAGCTTTTGCCGCGCGGCGTTGATGACGTGGCGGGGGACACCGGCGAGGGCGGCGACGTGCAGGCCATAGCTGCGGTCCGCCGGGCCTGCCTTGACATGATGCAGGAAGACAATGCTGTCGCCATGTTCGACGGCCTCGAGGTGGACGTTGCGGCAAGACTCCAGTTGCTCGGCCAGCTGGGTGAGTTCGAAGTAGTGGGTGGCGAACAGGCAATAGGCGCCGATGTCCGTGGCCAGGGCCTCGGCGCAGGCCCAGGCCAGCGACATGCCATCGTAGGTGCCGGTGCCACGGCCTATCTCGTCCATGAGCACCAGCGAATCCGCCGTGGCATTGTGCAGGATATTGGCGGTCTCGGTCATTTCCACCATGAAGGTGGAGCGGCCGCTGGCCAGGTCATCGGCGGCACCGATGCGGGTAAAAATACGGTCAATGGGACCGATCACGGCGCTCGCGGCGGGGACGTGGCTGCCAATGTGGGCGAGCAGTACAATTAGAGCGGTTTGCCGCATGTAGGTGGATTTTCCCCCCATATTCGGCCCTGTTACCAGCAACATACGCCCACTGTCATCGCTCAGTTCAATATCATTGGGGGTAAAGGGGGTCTCCTGGACCTGTTCGATGACCAGGTGGCGGCCCTGCCGGATGCAAATGCCGGGCGTATCGCTGAGTTCCGCCGCATGCAGGTCGAGTTGATCCGCCCGCGCGGCCAGGTTCTGTAGCACGTCCAGGTTCGCCAGTGCCGTGGCGCATTCCTGCAGGGGCGCGAGTTCGGCGTTGAGCTTATCCAGTAGCTCATCATAGAGGGCCTTTTCCCGGCTCAGGGCGCGTTCGCCGGCGCTGAGGACCTTGTCCTCCAGGGCCTTGAGCTCAGGGGTGATATAGCGCTCGGCATTTTTCAGGGTCTGGCGGCGCTGATAGTGGGCGGGCATATGCACGCTTTGCGCCCGGCTCACCTCTATATAATAGCCGTGGACCTTGTTGAAACTGACCTTGAGGGTGCTGATCCCGGTCTCGGCCCTGGCGGTGCGTTCCAGTTGCGTCAGGGTCTCGCCGACATTGTCGCGCAGGCCGCGCAGTTCATCGAGGCTGGCGTCGTAGCCGGGGGCGATGACGCCGCCATCGCGAATCAGCTGGGGCGGGTTGTCCACCAGGGCCTGGTCGAGGCGTGCCGCCAGCGCCGGGAAGCCACCGAGTTGTTGTGCCAGGCCCTTGAGCAAAGCTGCCTGGTAGCGGCGAAGCTGCTCCTGGAAGTCCGGCAGGCGGGCGAGAATCACGCCCAGTTGTTTCAGGTCCCGTGGTCGTGCCGAGCGCAGGGCCACACGGGAGAGAATGCGTTCCATGTCGCCCAGACCGCGCAATAACGCGCGCAGGTCTTCATAGCCTTGTGCCGCCAGCAGTTCACGGATACCGGCCTGCCGTGCCCGCAGCGGCGTCCGCGCCCGCAGCGGGCGGTGTAGCCAGCGGCGTAACAGGCGGCTGCCCATGGGCGTGGCGCAACGGTCCAGTACGCCGAGGAGGGTATGCTGCTCATGACCGGAGAGACTGGCCTCCAGCTCCAGATTGAGCCGGGTACTGGCGTCGAGAATGATGGTGTCGCTGACCCGTTCCACCTGCAGGCCACGAATGTGGGGCAGGTGGGTGCGCTGGGTGTCCTGCACATACTGCAACAGGGCGCCCGCCGCGCCGATGGCCAGGGGCAGCGCCTCGCAGCCAAAGCCCGCCAGGTCGCGGGTAGCGAATTGTGTGCACAGGCGCTGGCGGCTGGCGTGCTCATCAAAGTGCCAGGCGGGCAAGGCCGTGGTCGCAGTGCGCCCGGGAACGACCTGGGGTGCGTCCTCTTGCTCCGGATACAGGACCTCGGCGGGTTGCAGGCGGGCCAGTTCGTGTTGCAGGTCCGCGCCCAGCGACAGTTCCATGACGTGAAAGCGGCCACTGCTCAAATCCAGTGCCGCCAGGCCGACGGCGGCGCCCTGTGGCAAAATACTGACCAGCAGGTGATCGCGCTGTTCCTGCAACAGTGCCTCATCGGTGAGGGTGCCGGGGGTGATAATGCGGGTTACCTGGCGCTCTACCGGGCCCTTCGCGGTAGCCGGGTCGCCAATTTGTTCGCAAATGGCAATGGACTCACCCCGTTTGACCAGTTTGGCCAGATAGCCTTCAACGGCATGATAGGGTACGCCGGCCATGGGAATGGGGGTGCCGGCCGACTGGCCGCGGGCCGTCAGGGTAATCCCCAGAAGCTCGGCGGCGCGGCGGGCGTCATCGTAAAAGAGTTCGTAGAAGTCGCCCATACGGTAGAACAGCAGAATTTCCGGGTGCTCCGCCTTGATGCGCAGGTATTGCTGCATCATGGGCGTGTGTTGTGTTGCGTTCCCCTTTGCCATGTCCACCCTTGCTGCTGGTTCAGTTTATTCCAGAAAGATTGATTGTTGCCTGAATATCCTGGGCAATCCAGAATATTGCATGGCAGCACCGAAAAAAAGTCTCTGTGTAACCGCCGGCTACAGGTGCCCCGGCGCTCAGGCATCGATGTCACCCCCAGGTGTACCGGGCCGTGCTCGGCCTCTGACTTATATCCCCAGCGAGTATATCCCAGCCCGTGGAGGTGTTAGCGAGAAAATGTTGCGTCGGATGGCGGTTGACGGCGGCAACAGCTGTACACAAAAGAGAACTATAGTGTATTGCCAGGACATACGAACACGTTGAGAATGGCTACAGATTTCCTCGGGCTAACGGATGGGTCGTCACGCCAAATGGTCTGGCGTGCGCTCAATACTGTGGCGAGCATGGGTGAGAAAATGAATTGTTTGCCTGCCGTGGCATCCGTGGTTAGTCTGGCTTGTGGTTTGTTTTGGAGAGGTAGTCGTTCACACCAGGCGGTTGCTACATGAACCGACACTGTGGAAATGTCCTCCCGGTGGCTATGACGGTTGAGGCTTCAGCGGCCGCCACCATGCGTGACGGCATGGCCTGGTCGTTGAGGCGGGGCTGGGTGGGAAATATGATAATTTCATCCTCGGGGTGACGATTTCGCCTCTGGCTTGCATCGCAGGTGATATGCGATACATTTGTGTATAGATAACAATGAGAACAGCCCTGTGGATATACTGCCCTATATAAAACTTATGGTAGACAAAGAGGCGTCAGACCTCTTTTTTAGCACCGGTGCCCCGGTGA
>JAWOIE010000225.1:0-5263 GCA_046484825.1 Gammaproteobacteria bacterium | reverse complement strand
CCGAGATGAGCTCCTGCTCTTCCATGGTCTTGAGCACGCGACCGACCATTTCACGGGAGCAGCCGACAATACGACCAATCTCCTGGCGAGTAATACGGATCTGCATGCCGTCGGGGTGGGTCATGGCATCGGGTTGTTTGCACAGGTCGAGCAGGGTGCGGGCCACGCGGCCGGTGACATCCATAAAGGCCAGGTCCGAGACCTTACGACTAGTGCTGCGCAGGCGGGCGGCCATCTGGGTGGCCATGGCAAACAGGACATCGGGGTGATCTTCGTAGAGCTGGCGGAATTTGCTGTAGCTGATTTCAGCGACTTCACAGGCGGTCTTGGCACGCACCCAGGCGCTGCGGTTAGTCTCATCGCCGAACAGGCCCATTTCACCGAAAAAGTCGCCCTTGTTCAGGTAGGCCAGGACAATTTCGCGGCCATCCTCATCCTCGATGAGCACGGTTACCGAACCGTCGATAATAAAATACAGGACGTCGGGCTTGTCGCCGGCGTAGATAATGACGCTCTTGGCCGGGTAGTGGCGCCGGTGGCAGTGCTCAATAAATCGGTCCAGCGAGGGGATCCCGGTTGACTGTGGTGTTGGCATTTGTGCCATGCTTTTCCTTGTTATTTCTTTGGGTATTCCAATATTTATCTAATGATATACCAATGCGGTGGCCAGTGTGCAAGGATTAATGGCCAAACTGCGATGGTGTTCACTACTGCTTATCGGCAGGCGGGTATTTAAGGAAGCTCTGCATACTTATGCAGAGCTTCCGTGCGGGGCAGGACGCCCCGCCGCGCCAATCCCGCAAGTGATTGAAGCGCGTGAGGAAAGCGCGGACACGAGCCGCGCTTTACGACTCTGCAAAAGTCCAGGGAGGGACTTTTGCAGAGTTTCCTTAAGTTAAATTGTTCAGAATAATGGCTTTTAGTCATGGGAGGGTGTGGAGCATGAAGGCGCGGGTTAAATGGGTGGAGGCGGCAAGCTTTATCGGCGAATCGGGCAGCGGCCACGCGGTGGTGATGGATGGCCCGGAGGCGTTTGGCGGGCGTAATCTGGGCGTACGGCCTATGGAAATGCTGCTGCTGGGGCTGGGCGGCTGTACCGCCTTTGATGTGGTGCATATCCTGAAAAAGCAGCGCCAACCCATCAAGGATTGTGTGGTGGAACTGTCCGCCGAACGGGCGGAGACCGAGCCGAAGGTGTTCACCAAAATCCATGTTCACTTTATTGTCTACGGCGATGAACTCCAGGAAAAGCAGGTCGCCCGGGCGGTAACCTTGTCGGCACAGAAGTACTGCTCCGCCTCGATCATGCTGGGCAAGGTCGCCGAGATGACTCATGACTTTGAGCTGCGCGCCACCGACGCCGAGTAAGCCGTGCCGGAATTGAGTAATATTATCGACCGCTACTATCGCGCCTGGTTTCGCTTTTACCCTGAGGCGGCGGTGGACTGTGGTGTCGCCGGCTATGCACACCTGCTGCACCCCTATGATGACGATGACCTCGGTGCGCTGACGGCGCTGCATGAAAAACTGCTCGATGCCCTCGATGAAATAAGCATCAGCGAGTGCAACACGGAGCAGTGTATCGATATCGCCCTGCTGCGGGGACAGGCCCTGCTAAGTCTGAAGCAATTGACCACCTGGGACTGGCGTCAGCGGGACCCCGTGCGCTTTCTGCCGGTAAACGCCATTTATCAGCTCATGGTGCGACCGGTGGAAAACTTTGACTCTGCCCTCAGGCAAAGACTGGAGGCGATCCCGGCCTACCTGCGTGGCGCCCGTCGCCACCTACAGTCTGACCCCGGACAAATCCCCGCCGTCTGGCTGGAGTCGGGCATTCTGGAGGCGGAGCATGGGGCGGAGTATTTTCGCCAGTTACGCAGCGAACCCCGCATCATGCGTGCCCGCCTGGAGCCGCAGCTTACCGAGGCCGCCGAGGTGCTGGAGAGTTTTGCGCGCTTTTTACACACCGAGATAGGCCCGCATGCTGCGGGTGATTTTGCCTGTGGTGAAGCGTTTTTTAATCTGTCGTTAGCGCAACGTCACTTTCTCGACTGCAACGCCAACGCGCTGCATGCCCTGGGACAGCGGCTATATGCCGAGACCGAGGCCCGGCTAAAGGCCGTTACACAACAGCTGCGCGGTGATGACAATATCGCGGCCATGACAGCGACGCTACATCAACATGACCTGAGTGCCGAAACACTCCTGACGCATTATCAACAGGGTATGCAGGCCGCCCACAGCTTCTTACAACAGCACGACCTGGTGAGCCTGCCTGAGCCACAGCAACTGGAGGTGGTGGCGACACCGGACTTTATCCGTCATCAGATCCCCTTTGCGGCGTACATGGAACCGGTGCCGACCGATCCACAGCAAAAGGCCCTGTACTACGTGACGATCCCCGATAATGACGAGGACCTGCGCGAGCACTACCCGCAAAGCATCCCCCATACCTGTGTGCATGAGGCCTGGCCGGGACATCATCTGCAATTTGTCACCGCCCACCTTTCGCCCAGCGCCCGGACCTGGCCGCGGCTGCTGAACAGCTCGGCCACCCTCTACGAAGGCTGGGCCCTGTATTGTGAACAACTCATGCAGGAACAGGGTTTTCTCGCGGCCCCCGAGGCGGAGTTTATTCTGCTCAAGGATCGGCTCTGGCGCACCCTGCGCATTATGCTCGATGTCGAGCTGCACACCCGTGGTCTGTCGCTGGACGCCGCCGCGGGCCGCATGCAGGCAGCCCTCGGCATGTCCCGGCAACAGGCCCTGGCCGACGTGCGCTGGTACACCCGTGCGCCCACCGTTCCCATGGGCTATGCCACCGGCTGGGCGCTGATCACTGCCACCCGCGCGCGCCTGCAGGCCTCACAGCCAGAGTTCAGTCTCAAGGCGTTTCATGATGCCTTGATCAGCGCCGGCTCTATTGCGCTGCCCCTGGTGCTACGGCAGCGTTTTGGCGAACCGCTATGGTCGAGTATTCACCGTGAGACCTTCAAAAGCTCGTGATCCGGTGACGATTTCGGCTACAATACGGCCCCGTCGAAGGCTGGCGGATGTCTTCATATTCCAGTTCTGCAGGAGGTCATTAATTTGACACGACCACCCTCCACCGCCGGCATGCGCCATGTCGCCCTGTATGTACAGGCGTTTGACGCCTGTGAACGCTTCTATGTTGACTTGTTGGGCATGCAGGTGGAATGGCGACCAGATGCCGACAATGTTTACCTGACCTCCGGCAATGACAATGTCGCCCTGCACCGGGCCACGCAAGGGTTTGACGGTTATCAGCACCTGGACCATATTGGTTTTATGCTGAACCAGCCGGAACATGTTGATGCCTGGTATGATTTCCTGCTCAGTCACCAGATTAAAATGCGCACCCAGCCCAAGACCCATCGTGATGGTGCGCGCAGTTTTTATTGTTATGACCCTGACGGCAATATTGTCCAGATGATTTTTCATCCGCCGCTTGCCGGTCAGTGGGAGAATGTCTAAATGAAAAGATCTGATAAAAAACTCAAGCTGCACGGTTTTAATAACCTGACCAAGACCTTGAGCTTTAATATTTACGATATCAATTATGCCGAGACGCACGAACAGCAACAGGCCTATATTGAATATATCGACGAGGAATACAATGCCGAGCGTCTCACCAGTATTCTGACCGAGGTGGCCAATATTATTGGCGCCAATATCCTCAATATTGCCCATCAGGATTACGACCCGCAGGGCGCCAGTGTCACCATGTTGATCTCGGAAGAGCCGATCGCCTCGGAATTTATTTCCAATGACGAGGCCCCGGGGCCCCTGCCGGAGTCAGTGGTCGCGCACCTGGATAAAAGTCATATCACCGTGCATACCTATCCCGAGAGCCACCCCGTCAACGGCATCGGCACCTTTCGCGCGGACATCGACGTTTCCACCTGCGGTCGTATTTCACCGCTGCAGGCATTGAACTATCTGATCCACAGCTTTGATTCAGACATTGTCATTATGGACTACCGCGTGCGTGGCTTTACCCGCGACGTGCGCGGCCGCAAGCACTTTATCGATCACAAGATCGATTCCATCCAGAACTTTATCGCCCGGGATACCAAAGAGCTGTACCAGATGATTGACGTGAATGTTTATCAGGAAAACCTTTTTCACACCAAGATGATGTTAAAAGACGTGGAGCTGGACGAATACCTGTTCGACATCAACGCCGACGACCTCAAACCCAGCGTGCAGAAAAAGATCCGCAAGCAGCTGGAAAAGGAAATGCTGGAAATGTTTTACGGGCGGAATATTTCGAAATAAATGAGTAGGTGAAGCGCCCCGGTTCCATGACCGGGCGCAATCAAAAGTGGCGGTACATCCCTGTGCCGCAGGAACCCCTGACTTAATCAGAGTTTCCCGAGTTAAATCCAGTATGCCGTCTTCGTCATGACCCTGGAGCTCAGCGCCATGAGCCGCTGTACTGGCCCAGGCAGGTGGGCGCCGCCGGCATGCAGGGCCACGGTGGCGTGACGGCCTTCATCCGTTTTCATTTGTTCCAGGATTGCGCGACTCCTGGTGTCGTGGGGGGCCAACTGGGTCAGGTGCTCGTCAAGATGACGCACGACCTGATGCTCGGTCTCGGCCACAAAGCCCAGGCTCCACTTGTCGCCGGCAAGCCCGGCGAGGGCGCCGATGGTGACAGAGCCGGCATACCAGAAGGGATTCAGCAGACTTTTATGGCGGCCCAGTTCCTGGATACGGTTTGCACACCAGGCCAGATGGTCATTTTCCTCCAGGGCGGCACGTTCCATTTTGTCGCGCACCTCGGGCAGCTTCGCCGTGAGCGCCTGACCGGTGTAGAGGCCCTGCGCGGCGACCTCACCGGCGTGATTAATGCGCATCAGGCGTGCCGCCAGTTCGCGTTCGGCATCGCTCAGTTCCGCTTCGGGAATATCTCTCGCCGGGTCGGGACGCTCGGTCACCTCCGGTTTGCCAAACACCGTGCGCAGACCGTTTTCCACACCGCATAAAAAGCGATCCATGGGACTGTAGTTTCTCTTTGCGTGCGTGGTAGGCATGTCGGTCGTCTCGGTTGATGGGTCGCGCCATTATCCGCCATCCGGGGCGTGGCGACAAATGGCGGGGTCAGGGGCGCGCGCTATTAGCGCAGCGCAAGGCTCTCCAGCCAGGCGTGGAAGGACCGGTTCATGCGGATATGGGCGTGGTTGCGGGTCCTTGCACCTGGCGCAGCTGTTCCGCCAGCAGGGTGATCGGGTGTTTGACC
>JAWOIE010000196.1:0-16226 GCA_046484825.1 Gammaproteobacteria bacterium | reverse complement strand
GGCATTGGGACAAAACTTGCTGGTATCGCCAGTGACACGATCGTCAAAGCGCGCGCCCACGGCAATCAGCACATCGCACTCGTGCATGCCCATATTGGCCTCGTAGGTGCCGTGCATGCCCAGCATGCCGACAAACTGCGGGTCCGTTGACGGATAGGCGCCCAGCCCCATAAGGGTACTGGTAATGGGGTAGCCCAGGTTACGCACAAACGTGGTCAGTTCCTGGCTGGCGCCACTCAGCACTACACCGCCCCCACTATAGATCATGGGGCGTTTGGCCGAGAGGATCAGCTCGGCGGCCTTGCGGATCTGGCCGGGGTGCCCCTTGACCGTGGGGTTGTACGAACGCATGGCAATCTTCTGCGGATACTCGTAGTCGATCTTGATCGCGGGGTCGGTGACATCCTTGGGGATATCCACGACCACCGGACCGGGGCGCCCTGTGGTGGCCACATAAAAGGCCTTTTTCAGGGTCAGGGCTATATCCTTGACGTCCTTGACCAGAAAGTTGTGCTTTACGCAGGGGCGGGTAATCCCCACCGAGTCCACTTCCTGGAAGGCGTCGGAGCCGATATACGGCCGCGGCACCTGGCCGGTAATAATGACCATCGGGATGGAGTCCAGGTGGGCCGTGGCAATCCCCGTGACAGCATTGGTGGCACCGGGACCGGAGGTCACCAGCACCACGCCTGGCTTCCCCGTGGCGCGGGCATAACCGTCGGCGGCATGAGTCGCCCCCTGCTCATGACGCACCAGGATATGTTTAACGTCATCCTGCCGGAACAGGGCATCATAAATGTGTAATACCGCTCCACCGGGGTAGCCGAAGACATATTCGACCCCCTCGTCTTTGAGGAACTGTATTAGTATTTCGCCACCACTTAGCTGCACAACGGTCATACTCCTATAGCGTAAAAAAACCGCCCTTAAGGGGGCGGATTTTCACCAGATTTTGGCTACATCCCGACATTCGATTCTCTAGCCCCCTATTATAATCAGCCTCTAATACAAAATGCACGATCCATCGCCAGCCGGGGGCGAATTCAGGACAAAATCGGCTATTTCACTTGTCCAACTTGTGAACTTGCTTGAATAATCCATAATTTACAGGGAATATGATGACCCAAACTGTCGTTGTCTTAATCATTTACGGGGTTCTCAATGAAAAATGTCTGGAAATATCTCATCGGCCTGTCCATGACCCTTTTGCTGGTGAGCAGCGTGCACGCGGCAACCTACAAGTACCAGGATGAGCAGGGTCAGACGGTCTATGCCCAACAACCCCCCGCCAGCGGCCCCTATGAGGTCATCGGCAGCCCCAAGGTCGACAGGTACAACACCGGCAGCCGCACGGACAGTCCGGCCGCCGACACCAGTACCCAGCCCAGCCTGCAGGAACGCGCCAGCAAAATTGATGACAAAAACAAAGCCGACAAAGCGCTTGCCAGTGAAATGGAAAAGAACAAAAAACTGCGCGAGGAAAACTGCGCCACGGCGCGCAAGAACCTCGAGGTCTATACGGTCTATCGCCGCTTTAAAGACGAGGCTGGCAACGTCACACGCATGACTGATGCCGAGCGCGAAAAGAATCTTGCAGAAGCCCGCGATGCGATTCGGCAGTTTTGTGACTAATGCAATCGCCAGCCTCGGGATCGAGGCCCCGGTCAACCCAGCAACATACTGCTAGCCGGAAGCTCGATCCTGGGGCCGGGGCAGTATATTTACCGGCCGCCAGCCGCTAGAATTCACCCCCCAGTCTGAATCAGAAATAACCAAAGAATCCACATGCGCACATCACAACTGCTTATTTCCACCCTCAAGGAAACACCCGCCGATGCCGAGGTCATTAGTCACCAGTTAATGCTGCGGGCCGGCATGATCCGCAAGCTGGCCGCGGGGCTGTATACCTGGTTACCTTTGGGCCTGCGGGTACTGCGCAAGGTGGAGGCCATTGTGCGTGATGAGATGAACAACGCCGGCGCCCAGGAGGTGCTGATGCCCGCGGTGCAACCCGCAGAACTGTGGCAGGAGACCGGCCGCTGGGAACAAATGGGTGCCGAGATGCTGCGTCTGCGCGACCGTCATCAGCGTGACTTCTGTTTTGGCCCGACGCATGAAGAGGTCATTACCGATCTCATTCGCAATGAGATCAAAAGTTACAAACAGCTACCCGCCAACTTCTATCAGATTCAGACTAAGTTTCGCGATGAGCGCCGTCCCCGTTTCGGGGTGATGCGTGCGCGCGAGTTTCTCATGAAAGATGCCTATTCCTTTCACACCGATCAGGACTCGCTGCAGGCCACGTACGAGGTCATGCATGCCTGCTACAGCCGCATCTTTAGCCGCATTGGCCTCGAGTTTCGCCCGGTCATGGCGGACACCGGCGCCATCGGTGGCAGTGCCTCGCACGAATTTCATGTACTGGCCGATTCCGGCGAAGACGCCATCGCCTTCAGTTCCGGCAGCGATTATGCCGCCAACGTGGAACTGGCCGAGGCCGTCGCGCCCACCACCCCGCGCCCGGTCGCTGGCCAGGCCCTGCAGAAGGTCGCCACCCCCAATCAGCACAGCATCGAGGCCATCAGTAAGTTTCTCAAGCTGCCGGCACAGCAGTGCGTCAAGACGCTTATCGTGCGCGATGCCGAGGGCCAGGTCATGGCCCTGGTGCTGCGCGGCGACCATGAACTGAATCTGCTCAAGGCCGAGAAGCTCCCCGGCCTGCATGCCCCCCTCACCTTTGCCAGCGAGGAGGAGATCCGCGCGGCCACCGGCGCCAACGCCGGCTCGGTCGGCCCCGTCGGCCTGAGCATCCCGGTCTATGTGGACCACAGCGCCGCACACCTGGCCGACTTTGTCTGTGGCGCCAATGAAGACGACCAGCATCTCACCGGCGTCAACTGGGGGCGGGATCTGGCGGAGCCGGTCAGTGTGGATATTCGCAATGTCGAAGAGGGTGACCCCAGCCCCGATGGTCAGGGCACGCTGTCTATCAAGCGCGGTATCGAGGTGGGACATATTTTCCAGCTGGGCACCAAATACAGCGAGGCCATGAAGGCCACGGTCCTCAACGAAGCAGGCAAGGCCACCGTCATGACCATGGGCTGTTATGGCATCGGTGTCTCGCGCGTAGTCGCCAGCGCCATTGAACAAAACCATGACGACCAGGGCATTATCTGGCCGCAGGCCATTGCCCCCTTCAGCCTGGTGCTGGTGCCCATGAATATGCACAAATCGACCCGGGTGCAGGAATGCGTCGAACGCCTCTACACGGAGCTCCAGGCCAGCGGCATTGATGTCCTCCTGGATGATCGCAATGAACGCGCCGGCGTGATGTTCGCCGACATGGAACTCATTGGCATCCCGCACCGCCTGGTCATCGGCGAACGTGGCCTCGACAAGGGTATGGTCGAATACAAGGGCCGCCGTGACCGCGACTCGGTTGACGTCGCCCTGTCCGAGGTCAGCCGCTTTCTGCACGACAAACTCCAGTCCCGACCGTAACCCAGCGCATGGCCAGGCTCCTCTGCAGCGGTTTGATGTTTTTGCTCAGCACCTCGCTGTTTGCCGACACGCCGGCCGAGGTCGACCCGGAACTACGCCGCCTGTTGCAGGCGGCGGTCAACGAATCGGACAGCTTTGTCGACCGTTTTGATGCCGAGGTCTGGTTGCTGGATATGTCCAACCGCCTGAGCAGGAAGATCCCCGACCCACAAAGACGCCTGCATTTGCTCAAGCTGGTGCACTACGAGGCGAGCCGCGCCAGGCTCATACCGGAGCTGGTCCTGGCCGTCATTGATGTCGAGAGTAATTTTGATCGCTTTGCCATTTCCAGCGCCGGCGCCCTGGGTCTGATGCAAGTCATGCCGTTCTGGTTAAAGGAGATTGGCCGCCCCGGGGATAACCTCTTTGACCTGCACACGAACCTGCGCATGGGCTGCACCATCCTGCGTTACTATCTCGACAAGGAAAAGGGGAATCTGACCACCGCCCTGATGCGCTATAACGGCAGCCTCGGCAGCTTTCGTTATACCAACCGCGTCTTCACCCGCCTGGATCGGGACTGGCGACGTTACTAGAACGGGGCGAGCAGCACACCGCAACCTTAGTGGATAGCGAACTCCGCCGGCGCAGTTTGTTCTACTGACGTACAGACCACATGGTCCACCCGGGCCGCAGGCGGTCCCTGCCACAACCAGGCCTGCAATTGCGTCAGTGCCTGCATGTCGCCACAGGCCAACACCTCGACCGTACCATCGGCCTGATTGCGTGCATAGCCGGTTAAGGCAAGTGCGCGTGCCTGACTCTGGGTGCTGGCACGAAAAAACACACCCTGGACGTTACCGCTCACGATACAACGCATGCAGGCGCTCACGGCAGAATGATGTTGGCCGCCATCCCAGGATGCAGACTGGCGCCGGCGCTATCAAAGACGACTTCGAGTGCATAGAGGCCCTTGTCGTTGGCCTCATAGACAATGTGTTGTGAGACCACCGCATACTGCCTGCCCGCCACGCTGACCTGAGTGGCGCTCACACCCGCGTATTTATCCAGGTCTGCGGCGTCCAGCCAGGCACGCGCCACCATTTTATCCGCCTGTGCGACGACCGCCAGGGGCATGACCTGTAACTGGGAGAGTACGGTCTGACCGGGCTGCACTTGCACACTCAGGACAACACCGTCATACGGTGCCTGGATGCGACTACGCTCCAGGGCAATTTCCGTCTGTTGCAACAGGGCCTGCGCCCCCAGGTACGCCGCCTTGGCGTGCGCTTCACTATTTTTCACCACCTGCAGCTCGTGTTCCGCCAGCATGGTGCGGTCATACAAATCCTGTGCCCGTTCCAGCTCACGCCCGGCCTCATCCAGGGTGGTCTTCGCCGCGAGGCGCCTGGCGGCGGCCTGATTCCGTGCCGCCTGAAACTCTCGGGCATCCAGATTCAGTAACAGCTCACCCTTTTTGAATTTCTGTCCAGGCACCACCCGCACCTGCTCAACCACACCGGTGACCGGCGTGGAGAGTACCTGTTTCGCGGACCAGTCAAGCTGAGCGGCCAACTCAGCAGCCGCGGCCAAGCCAGCAGAAAGGGGCAATAACACCAGACTCAGCAGGGTGTTGCGTATGTGGTGGTTAATCATTTTTCGCTCCCGGCGTTGAGATGTTCGCTGTCGCTGGCGCCCTGTCCAACTGGCCCGTCAATAACTTGAGCCGTTCCCAGGCCATCGCCAATTCATAATCCGTCTTGCGGGCCTGATACTCGGCCTCGGAGACCCGCACCATGGAAAAACCCAGGTCGGTTTTCAACTCCAGTTCATAAATGGCGCGACTCTGATCCAGTGCCGCTTCCTCGTAATTCGCGCGGGTTTGCATCTCCTGACGCTGCACACCGAGAATATCGATATTGAGCCAGGCCTCTAATACTGCCTGCGTAATATCATATTCCAGCTCCTTCAATTCAGCCTGCAACTGATATTCATCGGCCTTGGCCTGCGCCACTACGGCCTGGCTGCGGTTACCGGTATACAGCGGCACGTCCAGCGTTATCCCGGCGCGCCATTTGTCGCTTGAGCCAAGCTCCCGTGAATAGGAATAGGCCTCCAGTTGTCCGCTCAGGCTGGGGTCATAGGCACTGCGCGCGGCCTCGAGCCGCTGCTGTGTCGCGTGCAGGCGTTTTCGCAACACTTGTAGTGCCGGATTATGTTCCAGCGCCTGTTGCTGCAGCTCCTCAAAGTCGTCCAGCTTTTCACTCAGCACGGGTAATTCCGGTGGCACCAGATTGGCGGGCAGGTTGTGGGGACGATTCAGGGCGGCGGCCAGACGCGCCCGCGTCTGGCGTTGCATGGCCTGACTCTGAAAACGCGTGCGGCGGACCTTCTGGTACTCGGTCTCGAGCGCCAGGACATCGACATCAATGGCCTGTTTCAGGCGATAGCGCTCCTGGATGCGGTCCCACTGTATGTAGGCCACTGCCATTTCCTCATTGTCACGAATGAACTTGAGATCGGCCAGCAGCACATCAAAATAAAGACGCATGACCTCGAGCCGATGTTCCTGCAGGGCTTGCCGATAGCGCAGCTGCTGGCCTTCAAGATCCAGATTTGCCGCATTTGACTTTGACTCCTGCCGGCCAAAGTCATACAGACGTTTCCGTGCGATCACTCCCAGACGATGGTCATCATGCTGGTCCGGTGCAACATGGGAGGGCTCCACCCAGCGGGCCTGCGCTTCGAGATTGATTTCCAGACTGTTATCGGTATCCACCATCTGCTTAGCCGCAAGCGCCCGTTGAATACTGGCATCCATACGCTGCATGCTGGGATGCAGGTCCTGCGCCAGTGACAGGGCGTACTCCAGGGTCAAGGGTTCCGGCAGGGCGTCAGGTGCCTTTTCCTGCGCAAAGCCGGCAGACAGCAGCGATATGCTGAAGCCCCCAACAACAAGATAGCGTACCACTTGCAACATTATTGTGATTTTTTAGTCCTGACGTTTGCTACGTTTGAAGGGCAAATACTTCATATTTTTGTAGTGGCCATCGACAATATATTCACCAATCCACATAAACTCCGTGACACCGGCGGTCTTGCCGGTATGACGGTGAATAGGATTACCCTCGAGGTCATAGATCACGAAGACCGGGGTCGCACGCACCCGGGTTTTAAAGGCAAATTCCTTTTGCTTCATCGGCTCACCGGCCGGTGTCGTGATATCGATATCGCCTTCAATGTCCACCGGGAAGCTGAGAAAATGCTCCCGAAAGTAGGCCTGGACCTCCGGCTGATTTAACACATTAGTCTTCATGTAGTGACAAAAGGGACACTCATCCATTTCAAAAAAGAACAACACACCTTTTTTGCCCTCGTCCCTGGCCTTGGTCAGTTCTTCGGAAAAGTCGCCCCAGGTTTCATTGAAAAAGAATTTATAGGGGTCACGGGGGCCTTCTGCCTGCGCGAGACTTGCCAGCAGAAAAAGTGTCATCGTAAAAATTGTTTTCATCATCACTGTCATTCCTGAACGGTTATTTCTGACTGAAACTCTGAATGGCCTGTTCCAGGTCTTGCCTGGTCACCACACCGGTGCGCTTTACCACCGGCACACCCTGCGGCGAGACCAGTACCGTGGTAGGCAACCCCCGCAGATTGCCAAAGGGCAGTTTTTCATCTCCCTGGGTCAACAACACCGGATAATTAACAAATGCCTGATCAACAAACTCCTTCAGGTATTCCAGGTCCGGTTGTTCGTGATTGATACCCAGCACCACTGCGGTGGTAGCCTGGTGGGCCTGATGAAATTCGATTAATTCCGGAATCTCATCCAGACAAGGCGGACACCAGGTCGCCCAGAAATTCACCACCACCCACTTGCCACGATAATCACTCAGTTTATGGATTTTGCCGTTAAGATCCTTCAAGCTGAACTCGACAGCCTCGTCCTGGGCAAAAACCTTACCTGTGGTAAAGATTAGTCCAAGGCAGGTTACTATCGCTATGTGCTTAAGCACGCTCTGATAATTCAGCATATGCAGAACTTTCTCCTTCCCGTTTGAAGTAAGACCACGGTATTTTATAAACATTCACTCAGCTTCTATAGCACCACTATGTACACAGATGCCTTCCGTGCCAGATGCCCCGTAAACCCACAGGGGTCTGGGGTAAACCCACGTTTGCCAAACACTCCCGGGATGCACAATCCCAAACCGGCTAGGTGTCATATCCCATAACTTTAAATATAACGACCCAGAATATAACCGCCCAGCCCCGCCATCCGGGCACAGCTCAGGGCAGATGGGACCCACTGAGGGTTTGTAGATACCACAACTATATTATGGCTGGTACTGAGTCAGACCTCACGGCCACCGCCAGATATGGCCGTGCGGGCCGAGGGGGCTGGTGCAATAAAAAAAGGGCCCCTGAGGGCCCTTTTTGCTGAAGCGGTATTCGCTCAAGCGTATCGCGTCGATTATCTGCCCAGATAGGCTTTATCAGATTCCTCGGCCTGGCCCAGGCTCCAGCTACCACGCGTTTTGGCATGCTGGATGGCGGCATTCACGTCAGCCGCGGAGGCATTCTGATCAATGTTAAATACCTGACCGGGATAGATAAGGTCAGCATCCTTGATCTGGTCCTGGTTGGCCTTGTAGATAAGCGGCCATTGGTAAGGATTGCCGTAGACACTGGCATTGCCCGAGATATTCCACAGATTATCGCCGCGGTTTACCTGGTACTGGCCCGCACCGGCCGCTGCGGGTGCCGCAGGAGCCGCCGCAGTGGCGCCGTTAAGGATACCTTCCTTGCGCAGACGGTCCAGCTCAGCCGATTTCTGCGCCAGGGCATATTCCGCCTGACGTTGTGCCGCGTTGGCCAGACTGATGGCCTTGGCATGGTCACCATCTTTCATGGCCTTTTCTGCATCGGAAATCATTTTGCCAGTGTCCCGCCACTCATAGTTTTCCGCCGCGGCCTGGGCATTGGCTGACTTGGCTGCCGCAATGGCATCCGCCGCCGCTGCAGCGGCTGTATCCTGTTCTGTAGTACCGGCACAACCGACAATCACACCGGCCATCACCGTTACTAAACCGAAAGTACGCAACTTATTAATAATTCTCATTTTTTGCTCCAAGCTTGTAGTCTGAAATTGTCTCTTTCTCGAACACGATATTAAATATTCTTCTGCCGAACAAACTAGCACCCGATCTGGAGAAGTGTCAAGGAATCTAACCGGTTAATATGATTAATTTTTCTTTTCGCTTTGTTGCTGACTAATCGCGGCCATTCGCGCCTTGATGGCCAGCTGTTTTGCCGAGATGGCGTATTCCCTGGCTAAAATATAGTCACCCTCTTCCAGCTTGCTGGTAGCCAGGTCCAGCAGGCGTTTTGCTTCGTGAAACTGCGTGGGGGCATGCGCCTCAGCATTAACCGCCTCGGCCGCCTGCAAGGTCTGACGCGCATTACTCATTTCCTGTACCGGATAATGGGACGCGCACCCCAAGGTCAGCAGTGGCAAAATCAACCACAGACAAAACAGTGTACGTAGCGGTATGGACATGTTTGAATAATATATTAGAGAATCGTAATGGTTGGAGAAAGCTATCACCCGTCTCTGGGGCTGTCAAGCCAGCCCCTTTTGCACGCTACAGCAGCATCGCCTAACCTAAATTTTTAGGGAAAAAAACCGCATGAACGCCAAAATTTATCACAACCCCCGTTGTTCAAAATCACGCCAGACATTGCAGCTGTTAGAAGAGCAGAATGTTGATATCGACGTCATCGAGTATTTACAAAATCCACCCGATGTCGCGACGCTGGAGAACATACTCATTCAACTCGGTATCGAACCCCGCCAACTAATGCGCCATAAAGAACCGGAGTATCAGGCACTGGGGCTCGATAACCCCACCCTGGATCGTGCTGCCCTGCTCGAGGCCATGGTCAGGACACCCAAACTCATTGAACGCCCCATCGTGATCACCGACAAAGGTATTGCCATCGGTCGTCCACCGGAAAATATTTTAAAGGTATTGTAATGGCTGAAATTCTTGTGCTCTATTACAGTCGCCATGGCGCCACCGCCAGCATGGCACATCATCTCGCCCATGGCATTGAAGAGGTCAGCGGCATGCAGGCGCGACTCCGCACCGTGCCGGAAGTCTCTACTGTGTGTGAAGCCGTTGCCGGCGCCGTTCCGGATAGCGGTCCACCCTATGTCACCAGCAGTGATCTGGAAGAATGTGCGGGCCTGGCGCTGGGCTCGCCCACGCGTTTTGGCAACATGGCTACACCACTCAAGTATTTTCTCGACAGCACCACGCCACAATGGCTTTCCGGTGTCCTCGCCGGCAAGCCTGCGAGCGTCTTCACCTCCAGCAGCAGTATGCACGGTGGACAGGAGAGCACGCTGCTGTCCATGATGCTGCCACTGTTACATCACGGCATGTTACTGGTCGGCATTCCTTATTCTGAAACCGATTTGTTGACCACCCGCGGTGGTGGCACTCCCTACGGCAGCAGTCATGTCGCCGGCACGGATTCTGATCAGGCCCTGAGTGCGGAAGAACTCCGCCTCTGTAAGGCGCAGGGCAAACGTCTGGCGGAGATTGCCGCACAACTCACGTCCGCAAAATGCTGAGCCGTCATTTCTATCGCTGGCTCACCCTGCTGAGTTACTTCGGCCTGTTGCTGCTGCTCATGCTGTGGTTCACCTGGCTGGCGCCCTCACAAACCGTACCCACATCACTAATGCTGTTGCTGGTGCTCGGCCCCCTGATGTTTCCACTCCGCGGACTGTTATATGGCCGCACCTATACCTATGCCTGGAGCAGTTTGTTAATCCTGGCGTATTTCATTCATGGTGTGGTGGAGGCCTATGCCAACCCGCAGGTACGCATACTGGCCGTACTGGAAATTATCCTGACGTGTCTGTTTTATATCGGCGCGATTCTCTACCCCCGCCATCACAACCGGGAAGTGGCCCGACAGCAGGATGATGTGATTTAGAGACCCAGCAGCTGGCGTACAAATGGAATAGTAATTTTACGCTGTGCCGCCAGTGAGCCTTCATCCAGCCGTTCGACCAGCGCAAACAGGCTCACCATATCACGCGGGTAGCGCCGCAGCAGGTACTCCGCCACTTCGGTTGGCAAATGCATACCACGGCGTTGCGCCCGCATTTGCAGGGCAATGAGTTTATCGGCGTCAGCCAGCTCTGCCAGTTGATAACTAATGCCCCAACCAAGACGGGATTGCAGATCAGGCAACGTCAGCGGCAGGGCCCGGGGCGACATACTGGCGGCAACCACCAGCTGATGCTGGAGGTCGTGCAAACGGTTGTACAAATGAAACAGCGCCGTCTCCCAGGCAGGGTCACCGGCGATGGCATCAAGATTATCGAGACACAGCAGTGACATTTGCTCCATGCCGTCGAGCATCTCGGGGACAATACCTTCTGCACCCAGAGGGAGGTAGGCACTACCGCTGCCGCGCGCGTGACAGGCGGCCTGTAACAGATGCGTCTTACCGCTGCCGGCAACGCCCCAGAGATAGACAAACGGCTGAACGGCGCTCTTCAGATCATTGACGGCACTTTCATTGCCGGCCGCAAAAAAATTATCGAAAGTGGCGCTATCGAGCAAGCGCACCGCTAAAGGCAATTGTTGAATCATCAGGCGTCTTGTTCAACCCCGACGCCATGATCAGGCGTCTGCAGAGACCACTCATGAAAATGCCTGAGGATCACGGCAATCACCGCCGCAACCGGCAACGCCAGCAGGACGCCGAGAAAACCGAACAACTGCCCGCCGGCGAGCACGGCAAAAATAACGGTCACCGGGTGCAGGCCGATGCGATCGCCCACCAGCATGGGGGTGAGCAACATGCCCTCCAGTAGCTGCCCCACACCAAAGACCAGCGCAATATAGAGCAGCGGCATCCACTCCTGGAACTGCATGACCCCGGCAAACACCGCCACCACCATGCCGACAATCACGCCCAGGTAAGGCACAAAACTGACCAGTCCGGCGAGCAGGCCAATGAGAATAGCCAGATCGAGTCCCACCAGACTCAGGCCGACCGCATAGACCAGGGCGAGGGCCAGCATCACGGTCAACTGCCCGCGCAAAAAGGCGCCGAGGACCTCATCGGCCTCCCGGGCGATCAGCGCGACCCTGGGCGCTATCGAGTGCGGCAGGTAGGAATGTACCCGCGCCACCAGCAGGTCCCAGTCACGTAGTAAATAGAACGCAACTACCGGGATGAGCACCAGGTTGGCCAGCAGGGCGAAAAACGCCAGGCCGGACTGGGTGACGGAACGAAACAAGGACGCCGCGAGGCCACCCGCAGATTGCCAGTGTTGCTGCAGGGCCTGCCTGACCTCTGCCATCTCCAGCGCCGGAAGCTCCACACCGAGGCGGGCGCTGAGCCAGGGCAACGCCCGGCCACTCAACCATTCGAGATAGGTCGGAAGTTTGGCGGCCATGAGCAAAAATTGCCGCTCCAGCATGGGGATCAGGATCAGCAACAGGGTAATGGCAATACTGGTCAGGACCACAAACACCAGCACCACCCCCAGGGTCCTGGGCAGGCGCCAACGCTCCAGACGATCCACCAGCGGGTCGCCGATGTAGGCCAACACCGCCGCCACCACAAACGGGGTCAGGACCGGCGCCAGCCAGTACAACAGGGCCAGGCAGACCAGCAACCAGAGCAGGCCTCGGTTTCGTCCCAGATCCATCATGTTTAATCCCTCCGCTTGACCGCCTGTTGCGCCCGCCGACTCCAGCCCACGACGTAGGCAATCCCGCTGGCCAGTGTCGTAAGCAACACCATATAAATCAGACTTTGCGTCAGTATTGGCGGTGGCAGCGGGCCGAGCGCGGCCAGGCTGTAGAGTACCACCAGCACCAGAAGAATCTGCAAGGCCGTATTGAGCTTGCTGATGCGCAGGGGCTGCATATCGACCTGCTCAATCAGGGCATGATAGGAGACGGCGCCGGTAATGATGACCACATCCCGCAGGATAACTACGGTCACCAACCACCACGGCAGATAAAACTTGGCCCCCAGCACCAGGAACACCGCCACCATAAGCAGCTTGTCGCCAATGGGGTCCAGGATCGCACCCAGGCGGGATGTCCAGCCAAAGCGGCGCGCCAGAAAACCATCCAGACCATCGGAGGCGCCGGCGATCAAAAACAACAGCAGCGCCCCGCCATAAAGACCCTCGAGCAAACAGATCACCACCGGCACCACCAGGGCGATGCGCAAAATACTGATCAGGTTGGGCAGGTCGCTGGTTTTCACTGCAATAATCGATAGACCAGATCCGGGGCCTCGCGGGTGGCGGCGCCGCCCGGTTCAGACCCGCCGGTGGCCAGCGGCTGCGCCTCCGCGACCAGCACATGGCCGAGGCTGACAGACTGGGCAATTCCCAGTCGGCCATTTTGTGCCTGCAGGCGAAACAACACCTTCGCCGGGGTGACGAGCAAGGGCTCCACCCCAGACACATTGGCGAGGGTCTGCAGATAAGCGGCGACCCGGTTGTAGTCCCGCAGACTGCTGACGTCCCGGACTTCGATGACGACAACGCTCTTGTTTCCATCATTGGCATGATACTGGGCAAAGTGCTCGCCCAGGGTATCGGCGGAGGCGTCAATGCCCGGGTCGATGACCTCTGCCAGTACCGGGCCCTGCGTATTCCACTGGAAACGTCGCCCGTCCAGATGCAAGGTCCAACGCCCGTGCCAGAAGCCATTAAAATCCTGATACACCTGGCCGACGAGGATGCCCTCGGGCTGATAACGACTGGAGGCCTTGAGAATATTTTCTTCGAAGTTGCCCCAGACATCGCTGGTGCGCACCGCGGCGCGATCGGTCAGATCCATCAGCGGCAGGATCAACGGTATCCCGCGGCGCTCGGCCTTGGTCATGAGCAACTGGTGCGGCAGGTCGTCGTGGTCATTGGAGAGTAAATAGCGCTGCCCACGGTCGTCAATCGCCAGCCATACCAGTACCGCGGGGCGCGTCTGGCCCCAGACCGGCAGGCCACTACGCCGCAGCAGATCATCCACCGCCGTTTGATCAAACTTGACCCACAACACCTGCCCCGCCGGTTCGGCGTCCGCGGTAGCCGCGGGCACACTGGCACGGCGATAGCGAAACTGCTGTGCATAACGAGACGGTTGCGTCAGGGCAGCCTCGATTTCCGGCAGCGGCATCCCCGAGGCAACGGCCTGGCGACCGGAGACCCGTACCAGGATCTCGGTCAGTCCCGCCTGCAATGCCTGCTGTCGTTCTTCTCGCGACTGGCTGGTGACCGGCACACTGACTTCGTACAGGCCGGTGACTTCCGCCGCCGTACCGAGGCCCGGCCAGAGTAACGCCAGACACACAAAAGGGAGAACATACCCGGGTAACTTTTTACGCATACCGTCAAATACACCTTATTCTATCGCTTGTCCGTTTCAAGTCAGGGGTGGCCCTGTTAAACTACGCGCCTATTATGCACTGATTTACGACATAAAAAAGTGCAGCGCCGTCGCACCTTCACACCCAGGAGTCTTTTGTGTCACAACAACCCCCGTCGTCTTCCGGTCTGAGTTATCGTGATGCTGGCGTCGATATCGATACCGGCAATGCCCTCATTGAACGCATCAAACCCCTGGCGAAGGCCACTACCCGCCCCGGGGTCCTCGGCGGGCTCGGCGGCTTCGGCGCCCTGTTTGAACTACCGGCGGGCTATCAACAGCCGGTGCTGGTGTCCGGCACCGATGGCGTCGGCACCAAACTCAAGCTGGCCATTGACACGGGCAAACACGATACCGTGGGCATCGACCTGGTGGCCATGTGCGTCAATGACCTGATTGTGCAGGGCGCCGAGCCGCTGTTCTTTCTGGACTACTACGCCACCGGCAAGCTCGACATCGATGTCGCCGCCGATGTCATTAAGGGCATCGCCGAGGGTTGCCTGCAGGCCGGCGCCGCCCTCAGCGGCGGCGAGACCGCCGAGATGCCCGGCATGTACAGCCATGGGGATTACGACCTGGCCGGTTTTTGTGTCGGTGTGGTCGAAAAGGCCAGGATTATCGACGGTGCTCAGGTCAGGGCCGGCGATACCCTCATCGGTCTGGCCTCCAGCGGCGCGCACTCCAACGGTTATTCCCTGATTCGCAAGGTCATTGAGGTCAGCGGTGCGGACCTGCAGCAGGCCTTCGACGGTGCCAGCCTCATTGAGCGGCTCATGGCGCCCACCCGGATTTACGTCAAACCGCTGCTGCAACTCTTCAAGACCATCAATGTCCATGCCCTCTCGCACATCACCGGTGGCGGTCTGCTGGAAAACCTGCCGCGGGTCATGCCTGCAAATACCCGGGCGGTGATCGACAGCAGCTCCTGGCAGCGTCCCGCCGTGTTCGACTGGTTGCAGCAGCAGGGCAACATCGCACCTACTGAAATGTATCGCACCTTTAACTGCGGCGTCGGCATGGTGCTGGTGGTCGCGCAAAAGGATGCCCAGGCCGCCTGCGACCTGCTCAGCGCCCAGGGTGAGACACCGAGTATTATCGGCCATATCGCCTCCGCCGAGGGTGAGCCCACTGTCCAGATCGACTAGCGGGGCAGGCTCGATGTCCTCACCCTGTCGTCTGGTGGTCCTGATCTCGGGTCAGGGCAGTAACCTGCAGGCCATTATCGACGCCACACAGGCCGCGGACTTTCCTGCCGAGGTGGTGGCCGTGATCAGCAACAAGGCGGAGGCGTATGGCCTGCAACGCGCTGCAGCCGCCGGCATTCCCACCCAGGTCGTCGCCCACGGCAACTATGCGGACCGTGCGGCCTACGATCAGGCCCTGATGCAGGCCATCGATGGCTTTCAGCCCGACCTGGTGGTCCTCGCCGGCTTTATGCGCATTCTCAGTGATGCCTTTGTCCACCACTACACACAGCGTCTGCTCAACATTCACCCGTCGCTCCTGCCCCGGCACAAGGGACTCAACACCCATCAACGGGCACTCGCGGCGGGCGACAAGCAGCACGGCGCCACTGTCCACTTTGTCACCCCCAGTCTGGATGCCGGCCCGATCATCCTGCAGGCGGCCATTGATGTGCACGCCGAGGACACGCCCGCGTCACTGGCCGAGCGTGTCCATCTGCTCGAGCACCGCCTGTATCCCCAGGCCATTCGCTGGTTTGCCGAGGGCCGTCTGCGCCTACGGGGTGACACGGTCTATCTCGATGACGCACCCATCGACCACCGCGAGTGAACCTGAGTCTCTAAAGCCGGTCTGAAATTGAAATAAGGGATTTTCATGTAATGAACTTGCGTCTTGGTTATTTTCTCATACTGCTGTGCACCCCGGCCCTGGCCGGGGCGGGTCTGCTGGAACGGGGCTTTCAGGCCGATTACACCCTGAGCAAGAACCGCTTTGCCGTCGGCGTGGCGGAGTACCGCCTCTACCCGCAGGCCACCGGCATGCTCATTTATGAATCCACCGCCAAACCCGAGGGCCTGGCGGCCGTGTTTGTGCGTGACCGTATTGTGGAGCGCAGCCACATCACTCCCGCCGGCAATCAACTACGGCCACAGAAATATGAATACCTGCAAAAGGGTGGCAAGGAAACCAAACACTACCAGCTCAACTTTGACTGGCCAGAGGGGAAACTGCAAAACACCAATATCAATGAAACCTTTGACCTGCCTGAAGACACACAGGACATGTTGAGTTTTCAATTACAGTTGATGC
>JAWOIE010000166.1:0-4832 GCA_046484825.1 Gammaproteobacteria bacterium | reverse complement strand
GCACCGGTGAGGGTGGCAATGTCAATCACCTCGGCCGGGTCGAAGCGCTTGCTGTAGGTCAGCGCATCACAGAGGATCAAGCGACCCTCGGCATCGGTATTGAGGATCTCCACGGTTTGCCCGGACATGGTGGTGACGATGTCGGCCGGTTTGTTGGCCGCGCCGTCAGGCAGGTTTTCCGAACTGGGGACCACGCCCACGACATGGATCGGCAGCTTCATTTCGGCAATCGCCCGCAGGGTGCCGAAGACACTGGCGCCGCCGCACATGTCGTACTTCATCTCATCCATGCCGGCGGCCGGCTTGATGGAGATCCCGCCGGCATCGAAGGTCAGGCCCTTGCCGACCAGCACGACCGGTTTTTTCTTCTGGCTGCCGGGTCCCTTGTATTCCATCACGATCAAGCGGGCCGGCTGGCGAGAGCCGCGGGAGACCGACAGCAGTGCGCCCATGCCGAGTTTTTCCATCTCTTTTTCATCAAGGATCGTCGTTTTGATGCTTTTGAACTGGCCGGCCAACTGCTCGGCCTGATCGGCCAGATAGCTGGGGGTGCAAATGTTGCCGGGCAGGTTGGCCAGATCCTTGCAAAGCCGGATCCCGTGGTTGATCGCCTCTGCCTGGGCCAGCACCTGTTTCAGCGGTCCCTCAGCGGCCGGATCGGTCAGGTAAAAGCTGACGCTTTTCAATGCCGGCGGCTTGTCATCCTTGTCGATGGTCTTGAGTACGTTGAAGCGGTAACTGGCATGTCCCAACGTCTCGATCAACTGGCGTGCGATCCAGTGGTGATCACGCTCCTGGACCGGCAGGTCGAGCAGGGTGGTCAGGGCGCTGGTGGCGCGGGTCGCCAACAGGGCCTTGGCGGCGGCCTCGGCGATCTTGCGAAAATTGCGTGCATCCAGCGCCTTTTTCTTGCCACAACCGACCAGTAGCAGACGTTCACAGGCCAGGCCTTGTGGGGCGTTCAGCATCAGTGTCTGCCCGGCGGCACCGCTGATATCCCCGCTTTTGAGGATTTTACCGATCAGACCCTGGGTGGCTTCGTCGATCGCGTTGGCCACGGATTCGAGCTTTTTTCCTTCGAACACGCCAAGGACCAGGCAATCGGTGGCCGTGCTGAGCGCAGAGGCGGAGGTGACAAGAAAGTGCATGAGAACTCCCGATAGTGCCGTTTCCGATACAGCCTGCGGGTAAGGCAGGGGCTGATCGGCCAAACGGCAAAGGTTTTGTTGGACTGCCCTATAGCGTAAACTTTGCCGAGTGCAAATACCACCGGTCAGGTAAGACACTCCCTTATGTTTATTATACACTCCGAGCCTTCACGATGATTATCCAACGTTATGTGTTTCGTGAGATTGGCCTGAGTTTTCTGGCGGTCACTCTGGTACTGGGGTTGATGTTTCTCAGCGGTACGTTCGTGCGCCTACTTGCCCAGACACTCGAAGGGCGTTATCCGGCGGACCTGCTGTTCACCCTGTTTTCCCTGCGAGGGATTGGCAGCATGATACTGATGTTGCCATTCGCCCTGTTCATCGCGGTCATGCTGGCGCTGGGGCGTCTGAACCGCGACAGTGAGATGGCCGTGCTCGGCGCCTGTGGCTATGGCCCCGCGCAACTGTTTCGGCCGGTGACCCTTGCCGGGGTGCTGATCGCCTTGCTGGTGGGGGGGCTGTCGCTGTATTGGGTGCCTTGGTCGGAGGACCGCAGCGCGGCCCTGCTGGAGGAGGCCGCTGCCCGCACCGGGGTGGCGGGATTAGTGGCGGGGCAATTCAACGCGCTCGGCAGTGATACGGTGGTCTATGTTGAGCGGATCGACCCCGCCAGCAAGCAAATGTACGGGATCTTTGCCGTGGTGCAAGGAGACCCGCTCAGCTATCAGCTGACCGCCGCCCAGGGCCAGGAGTATTTGGATCCAACCAGTGGTGACCGTTTTATCCTGCTGCAGGATGGCTATCGCTATGAGGGGCAGCATGGCCGACCGGACTTTCGTATTATTCATTTCGAAAAGCACGGTGTCCGTGTCCAGGAGCGGGCGGTCAGCCCGGCTGAGCGTTCGCGTCGTGCAGCCACCAGTTCTGCATTATTGCACTCCGATAACCGTGCCGATCAGGCTGAGTTGCAATGGCGCCTGGCCATGCCCCTGAGTACCCTGCTGTTGGCCCTGCTGGCGGTGCCGCTCAGCAAAGGCTCTCCCCGCCAGGGGCGGTTGTTCGGACTGTTTTTGGGCCTGTTGGTCTATATGGGATACAACAACTTGTTGAATATCACGCGTTCGGCCTTAATCCGGGGTGATCTGCCGCTTTGGCTTGGTCTGTGGTGGGTACATCTGCTGGTGGCGGGGCTGATTGTCGTACTGTTGTGGCGTCAATTGCGTTTGGCTGGACCGAAGGGTGCCGACGGGGCGCTGTCATGAGGATCCTGGATCGCTATATCGCCAGCGCGGTACTGACCTATATCCTGATTGTTCTGCTGGTCTTGCTGGGGATCTATTTATTTTCCACCATGGTCGGCGAGATGGGCAGTGTGGGACGCGGCAGCTACACCCTGCTGGATGCGGTGATCTACAGTGCCATGCTGATCCCCCGACAGATCCATGAGCTGTTTCCGATGGCCGCCCTGGTGGGGACGATGCTGGGTCTCGGGAGTTTGGCAAACACCAGTGAGTTGACGGTGATGCGCGCGGCGGGGATCTCGATCCGCGGCATTGCCATGGTGGTGGCCAAAATCGGCCTGCTGTTGGTAATTGCGGTGGCGCTGATCAGTGAATTTGTTGCCCCTGAAGCGGAGAAGCGGGCGCATTTTCAGCGTCTGGAGGCGATTGAGCGCTCCATCAGCTTTCGCACCGGCAGCGGTCTGTGGGTGCGTGATGGCGACAGTTTTCTGACCATGGGGCGCATGTTGCCCAATAATGAGGCCCGTAACATCACCCGTTACCGCATGGATGGACAGCGTATCAGCGAGATCGCCACAGCCAAAAGCGGCCGTTACCGGGAGGATGGCTGGGACGTGGAGCACATCACCCTGACGCGGTTTGACGAGACCGGCGTGACGGTGACGAAGGCGCGCAGCCAGCGCTGGCGCAGCAGCCTGACACCCGAGGTGATCGGCACGGCGGCACTGTCACCGGACAAGCTCTCGGTCCTGGAGCTGAGGGAGTTTGTCGCCTACCTGCGGGAAAATGATCTGGCCAGCCAGCGCTATGAAATGGCCCTGTGGATGCGCGCCATCACGCCCTTGGCCACCGGCGGGATGATTCTGCTGGCCTTGCCATTTGTGTTCGGCTCGTCACGAGCGCTAGGGATGGACCGGCGCATCCTGCTCGGGGTCTTGCTGGGGATTGGTTTCTACCTGTTCAACGGGGTATTTTCGCGGGTCGGGCTTCTGTATCATCTGTCACCCTTTGTCAGTGCGGTTACCCCCACCGCGACCGTCTATTTGTTATGGTTTTTCCTGATGCGCCGCTTGCACTGAACTCGCGCCCCCGGTTCCGGTCACAGTGATCAGGAAAACACGAACCCAAGGAAAACCTGTGTTTCATTTAGTCGTCCCATTGATGCTTTGGCTGGTTACGTTGCCCCTGTCGGCTGAGTCAGCCCTGCCCGTCCATCCCGTGCAAAGTTATACCGCCGAGTACACGGTTCACCTGAACGGGCTCAAGGTCGGGGAGTTGCACCGTCGTCTGGCACACCAGGAAGACGGTTATTATTTGCTGGAAACGCGGGCCCAAACCACCGGGGTCGCCGCGTGGTTCAAGCCCGACATCGCGGTCGAGACCACCCGCTGGCATTTTGTGGAGGGCAGTCCCCGTCCCCTTACCTACACCTACCACTATACCGGACGCAATGAGGAACGCCTGGAACGCCTGGACTTTGACTGGGAAAACGGTACGTTGACCTCATTGCGCCGTGGCAAGACCAGTCAACTGGAACTGGCACCGGGGGTGCTCGACAAGCAGGTTTTCGAGATCGCCTTGCAACAGGCCATCGGCAGTGGCCTCAAGAGTGACACCTTCCCGGTGGTCTCGCGAGGACGCATCACCGATTACACCTTCCGTGTGGTGGGGCGCGAAGAGGTGGTGACCAAGCCCTTCGGCACGGTCGAGACAGTCAAGGTCAAGCGCGATTCGACCACACTCTGGATGGCCCCGGCGCAGGGTTATCTCGTGGTCAAGATCCAGCACGATGAGCGCGGCAACACCGCGATGAGTTATATCACCTCGGTGCAATATTAGGTTTTCTTGTAACTCGTCGCGCCCCTTGTCGGTCCATTGGCTTAAGGCAGAATCGCCTGAACACGAGATACAAGTTACAAGTGGAAAGAGGCAAGCGGTGGTGTGCGCCATGCGCACGCTAAAACCTGCCCGCACAGCGGGCACCACATTTTTCCTCTTGTATCTTTAGCTGGCTGTTGAAATTCGCTCAGGCGAGTGCGAGAGAAGGTAAAAAAGGGCGAAAAAGCGCAGTTATGCTCAGGACGAGCGGTATTTCGCGGTAGGCATGGATGCCGATAGCGAAGTACATACAGTAAATGAGCATTTTGAGCCCTTTTTTACCAAATCGCCGGGAGCGATTTGGAACGGCTCGAAGAGCTGGCCCCTTGGGGCAAAGCCCATGGATGGGCTTTGTAACGCCCTATCGCGCCGCATGAGTAGAATTTCAACAGCCTGTTAGATCTTATAGCTGTTCTCCTCTCTGACTCACGTTCAGGCCCTGACGAGATGGTTCAGGGGGCGAACAGTTACGTTTTCTTTTTCTTTGGCACCACCACCAGTTCGGTCATCGAGAAGCGATCGTGCCAGGTCAACCCTTCCCGGTCGAATAGCGACCAGATGAATC
>JAWOIE010000142.1:0-2589 GCA_046484825.1 Gammaproteobacteria bacterium | reverse complement strand
ATTGACCTGTCCGTTGCGGAGCAAGGCCTGCAGCAATGGCTGGCCAGGGGGTTTCAGGGGGACATGGAGTGGATGGCGCGCCACGGCAGCAAACGCAGCCACCCCGAGGAATTGCAGCCCGGTACCGCCAGCATTATCAGCGTACGCATGAACTATCTGCCCTCGGCGGGGGAAGACCTGTGGGCGGTGCTGCAGAACGGGGAGCGCGCCTATATCTCCCGCTATGCCCTCGGCCGCGACTATCACAAGCTCATGCGCAAGCGGCTACAACAACTGGCGGACCACATCAGCGCGGCCATTGGCGGCTTTGGGTATCGGGTCTTTGTCGACAGCGCGCCGGTACTGGAAAAACCCATTGCCCAGCTGGCGGGGCTCGGCTGGGCCGGCAAGCACACCAACATTATCAACCGCGAGGCGGGCTCCTGGTTTTTTCTCGGCGAGATCTACACCGACCTGGCCCTGCCGACGCAGAGTGCAGCGGCCGAAAATCACTGCGGCACCTGCACGGCCTGTATCGAGGTCTGCCCCACCGGCGCCATTGTGGCGCCCTATCAGCTCGATGCGCGCCGCTGTATTTCCTATTTAACGATTGAACACGCCGGCAGTATCCCGCCGGCATTGCGCCCGGCCATGGGCAATCGCATTTATGGCTGTGATGACTGTCAGCTGGTGTGTCCGTGGAACCGTTTCGCCCACACCAGTCAGGAGCGGGACTTCCAGCCCCGCCATGCGCTGGATTCGGCAAGTTTGCTGGAACTGTTTTGCTGGGATGAAGCAGAATTTTTGCGCAAGACCGAGGGCTCGGCCATTCGTCGCATCGGCCATGAACGCTGGCTACGCAATATCGCCATTGCCCTGGGCAACGCACCGACCACGGCGGCGATTGTTGAGGCACTGCAACAACGTCGGCAACACCCTTCCGCCATTGTGCGGGAGCATGTGGACTGGGCGCTGCAACAACACAGCGCCGCGTGAGCGCCATGCGGCCTGAACGGTCTCAGGCCTTGACGTCGACGATCTGGCCTACGGTCTCGGCGCTGGAATTGAGCTTCGGCCCGCCACTGTCGTCGGCCTCGCGCACGGCGAGTTCCGCGGCCACCCGTTTGGCGCCTTCGACGTTACGCTGTAAAGAAGTCATTGCGGATTCCAGAGAAGTGCCGATATTCATGCTCATACCTGTGGATTGAGTTGCCCTGTCCGGAACATAGCGTCCCCGGTTGGAGATTCTTGAGGGCGGTCGTCAGGCGCGTTCGTCAATCAGTCGACCGAGGGTATCGTCCTGCACCTTGACCACCCTGGCATTGGCCTCCACCTGGCGGGCGGCCTGCCGCACGCCAATGAGCCCGGCGACGGGCTCCTCACCATTGGCAACACGCTGGGACTGCCGCTGCATATCGGCAAGGCCATTTTGCATGCCGGAAAGGGCACTGGTATTGACGCTACTGATGCTCATGGTCACCCCAGGGTAATTGACTTACTTTCTATATCGGCAGCCTCTGCTCACTATTTAAACAAATCTCGCCCTGTCTTTGCCTTGTGTTTGTTATAGTCAGGCCATGAATCCGCCCATCCCAGCGCCCACCCCCGACACCACCACCCTGGTACTCCTCTGTGGCGGTCAAAGCCGCCGCATGCACGGCCAGGACAAGGGCCTGCTCCTGCTCAGGGGCCAGGCCCTGTACCAGCAAACCCTGCAACGGCTCGCGCCCCAGATGGGACAGGTCATCATCAGCGCCAATCGTGACCTGCATGAATATGACAAGAGCGGCTTTAAGGTCGTGCGGGACGTGCTGCCGGACCATCCCGGCCCGCTGGCCGGTATCCTTTCCGCCCTGCAGCAGCTCGAGACCGAGTGGCTGCTGACCGCCCCCTGCGATATGCCCCATCTGCCCCACGACCTGTTACGGCGTTTCCAGCAGGCGGCGCAACAGGCGCCAGAGGCCACGGCCTTTGTCGCCTTCGATGGTCAACGCCAGCAGCACCTGGTCAGTCTGCTGCACCGCCGGGTCGAGGCCGACCTGCGCCGCTTTCTGGCTTCGCCACAACGCGCGGTGCATCGCTGGCTACAGCAACTGGCGGCCACCCAGGTCGATTGCCATGATGTAGCGGAGGCGTTTATGAATATCAACACCCCCGCCGACCTTGCCGATCTCGAAAGGCGCAAGTCATGATCGCCGCCGCCTGTCCGGTACTGGGCTTCGCCGCCTGGAGCGGTACCGGCAAGACCACCCTGCTGGAACAGCTCATCCCGCTACTGACCCGCCGCGGGCTGCGCATCGGCATGATCAAACACGCCCACCACAATTTTGACATCGACCAGGCCGGCAAGGACAGCTATCGCCTGCGCCAGGCCGGCGCGCAGCAAATGCTCATTGCCTCGCAAAGACGCTGGGCTCTGATGGTGGAGACCCCGCAACAGCACACGGACCCGGACCTGCAATACCTCATCGATCAACTGGACGCGCGCCGGCTGGATCTGATCCTGGTGGAGGGTTTCAAACACGTCGCCTTTGACAAGATCGAGCTGCATCGTCGCGCCACGGGCAAGGCGCTAATGTATCCGCAGGACCACAGCATTATCGCCATTGC
>JAWOIE010000072.1:0-7946 GCA_046484825.1 Gammaproteobacteria bacterium | reverse complement strand
ACGGATCGCTTCGCGGCAAGGCGCCGTGCGCAGGCAATGGCCTTACCTTGGCAAGCTCGGAAACGCCGCAGCGGAGCGCCACAGGAGCGCCCGAAGGGTTGGCCTGTCAGCGTCCATGGCGGCGTTCCGGCGCTTGACAAGGGCGACGGCCATTGCCTGCGCACCGCGCCTTGCAGCGAAACACCACAGGAACGCTGAACCCGACAATATCACCTTGGAAGACCACTAGTGTTCCGCCGCACGGCCCTTTTGCGGGAAGAGACCCCGCGGGCGTTTTTGGATAAACAGAATAATCAGTACCAGCACCAGGATCTTTGCCAGCACCGCCCCGGACCAGGGCTCCAGGTATTTATTAAACACCCCCAGCGACAACGCGCCCACCAGTGTGCCCCACAGATTGCCGACGCCACCGAACACCACCACCATAAACGAATCGACAATATAGGCCTGACCGAGATTGGGGCCGACATTGGTCAACTGCGACAGGGCCACACCGGCGACACCGGCAATGCCCGAGCCCAGACCGAAGGTCATGGCATCGACCCACTGCATGCGGATACCCATGGCCCGGGCCATGTCGCGATTCTGCGCCACCGCCCGCACCTGCAGACCCAGCTTGGTCTTCTTCAGCACCAACAACAGGGCGGCGAAGACCATTAAGGCAAAGACGATAATATAGAGACGGTTGTAGGTGAGCGACAGCGCGGCGTTGATCTCCAGTGAACCGCTCATCCAGCTCGGCGTCTCTACCGAGCGATTCAACGGTGAAAAAATCGAGCGCACCACCTGTTGCAGCACCAGGCTAATCCCAAAGGTCGCCAGCAGGGTCTCCAGCGGCCGGCCATAGAGATGGCGAATAACACCGCGCTCAATGGCAATGCCCACGATCCCGGCCACCAGAAACGCGGCAGGGATGGCGACAAAGATCGAGAGGTCGATGTGGTTGGGCATCAACTGCTGGATGACATAGGTGGTATAGGCGCCGAGCATCATCAACTCGCCGTGCGCCATGTTGATCACACCCATGACGCCAAAGGTGATGGCCAGGCCCACGGCGATGAGCAGCAACACCGAACCCAGGCTGATGCCAAAAAAGGTGGTCTCGATAAAGCTGTACCACTGGCGACTGGATTCGATCTCGGCCAGGGCCTTGTTCGCCGCGCGCCGCAAGTCGACATCCTCGGTGGTCTTCGCCAGCGTTGTCAGTTGGTTATACGCCTGCGGCAACAGGCTATTACCCAGCAGTTCAATCGCCGCCCGCTGCTTGGCCTGATCCGTTCCGTGGATCTCGACCAGGGCAATACCCAGGGCCATGGTCTCACGCACGTCGGCGTCGGTTTCATGAGGCAGCAAGCGTGTCAGGCGGGCGGCGGTCTCCTCGTCCATACTGGCAATAATTTCCCGGGCGGCCATTAATCTTACCGACGCCTGGGGACTGCTCAGATTGATGTCGGCGATCAGACCGCGCAATAGCCGGCGCAGGCGATTGTGGGTACTGACTTTTTTGATCGCGGACTCGGGCACCAGCCCCAGGGATTCATTGTTGATGACATCGGTGAGGCGATACTGGTCGTCAACCTGGACACTAAAGGCTACGGTCTTAGTGTCCAGCACGTAATAGAGTGTGCCATCGAGCATGGCCCTGAGCACGGGCAAGACCCGCTCATCCTGGCTTTGCGCCAGGGCCTCTACCGCCGTGATCTTTTCGGCAAAGCTCGCTGCGGTCAATGCCCCAACGGCGGTCGCAAACTCATCCGATGTCTCATCACCGGCACGGGCCATGCTGCTGGCAAGCAGACAGACACCCCAGAGGAGCACCCAGCGCCATCCTGCCCTTTTATGTATCCTCATTAACATGTACGTTCCTGCCGGCTCAGACGGTCATTATTCTTTTGTTAAGTAATGTATTTATTAAGCTAAGGCAGGGATGACTCATGCCCTTGCCGACCTGCCTGGCGGGCGGCGACAGCACTAAATCATACCTGCCTTAAATTAATCCTGATGTTGGTTTAAGAACAGGGCGGGTGCCTGCGCACCCGCCTGTTACTTGTCCAGCTTAGAAGTTCTGGCCGGAACACTTCTTGGTCTTGGTGTTGTAGTTGCCGCACTTGATGGGTGCGGTCCAGTCAGAGATGGTGTCCTTGGAGCCAGGCAGGAAATCCGACCAGGCGTCTCCCGCGACTTCTCCATCCGTCTGCCACACGGTCTCGAACTGACCATTGGCCTGAATCTCACCAATGAGCACCGGCTTGGTGATGTGATGGTTTTTCAGCATCTTCGCCGTACCCCCGGTGAGGTTGGGAACTTCCAGACCGATAATGGCCTGTTCCACCTTGTCGGTGTCTGTGCTGCCGGCCTTTTCCACTGCCTTCACCCACAGATTGAAGCCGACATAGTGGGCCTCCATGGGGTCATTGGTGACACGCTTGTCGTTCTTGATAAACGTATGCCAGGCCTTGATGAACTTGCTGTTTTCCGCGTTATCCACGCTCATGAAGTAATTCCAGGCGGCCAGATGCCCGACCAGGGGCTTGGTATCGATACCGGAGAGTTCTTCCTCACCCACGGAAAAGGCCACCACCGGAATTTTCTCGGCGGAAATACCCTGGTTACCCAGTTCCTTGTAGAAAGGCACATTGGCATCGCCATTGATGGTGGAGACCACGGCGGTCTTTTTGCCGGCGGAGCCGAACTTGCTGATGTCCGAGACAATGGACTGCCAGTCCGAATGGCCAAACGGCGTGTAGTTGATCATGATATCTTTTTCAGCGACGCCCTTGGCCTTCAGATAGGCCTCGAGGATCTTGTTGGTGGTGCGCGGATAGACATAGTCCGTTCCCGCCAACACCCAACGCTTGACGCCGATTTCATTCATCAGATAATCCACCGCCGGAATCGCCTGCTGGTTGGGCGCGGCGCCGGTGTAAAAGACATTCTTCGAGGACTCTTCACCTTCATACTGCACGGGGTAAAACAGCAGGCCGTTCAGTTCTTCGATGACCGGCAGCACCGACTTGCGTGATACCGAAGTCCAGCAACCGAAAATGGCCGAGACCTTGTCCTTTTCAATCAGCTCACGGGTCTTTTCCGCAAACAGAGGCCAGTTAGATGCCGGGTCAACCACGACCGGCTCCAGTTTCTTACCCAACAAACCACCTTTTTTATTCTGCTCTTCGATCAACATCAACATGGTGTCTTTCAGAGTCGTCTCACTAATCGCCATAGTGCCGGAAAGCGAGTGCAGAATGCCGACCTTGATAGTCTCGGCGGCAACACTCAGTTGACTGGTCATGATGGAACCGACCAGCACTGACATGCCCATAACCTTTTTAAACGTTTTCATCGTTGTCTCCCAGGGAACACATCGGATTAAATTTTTGTGCATGATTTTGTTCGGATAAAAAACACCTCCCTCCATGAAGGTGTCTTTTAGCTTCTGCTCGCTTATTACAAATCAAAGGATTTGCTGTAGGAGACATAGAACAATGGGTCTTCAGCAATACCCGTGGCTTCGGTAAAGCCTGAGTCGTTATTGGCAACGCTGACACCCAGGGTCAGGTCATCAGTGGCTGAATACATCAGGGTAAGGTGGGTGTACTCATTATTACCGGTGTTTTCATAATCCCACATACCATAGGTCAGGTTAAACTTCTCTGCGAAGTCGACACCGACAGTGTAGTAATTATTGTCGGCACTACCACTCTCGGCATTGAAATAACCCGCAACCGACACCGGACCAAATCCCAGTGACAGGACATACTCAGATGCATCGGTATCACCAAGGTCACAAAGCGCGCCGCTACAATCTTCAGGGTAGAGATACTTCCAGTAAGAGACGTCGTAGCTGAAGCCACTGACTTCACCACCAAAACCCAGATACAGGTCCGTTTCCTGCCCGCCGGTTTCCGTCGTAGTCCAGACACCGGCATACAGACCACTGTCGTTTGAGTAGTTCAGATCACCAGAGACCTGGGCGCCGTTTTTCGTCAGGTTCTGACCACGCCATAAGTACATGTTTGCCGCTTGCACAGTGGCTGTTACGCCTGCCTGGGCAGTGGAAGGCGGCATCGCCGCCATACCACCAATGGCCAGGGTGGTGGCCAGCGCTACTGGGCTGAGTTTCTTGAGTGCTTTCATTTGATTTTCTCCCGTCGTTTAATTTGTTAGTGCAACAATTTCGGTTGTATCTGCCTGCACGTTTGTTGCCGCTGTTACTTCCGAATCTGTTCAGGTAATTGCACACAGCGTGCCACTTGTATATTTGTAATTTAAAACAACCACTTACCGTAATTTTGTGATCTCGCCCAGGGGCTGGCGCAATTCACGGCGCACTCAAACTGTGCACGATAGTTTTTTATCTTCGATTTTCTGAATGAACTTGGTGCAAACGGTTTTGTGTCGGGCGACTCGTTTGACCGCGCAAAAAAAACCCTCCTTGCGGAGGGCGTGTCGGCAAGCGCGCAACGGCTTCAGGCGACAGCGGACAGCATGCCCTGGGCCACGATGAAGGCGATGATGTTGTCGACGCCATGGCCCGTCTTGATATTGGTGAACACAAACGGTCGCTCGCCACGCATCTTTTTTGCATCGCGCTCCATGACCTCGAGCGAGGCCCCCACATAGGGCGCCAGGTCGATCTTGTTGATCACCAGCAGGTCCGAGCGGGTAATGCCGGGGCCACCCTTGCGCGGGATCTTGTCACCGGCGGAGACATCGATGACATAGATGGTCAGGTCCGACAGCTCCGGGCTGAAGGTCGCCGAGAGATTGTCGCCGCCGCTCTCGACAAAGATCAGGTCCAGATCCGCATGACGGCGTTGCAGCTCATCCACGGCCGCCAGATTCATGGAGGCGTCTTCACGGATGGCGGTGTGCGGACAGCCGCCGGTCTCGACGCCAATGATGCGGTCCTCCGCCAGCGCCTCGCTGCGCATGAGAAACTGCGCGTCCTCCTGGGTGTAGATGTCATTGGTCACCACGGCGATCTCATAACGCTCACGCATCTGTTTACACAACGCCTCCACCAGGGCCGTCTTGCCCGAACCCACCGGGCCACCCACACCGACTCTTAATACCTGTTTTTTCATCACGTTCACCTCAGGATCGAAATAGTCTTGAATACTGCAACTCATGTCTGGCACTGGCCATGGCAAAGCCCGGCGCCAGCATACCAATGTCATCGTCATTACAGGCCAGCCCCCGGGCGACACCGGCGGCGATCTGTTCGCGCAACACGGACAGCGTGCGCTGCCCGGCGCTCTGCCCCAACGGCACCAGCTTTATGGCCGCGGCCACCTGGGTCTCGCACCAGGCCCACAGGAATCCCTGCGCCGCCGGTTCCAGTGCAATCTCCCAGACCGCGCAGGCATAGGCAAAGGCGGCGGCATAACTCAGCGGCCGGTCGGCCAGTGTCTCATGGGCCTCGATCCCCAGGCTGGGAAACACACGCAGCATGGCGGCCCCCAGCTGTATGTCTTCCTGATACAACTCGGAGGCTTCGCGCATGGCCAGCAGGGTCTGATTCCAGCGAACAAATTCGGGCCAGTCCTGTTGCCGTGTGGCGTGGTAGCACCGCGCCAGCACCGGCACCTCGGTCACGCTCAACACCTCGCCCAGCAGCTCCTCAATCCACGCCCGCGCGCTGGCCTCATCGCTGACCCAGCCGGCATCGACGGCGTATTCCTGCGCCTGCGAATAGGCAAAGGCGCCGATGGGCAGGGTCGGGTTGATCAACTGCCACAGCCGCAGATGTGCATTGTCCATTACGGCTGCCGCCGGCAACGACGGCGCAGGGTCGTTGCTATTGATCATGAAAATGGTCATGGGCATACCCATGGGAATGTTCATGCTCATGCGTGTGTCCATGTTCATGTGCATGGCCAAGACGCTGGCCGCCATAAGCGCCGCCCTCCGGTTCGAAGGGTGCGGCCTCCACCGTGATCGCCAGCCCCAGGCCGCGCACCATGTCGTCAAGCACGTGGTCATGCAGATAACGCAGCCAGCCCTCGCCAATCTGCAGGGCGACATGCCGATTGCCCAGGTGATAACAGGCCCGCGCCAGCACCATGGTGTCCGCGTGACGGGCGGTGCTCACCGTTTCCGCCGCCGCCTCGACCCGGATCACCGAGCCATCCTCGGCCTTAAGACAATCGCCGCTGCGCAGCAGCTCGCCACGGTTGAGTATCAGGCCGACCTCGCGGCCATCCTGCAGGGTCGCCCTGAGGCGGCTCTTCTGCCGCAGCTCGAAGGGCAGGCACAGGGTGCCCTGCGCCGCGGCGGTGTGTTCCATGCGTGAAAAGATCTTTAACATCTCGACTCCGTTACAAAAGTGTTAGCAACGCGTAAACATACCGCATTAAAACCCGTGCTGGCCCGTTAACTTTACTTCCGTCATGACGGGACAGCAGTGATCTAATATATAAATTTGCCACGGGGCACACGGGGAAGATCTTTTTAGTCTTAATCCCCGTGACCGCCGTGCTCCTCGTGGTGAAATCTTTTTACGCACCATCATCCATGACTGTCGTCATGTACTGTTTGCCACGGGGCTCACTGGGCACACGGGGAAAATTATTTTAATCATAAACTCTGTGACCGCCGTGCTCCCCGTGGTGAAATTTTTTACTCACCATCATCCATGAATGTCGTCATGTACTGTTTGCCACGGGGCTCACTGGGCACACGGGGAAGATCTTTTTAGTCTTAATCCCCGTGACCGCCGTGCTCCCCGTGGTGAAATCTTTTCAGCCCCCGGAAACAACCCTTTACAACAGGGTGGTGTCTGTTAACGGGACAGCAGTGCATTAAAACAAAAAGTAGCGCTGCGCCAGGGGCAGCACGCTGGCCGGTTCGCAGATCAACAGCTCACCATCGGCGCGCACCTCGTAGGTCTGTGCATCGACTTCGATGCGCGGCTGATAGCTGTTCAGCACCATGTCGCGTTTACCGATGTCGCGGGTATGGGCCACCGCGGCGACCCCTTTTGTCAGGCCCATTTTTTCGGCGGCGCCGTTGTCATAGGCGGCGCGGGAGACAAAGCTCAGACAGGTGGCGCTGCGCGCCTTGCCCAGGGCGCCAAACATCGGCCGGTAGTGCACCGGCTGGGGTGTGGGGATGGAGGCATTGGGGTCACCCATGGGCGCGGCGGCGATCATGCCGCCCTTGATGATCAGCGAGGGCTTGGCGCCGAAAAAGGCCGGCCGCCACAACACCAGGTCCGCCAGCTTGCCGACCTCGACGGAACCCACCTCATGGCTGATGCCGTGGGTAATGGCGGGATTGATGGTGTACTTGGCGATATAGCGGCGGGCGCGCAGATTGTCGTTACGCGCCGAATCCTCGCCCAGCGGGCCGCGCTGGACTTTCATTTTGTGCGCCGTCTGCCAGGTGCGGGTAATGACCTCGCCCACCCGGCCCATGGCCTGCGAATCGGACGAGATCATGGCAAAGGCACCGAGGTCGTGCAGGATATCCTCGGCGGCAATGGTCTCGCGACGGATGCGCGATTCGGCGAAGGCCACATCCTCGGCAATGTTCGGATCCAGGTGGTGGCACACCATCAGCATGTCGAGGTGTTCATCAATGGTGTTGACCGTATAAGGCCGCGTGGGATTGGTCGATGAGGGCAGCACGTTCGACTCGCCGCAGGCGCGAATAATGTCCGGCGCATGGCCGCCGCCGGCGCCCTCGGTATGATAGGTGTGAATGGCGCGGCCCTTAAAAGCGGCCAGGGTGTCCTCGACGAAACCGGACTCGTTGAGGGTGTCGGTATGGATCGCCACCTGCACATCAAAAGCATCGGCGACACTCAGGCAGTTGTCGATGGCGGCTGGGGTCGTGCCCCAGTCCTCGTGCAGTTTCAGGCCCATGGCGCCGGCGGCGAGCTGTTCTTCCAGCGGCCCGGGCTGACTGGCATTGCCCTTGCCCATGAAACCGAAATTCATCGG
>JAWOIE010000022.1:0-4944 GCA_046484825.1 Gammaproteobacteria bacterium | reverse complement strand
GAGTAGTTGCGCAATGTGTTGTTGATTGTCTTCACTCAGGACCTGGTTTAATTGCTCGGCGCTCTGATTGAGTCGTTGCATCAGGCGGGTGGCGTCATCGATCAAGGCGGGCAGTTTCTCCAGCAGGTCCTGATTAAAGGTCTGCAGCATGGGTTTTATCATTTGCTCGGAGAGATCCTGCAGATCGCCGCCGACCTCGGTCAGGGCCGCCATCAGATCCGCCGAGGCCCGCCCGGCAATCTGCTCCCCCGGTTGTAAGTGTCGCGGCTGGCTGCCCTCGGTAATATCGATTTGCTTATTGGCCAGCACCCCCGGCGTGACCACCCGCGCATAACTGTCGGCCGGAATACCCCAACCCTTTTTGACGCCCAGGGTCAGGCGAAACACGGTTTTGTGTTTCTGCCGCAGGGGTTGAATGTCGGTCAGTGTGCCAATGCGATAACCGGCATAGGTGACCGCGGTGCCGGGTGCGATGTCGGCAATGTTGTCGAGGTGCAGATAGTATTCATCAAAGTTGCCCGCCTGACCGGTGATGCGCAGCAGGGCAAAAAACAGTAGCAGCAGCATGGCGAGTACAAAGCCGCCCACCAGCAGATAGTTGATATTGTCGCGTTTCATGAGGTGTGTCCGTTAGTGGTTCCTGTCAGTCGATTTAAATAGGCTTCGGCATCAACGGCCTCGCTGCGGGGTTGCCGGTGTAGCAGACTCTGGATTCGGGGGTGGTCGCTATTTTTGACCGCCTCCACCGTGCCGGTCATGAGAATATCGCCCTGGTCCAGCACGGTGATGCGATCGGCGATCTTGAAGGCGCTCTCCAGTTCATGGGTGACGACGACAATGGTCATGCCCATGGCGTCACGCAGGCGCAGGATCAGGTCATCGAGCTCCACCGCCGCCACCGGGTCGAGACCGGCCGAGGGTTCATCAAAGAATAACAGTTTGGGGTCCATGACAATGGCGCGCGCCAGGGCGGCGCGTTTTAACATGCCACCGGACAGTTCCGCCGGCATCAGGTCTTCAAAGCGGGCGAGGTTGACGACCTCCAGTTTCAGGCGCGACATAATCCGGATGGTGTTGTCATCGAGCTGCGTATGTTCGCGCAGCGGCAGGCACACGTTTTCACCGACACTGAGTGAGCTGAGCAGGGCGCCCCCCTGAAAGGCGACGCCCATGTTGCGGCGTAGCGCCTGCAAGTCGTCACTGCCCAGGTGATTGATGTCCTTGCCGAGCAGGCGCACGCTGCCGGTAGTGGGCGCGCGCAGCCCCAGGAGGTGACGCAGCAGGGTGCTCTTGCCGGAGCCGCTGCCGCCCATGATGACCATGATCTCGCCGTGATAAATTTGCAGGTTAATTCCGTTCAGGATCTGGCGCGTGTCGTAGTGGGTAACGAGGTCCTGAACGTCAATCACCGTTTCCTGTGTCGCCTGCATGTGGGTCACCGGTTCATAAAATAAGTAAAGACCATATCGGCGACGATGATCAGGCTAATGGACATGACCACGGCACGGGTGGTGGCGCGGCCGACCCCCACTGAACCCCCGTGGGCCTGAAAGCCATTACTGATGCTGACCAGGGCGATGATCACGGCAAAGACCACGCTCTTGATCAGCCCCTGAAAAATATCCTCGGCGGACAGCACCTCAAGGCTTTGCTGAAAATAGAGCGCCACCGTCATGTGCAACTCGGTCGCAGCGTACAGGGCCGCGCCCAGCAGGCCCATAAAATCACCGAGGATGGTGAGACAGGGCAGCGCAATGAGCATGGCAATCATGATTGGTGTCGCCAGAAAACGCACCGGCTCAATGCCCATGACGCGCAGGGCATCGATCTCCTGCGATTCGTTCATGGTGCCGATGCGCGCCGTAATGGCGGAACCGGAGCGCCCGGCTACCAGGATGCTGATGATCAGGGGCGCGAACTCGCGCGTGGTCGACAGGGCAATGCCAACAATGACCTGTGCCTCGGCGCCAAAGGTCTTTAAGGTCTCGATGCCCTGGATGGCCAGCATAATGCCAATGGCAAAACACAACACCGCGGCAATGGGCACGGCGTTGATGCCGATGCTCACCGTCTCGCGGGCGATGGCGGCGAGCGAGACACGCTGTTGATGGCGGCGACCACGCAACAACCAGTAGCAGGCCTCGCACAGGAGCGCGAAGGCATAGCCGGTCTGTTCGAGCCAGCGGACACTGTTACGACCCAGGGTCTCCAGCGGTTGTTTCAGGCGTGTCAGTAACATGATGGTCCTTACGCCATTATTCGCTAGCGACAATGGTGAACACCTGGTCCAGGCGTGCCAGCTGTAATACCTGCATGACCTGTGACTGTGGCATGATCAGGATAAAGTCCAGCTGCTGGGCTCTGGCCTTTTGCAGGCCCTCAACCAGACAGGCAATACCGGAGCTGTCCATATAGCTGACTTCCCGCAGGTCGATGTGTAGCGCACGGCCGTATTCGAGCTGAGCCAGGATTTGTTCACGCACGACGGGGGAGTATTGCATGTCGATCTCACCGCTAAAGTGAATGCTGATGTTGTCCGCGCCGGACTGAATTTCATAATTCATGGTGTTGCCTCGGGAGGGATTTTTTTGTGTAGCTCAAGGATGTTGCCGTAATCGTCAGCCGTGGGTTTGTACGCCACCTTATCCATAACACTGTTAATAAAGTGTATGCCCAGACCGCCGGGGCGGATCTCATCCAGCGGCCGGGGACGCAGGCTGGCCGGGTCAATACGCGGCGCCCGGTCGATGAGGCGAAATACGACCTCGTTGTCGCCGGTAAGGATCTCCAGGGTAATCTCGCCATGGTCGTTGTCCCCATAACCATGCTGCACGATGTTCATACAGGCCTCGTTGACCGCGAGGACCATGTCCTCGACTGCCGCGGCGGGCAGCCGCAGGCGCGCGCCGGTGTCACGCACCAGTCGGCGGACCTGCGCGAGCGCGGCGGGTCGGGCCGGAAAGCATCTGGTCTCAAGTCGTTGTGCCGTCATACTGAAATTATTCAATCCCGACCAGGGTGATGTCGTCGAGCTGCTGGGTATTCATGCCTTGCAACTGCGTAACGATGGATTGCAAACATTGCGCCAGGGGCTGTTGCTGATATTTTTTGGTCAGCAGGATAAAACCGGCCAGGCCCAGTGCCGTGCCATTGGTCTTCTGTGTTTCGGTGACGCCGTCGGAGACCAGATACAGGCGGCTGTCCGTGAGACTGACCACTACCGGCTCGGGCAGGGCCAGGTCGGCGACAATCCCCAGCGGTGGCGTCTGCGCCATGAGAGACTTTGGCGCGCCACCTTGCGGTACCACCAGGGCGGGCAAGTGTCCGGCGTTGAGCAGGCTGACCTGACGTGTCGCGGGTTCGTAGCAGCCGGCGATCAGGGTGACAAACATGCCCATGATGTTGGTCTCGCAGATTTCGTCATTCAGGGTCTGTAACAGCGTGCGTAACGGCATTTTGCGTTTGCCCAGGCAACGAAACAGACTGCTGGTCTTGGCCATGAGCAGGGCGGCGTGGGTGCCCTTGCCGGAGACATCGGCGATATTAAAATAGATGCGACCGTCGCCGAGGGCGAAGTAATCAAAGAAATCACCGGAGAGTTGTTTGGCCGGGACATTGATGCCGTAGACCGGAAATCCGGCGGCCATGGGCGCGGGTAACAGGGACTGCTGGATATTGCGCGCCAGTTGCAGTTCCCGCTCCAGTTCGGCCGAGAGTCGATTGCGTTCCTTGAGGGTGTGTTCCAGTTGCCAGGTGAGTTCCTGATAACTGCGGTTCTCTTCCGCCAGACGCCGGTTGGCGCTTTGCAGAATGTCCTGATACTCGGCCTGTTCGGTGACGTGCAGGCCCAGGTCCTGTGCCGCCTGCTCGAGCTGGGTGCTCAGCGCCTGCAACAGTTCTTCCAGGGCGGCCTCGTCAAAACCGAGCCGGTGATGCAGGGACGCGCGCAGGGTGTCGAGACAGGCGGCCTTGTCCTCGCCGACAAACAGCGCATTGAGCCAGTCCGCCAGCCACAGGGTATAGGCCAGCGCCCCCGCCGGGCCGGTGGCGTCATGGTCGTGGTGCTGGGCGAGGGCCGTCGTGAAGCTGTCCGGCAGGCCCCAGCCGTGCATGAGCTGCGCGGCGAGCGGTTCGTGGCAATGGCCGAACAGGCGCTGTTCTTCCTGGTGGCGGGCGGTGGGTGTCATGGTGCGCAGGGCAGGCCAGTGCGACTGCTGCGCCGGGTGCAGGTGCAGCAATACCAGCATGCCAAAATCCTGCAGCAGGCCTGCGGTAAAGGCGTCGTCGGCGCTGAGGCCGGTGTGCGCCGCCAGTAGGCGTGCCGCGACGGCGCGGCGCAGGGAGTCTTCCCAGAAGGTCTGGAGATCCAGCTCGGCCAGGGCCTCGGCATCGAGGACCTGATGAATGCTGAGGCACAGCACAATATTGCGCAGGGCCTTGTTGCCGAGGAGGGTCACCGCATGCTGGATGGACTGGATTTCCCGGCCCAGACCAAACAGCGGCGTATTTACAATACGCAGGACCTCGGCGGTGAGGCGCGGGTCAATACTGACCTTCTGGGCAATCTCCTCATGACGTGCATCCTCGGCACTACAGGCCTTGAGCACATCGAGTGTCGCCTGGGGCAGCTGCGGCAGGTCCGCCGGCTGGATATCAGCAATGGTTGAAATGGCTACCAAGGGCCCATCCTTGTGTGCGAATGTTAGTCCCGTACTCTAGAACACAGGCAATTTCGTTATTTTTGTCATAGGCTTATGGCGGTTACACGGCAAAAAACTTGAGCCGCGTCGACACCTTTGTCGGTATGATGCGTGGCTTGTCACATGGGGGTAAGGGGCAGGGGTATGTCGCGACAAGGAAAAATCGCACTGGTCATGACCGGTGGCGGGGCGCACGCGGCCTATCAGGTGGGTGTCCTGTTGGCCCTGAGCAAAATGTTGCCCA
>JAWOIE010000007.1:0-2932 GCA_046484825.1 Gammaproteobacteria bacterium | reverse complement strand
CCGAGCAGGGCCTTGTTGGAGAGCGGGCCGCTCAGGCGGACCCGGCCAAAGGCGTCGTTGGCGGCCTGTGGCTTTTGTGCCTGGATATAGGTGTAACCCAGCGCCAGGTAGGCGCGGTCGCGCAGGGCCTGCAGTTCTTCAGCATCGGCCGGCAAGCGCCCGACAGTCTCCAGCCACGCCTGGCCCTCGCGGGTTTGCTCTGTCTGCGCCAGGGTGACGCCGAGATTGAATTGCGAGTAAGCATTCCAGATGGGTTCGCCGTTAAAGCGTTGCAGGCTTTCGATGGCCTGCGGGTAGTGTTGTTGCCGCAGCAGAATATTGGTCAACAGGTTCCAGCGTGAACCTTCGTGATAGGGGGGCAGTGTGCCTTTGATATTCTGCAGGGCCTCCTGCGCGGCAGAGGCGTGTCCGGCAAGATAGCGCAGGCGCGCCAGATAAAACCAGGTTTTATCCAGGGTCGGTTGCGGGATGTTCGCGTCCAGCAGACGGGTAAAAATATCGCCGGCAGCGCGGTGCATGCCATAGGACAAATACAGACTCCCGAGGAGTACTTCCGGCTCGGCGCCCTGATGGCGGATCGGCGCCTGCTTTTCGGCGACGGTCAGACGGGTAATGGCGGAAAAATAATTTTCCTGAAAAAAGTGAAAGAGCGTTTCGCCGTAGCGCAGGTCATTAATGGGTTGTGGTGCTGGTGGTGTTGCAGGCGCGGCGCTGCTGGCCAGGCTGCAGCAGAGAAAGAGTGCGACTGTTCGTAACGGCAAAGGCATGATGTGGTCAGGTTTGACTTATTCCCATACCTTGACACTGAAGTCGGGTTGCAGCTTGGCGTCATTGTCCGTAATGCGCAACTCGATATATTGCGGGGCACTGGATTTATTGACAATGAGCGTGGTGCCACGGCGATAGTCGCGCTCGTGGGGTCCCTTGCCGGTGAAGTAGGCGACCATTTCGTGTTTGCCCGTAGGCAGATTGCCAATATGCAGGCGTTGTACGCCACCACGGTGTAGCGCCTGGATCTCGCGTTCGGTGTAGAGATGACTGGCCACGAGTTTGTCGTTAATCCGCACCTCGACCGAGTCGAGTGCAAAGAGCTTGCCCGTGTCCATGGAGAGAAAAATCGAAAACTGGGTATTGGCCGGGAACAGCAGGTCCTCTTCCAGGATAAACAGGTCACGGTTGAGTTCCAGGACCTCCTTTTTCAGGTCCTGGATACGGTCATCCAGGCCCTGTTGGGTCGCGTTATTATCCGCGGCCTGTACCCACGGGCTGCACAATAAGGCCCACATGACGAGAATAGAATAAAGGTGTGTTTTCATGGCTGCGTCCAGGTGCTGTTGTTCTGTTATGGCCAGGTCCTGCTGTGCCGTTGCGGACAGGCCTGGTTTTCGCCCTCGTGGGTCAGTCCGCCCCCCCCGACATTCTGGTCTGCATGATACTACACTGGCGTATTCAGCAGCAGCGCCGTGGCCGGTTTGGCCGCCAAGTGTTAGCTCAGTCACAAAACCTGTCGCGGCTGGTGCGGTTGCCTAGGGTCTGGCCGGCATCAGCCCCTGGCTGTAATGCACCTTGCCACGGTCATCAATCATAACCGCATCGATATCCGTCAGTTGATTGACGAATTCCAGGCCGGCCTGCACACCGAGGACAAACAGGGTGGTCGACAAGGCATCGGTGGTGGTGGCCTCGGCGCCGATGACGGTGACACTCCATACGCCCTTGGCGGATTTGCCGGTGCGGGGACTCAGGATGTGGTGATAACGTTCACCATCCTGTTCAAAATAGCGCTCATAGTCACCGGAGGTGGAGACCGCCACGTCACTGAGCGGCAGGGCCAGCACGCTGCCCTGTTCCTGACGGGGATGGCGAATGCCGATCATCCAGGGCCGGCCTCTGCGATCCCCGAGCAGACGACTGTCGCCACCGGCGCTGACGCGGGCGTGGGTGATACCGCAGTCCTGCAGAATCTTGATACTGTTGTCGACGGCATAGCCCTTGGCAATGCCGCCGAGGTCGATACGCATGCCGGGCTTATTGAACGTGATGGTGCGGGCCGCCGGGTCAAGGACGATCTGGCGATAGTCGATGGTCGCGCCTTGCACTTGTTGCGCGCTGGGTTTGGTTTTGTGGCGATAGTCGTAGAGATAACCGACGCTGGCAAAACTGATGTCAAAGGCGCCGTGAGAGCGGCGGGAAAATTCCAGCGAGCGGTCAATGAGCGTAAACAGTTCCTGCGATAGCGCGACCGGCTGCCGGTCGGCCTCACGGTTAATTTGCGAAAGGGCGCTGTCTTCACGGTAGGGGCTCATTGAGGCGTTAATGCGATGCATCTCGGCCATGACCCGGTCGATACACTCATGGGCATGTTGTGGGTCTGTGTCCCAGACCTCGGCGGTGATGGCCGTGCCCATAATGGGCTGCTGCTGTTGATACCATTCGGCATGCGACACTGCCGGTAGCAGTAGCAAAGGAAAAATAAGTAAAAATACGTATTGGCGAATTAACAAAGACATACAACACTTTGGCATGAATATAAAAAAACGACAACTCTCCCTGTGCCCAGAACAGGGAGGTCTGTTCGAAGCGTCTATAGCGGCTGAAATGCCGTCAGGCTATCCAGCATGGTTGCATTGCCCAGGCCTTGATTGGGGAAGAGTGTCGGAAACGAACTGACATCACCATTTAACGCCATATAGTTTAGTACCACGGTTTCGACCAGGAGATTGACGTTGTTGGCACAAGGTGATGAAGTGGTGATGACATTACCATCGGCGCTGTAATAACCAATCTGGTGGCGCGCCGGATCGGTCAGCACGGGGCGTCCAGCGGGGTTGTAGACCAGGAAAAAAGAGGCGGCGGTGCCGGAGTTATCACCGGTCCAGACACCTTTGCCGCGACCCTCGTCAGAACTGTCCGTGGCGCCATTGCTAAATAC
>JAWOIE010000276.1:0-8505 GCA_046484825.1 Gammaproteobacteria bacterium | reverse complement strand
CCGAGCTTCTGCAAATACATGCCATAGCTCGGTAGGTTGGGGTGAAGAATGAACCCCAACAAAACATAACAACATGTTGGGGTGCGCGTTGCTTATCCCAACCTAAAAATAAAGCTTGTTGTTGATTTGGGGCGAACAAAATAACAGACAAAAGGATTTGTCGTATGCACTATCGACGAGACAACACGCTGGGTGGGACGTGGTTTTTCACGGTCAACCTGGCGGAAAGGGATAAACAATTATTGGTGGAGGAGATTGATGTCTTGCGTGCTGTGATGAATAAGGTAAAGCAACGACATCCCCATAAAGTGGATGCCATGGTGGTGTTGCCTGATCATATTCATGCGATCTGGACCTTACCGCCGGGTGATAAGGATTTCTCAACCCGATGGGCTTTGATTAAATCCGGATTTTCGCGTCAATTGCCGAAAACCGAACGGATCAAACAAAGCCGAAAATTAAAGGGTGAGCGTGGTATTTGGCAACGACGTTATTGGGAACATTTAATTCGTGATGAGCGAGATTATGAAATGCATATCAATTACATTCATTACAATCCGGTGAAACATGGTTACGCCAAACAGGCAGTAGACTGGCCGTATTCGACGATCCATCAATTTATTGCCAGGGGTTTGGTGGGTGCAAATTGGGGTGGATGTAAAGGGCAAGGTGGTGACTTATCATTTGGAGAAAGGCAATGAAATGTTGGGGTTCGCAGGCTCACCCCAACCTGCGGACTGTGCTTTGGTATAGCTGGCTTCATCATTTTGGGTTATTAAACTCGGCAGGTTGATGGGTGTGCATATGAATCAGCGCCGCTTCACTATATTCGCAGCTTTACTAGGGATCGTCATTCCAGTTATTTGGCTCACTACCTACTGGATATTTCTACGCGACAACCCAACACTTATCAATTGGATTATGTCGTCAAATCATACTGATCGAGTCCTTCTGGCTCTTTGGCCTAGCTGGATACTTATGATCGCTGACCCATTGGAGCGAAGCATCGCTATACCTGTCATATCTATCGCCATCAATGCGCTGCTGTACGGCATCCTTGGTTGGATAGTCTGGTTTGGCCTGCACCGAAAACGAGCCATCCTCGGCGTTGTTGTGGTGGTGGTTCTCGTCGGTTGGTACTTCTTGCTGGCTTGGTACGTCGGCGGGGGCATGTAAATAAAAGTCCGGTAGGTTGGAGTGACGGCTCCATGGATGGAGGAGGTACGAGCCCAAGGATGGGCGAAGATAGAACAATGCAGGAGCAATTGTCGAGAGTAACGCAGGAGCAGTTACCGAAGAATGAACCCCAACGGAATGAATAACAAATGTTGGGATGCGCTCCGCTCACCCCAACCTACAAATAAAAATTGTTGTTGATTTAAGCCAGGCACGATACGCACCACGCGCCAACACATGAGATATAAGGAGTCGACATGTATACAGGGGGTTGTCTGTGCGGGACCATCCGCTTCGAAATTAAAGGACCGATTCGTAATATCGTCTACTGTCATTGTTCCCAATGTCGCAAGGCACAAGGCAGCGCCTTCGCCACAAACGGTATTGTCAAAGCCTGCGACTTCGATATTCACACGGGTGCAGACGCCCTCACCGGGTATGAATCCACACCGGGCCAGACAAAGTACTTCTGCAAGGTCTGCGGTTCACCGATTCTGAGCCAGACCGCATCAAAGCCGGATCAGGTGCGTGTGCGACTGGGTACGATAGAATCTGAAATCGAGGAGCGCCCCATGGCGCACATATTTACAACATCAAAAGCGAACTGGGAAAAGATCAGCGATGACTTGCCGCAATATGAAACGTACGAACCAAACCGTGAGGCACCCTAGGCACCGCTTCATGTCGTACAGAACCCCCACTACGTACAACCACGCAACCCTCTGACGCGCCGGGCTATGACCGATGATTTATGCCTGTCTTACCCTGTAGCCGAAGGGCTCAGCCCTTGGATGTGGTTGTCGCACGCAACGCCGGGGCATACCCCGACGGCTTGCTCGTGGTCTTCTGGAGGGGGTCGGGTCGTCGATGGGCGCAACTCGGTAGCAATCGTTCCGTTTCCTGTTTGACCACCAGATAGCATTCGCAACTCAGCTTTTCCAGTTTAATCCGGTCCACTATTCTGATGTGGCCGCGGTGGTACTCGATCGCGCCAACATCCTTGAGCTTGTGGGCCGCCGCGGTGATGCCCTCGCGGCGCACACCGAGCATGCTTGCAATCAACTCATGGGTCATAATGATGTCATTCATCGGAAGACGGTCTGCGGCCATCAGCAGCCAGCGTGGCAGTTGCTGGTCGATAGTGTGGTGCCGATTGCAAACCACAGTCTGCGCCATCTGTGTTATCAAGGCCTGGCTGTAGCGCAGCAGCAGCATGCGCAATATCGCATCAGACTGATTGAATTCATCCTTGCACTGCTGGGCAGATAACCGGCAGACAGTGCCGGTCGTTAAGACAATCGCCTGGCTCGGGGTATTGTTGCCGCCCATGATCGCGGAAACGCCAATCATGCCTTCATTGCCAATTATGGCGACTTCTGCCGTTGTCCCGTCCTCCAGCACATGAAGCAGGGAGACAATGGTATCGATGGGAAAGTAGACATAAGACAGAGTGGCCGCGGCTTCATGCAAGACCGAGCCTTTTTTCAGGGTCAACATTTCTAACTTTGGGAACAGGCGGCCCTGCACTTGCTGCTGCAGGCTCTTGAGTATCCGGTTTTGCATTGGCAAGGAGTGATTTATCATCCCGACTTCCCATGTCCGTAGTTATGTCTGAACCTTGAATGGTCCCCAAGCGATACCGCATCGTAAAATCACAAGGGCACCGTTTCGCACTGCTATATAGACTCAATAAAGTAAGGGCAACCACAGGCAACATGCATATCATTTCGGAAGTCGCTCAACCCTGTGACACTTATATACCATAGTTCAGCACAAGTACTAAATTATCAAGATAATTATTTTATTGCCCGTTACTAACCTCTTTTTTTCTGTCCATGAATAGAAGTCATGCGGCTGGGTGTGGATTACAAATAAAGTACGTGTTCCAGGAAGCAACGCGAGCGATTCAACGAACGCATCCCAACGTCGGTCTGTTACATATTAGTCAACAACATCACGAGCACTCGCGATAGCGTATAAAGAGGGTAAACTGGAGTACTCCAAATAAAGCGGTTCACCATGGGTGTGTTTCATCACTGGCCGCTGGTGATCACGTTGCGGTGCATACCGGAACAATCGATTCAGATGTCTGGATAATTTAGCGGATAGACGCTTCAGGGGGCTGGTCCGAACAGCACGTTTACCGGCAAATCCCATAATCGCCCAGCTCGCTACCCAGGACTAAATCACCCAGTAGCGGCAAGGTATTTTCAGGTTTCTTACGCCAGCGGACGTTTTACAGTCTAAAACGGGCCCTGACAGCCTCTGGCATGAACGAATATCCACCTTAAAAGCGGATAAAACGAAATGCAGTTACGGACATTGGAATTCGGGCAGTCTATACTGGTAGCCGCCTGTACCTGCTGCGTTTGCCGCACACAGCAACGGTTGCCCTGATCCCCACGCACAGGCCGGGATAGGGCAATACGATTAAGACTACTGGAGGCTTTATGCCCAAATCCACCACTGACTTTACCGATCACAAGCAGTTACGCAAGGCTGCCGAAGACAGCCTCAAGCGAGGCACTGCACCGCCTAGCAAGGGCTGGTCGATCGGTACGGATACCCTGGCACTCCTGTACCGGCTGGCCAGCGCCCCCGAAAGCGCCAGTGACGCGCTCAAGCTACTGCATGAATTGCAGGCCCATCAGGTTGAGCTTGATTTGCAGCATGAACAACTCATTGCCAATGAGCAGCAATTTTTTCACGAACATGCACGTTACAAGGCGCTGTTTGAACGGGCGCCTTTTGGCTATTTTGTGGTGAATATTGATGGCCATGTTATCGAGGCGAACCTGACCGGTGCCAAACTGTTTGGTGTCGAACCCGGTGCGTTCATGGGGAATGCCTTTGACGGCTTTCTGGCCCCCGCAAGCCGACCGGTTCTGGCCGACTTACTGAAACAACTGTCTAATGGCGATGTAGCATCCTGTGAGGTGCACACCGGTGATCAGGCAGGTACATTGCGCCAGTTACAGGTGATCGCCAATATCGAACCGGATGACGAAGTCGTTTTATTGGCGGTTCTCGAATTAAAGCAATGACCGGGGGTTTGACGGTCCTGCGAAATTTCACAGGCGAAACCGTCTGCAATGGTCGAGATCATTTAGTCCATGGTGACACCTATTACTTCTGATACACCACAACAACCCGTCCCGAGGATCCGCATTGTGGGTATTGGCGCCTCGGCCGGTGGCCTGGTGGCCCTGGAGCAGTTTCTGCGCCAGACCCCGAGCGATAGCGGCATGGCCTATATTGTGGTGCAACATCTCGACCCCACCCACAAAGCGCTGCTTCCGGAATTGTTGCAACGCTACACCACGATGTCCGTGCAAGAGGCGCAACAGGACATGCTCGTCGCGTCTGACTGTGTCTATGTCATTCCACCCAATACCGAGCTCAGTGTAATCAACGGCAGACTGAAACTGGCAAAGCCTGTCGTACCGCGAGGCATGCGCTTGCCGGTCAATGTCCTGTTTTCGTCCCTGGCCAGGGCCCAGGGCGAGCGTGCCATTGCCGTGATTCTCTCCGGCATGGGCTCGGATGGTACGCTCGGCATGCAGGCGATAAAGGCCGTCGGCGGCCTGAACGTGGTGCAGGAGCCCGGTACGGCGCAATTTGATTCAATGCCAAGGAGCGCCATTACCGCAGGCTGTGCCGACATCGTGGCACCGCCCGATGAGTTACCGGCCCGCATCATGGCATACGTTACCCAGGTTCCAGTCCCTGACACGGACATGGAAGAAGAGACCCAACCTGCCCCGGTACCCCCGCCCCTGGAAAATATTATCAGGCTGCTGCAACAGCGGACCCGACATGATTTCACGCTGTATAAAAACAACGCCATGCACCGCCGGATCGAGCGACGCATGATGATTCATAAAATCGCAACCTTAGAACTGTATGCCGAATTTCTTCGCCACAATCCCCAGGAAATTGACCTGCTGTTCAAGGAATTGCTGATCGGTGTTACCAGTTTTTTTCGTGACCCCGAGGTCTGGCGGTGTCTGGCAGATAAGGCCTTGCCGGAATTGCTGGCACGACGCAAGACCATGCCTAATCTTCGTGCCTGGGTTGTCGGCTGTTCTACCGGCGAGGAGGCCTACTCCCTGGCAATGATATTCACTGAGGTGACGGAACGGCTCTCCCCGCGCGATCAATTTACCTTGCAGATTTTCGCCTCGGACCTGAGCCCCGACGCCATTGCGGCGGCACGCCGTGGCCGATATCCGCTGTCCATCAGTGACACCGTATCGCCGGAGCGGCTGGTACGCTTTTTTACCGTGCATAATGGATATTACCAGGTCAATAAAAGAATACGCGACATGGTGTTATTCGCCCAGCATGACGTAGTGCTCGACCCGCCCTTCACCAAGCTCGACCTGCTTACCTGCAGAAACCTGTTGATCTATTTTGATTCTGAACTACAACGCCGTCTGTTGCCCCTGTTTCACTACAGTTTGCGCTCTGGCGGGGTTCTGTTACTGGGAAGCTCGGAGACGGTCGGGCGGCTCGGTTATCTTTTTACCCCTATCCATGCGAAGTTAAGGCTTTATTTGCGTCAGGACAATGTACGCATCAGCATGCCGAACACCCTATTGAATACCTTACCTTCTCAGACCAGAACAAACGAGGAGCAGCCTGTGCCAACCACCACTATCAGCAAACCGTCTACCGATAACCTTCAGGCAGCAGCGGATCATATCCTGCTGCAGGTCTATGCGCCGGCTGCCGTCGTGCTCAACAGCGATGGCGATATTGTCTACATCAGCGGGCATACCGGAAAATACCTGGAGCCGGCCGCCGGCAAGGCCAACTGGAATTTTCATGCCATGTTGCGGGATGGCCTGGGTGGGCCGCTCGTACAGGCCCTGAAGCAAGTCGATGGGCAAACTGAGCCCGTGCATCTACGCGGCCTGAAGGTGTCCGTCCCCGGAGGCGTGCAGCACGTTGATATCACCTTGCAGGCCTTACGCGAACCCGCCGCCGTCAAAGGTATGACCATGGTGGTATTCAACGACGTTACACTGTCCGCGAGCGGCAAGGGCAAGCGCAAGGACAAGGATGCGCGCGAAACAGCGCATGAGGCGGTAATACAACAGTACCTGCATGAAATCGATTCCTTGCGCAATGAGGCGCGCGCTACCCGGGAAGAGTTGGAGATATCCAACGAGGAACTGCAGTCCACCAATGAGGAACTGCAGTCAGCCAACGAGGAGCTGACGACCTCGAAGGAAGAAATGCAGTCCATGAATGAGGAGCTGCAAACCATAAACACAGAACTGCAGGCCAAACTCGATGATCTCTCCCTTGCCCAGAGCGACATGCAGAATGTGCTCAATAGCATCGATATTGCCATTCTATTTCTGGATCAGGGCCTCAATGTCAGGCGCTACACGGATCAGGCCGCGAAGATTATCAATCTGCGTGAAAGCGACATCGGTCGGCCGCTCAGCGACCTTACTACCAGCCTGGAATACCCTCAACTGTATGAGGATGCTCTTAACTGCCTGCGTACCCTGCTGCCAACAGAGAAGCAGGTACTCACCGCCGACAAGCTCTGGTTTGCGGTACGCATTGTCCCCTACCGCAGACTGGACAACGTGATTGACGGCGTCGTGATCACCCTGATGGATATTACGATAACGAAAACGCTTGAGTTGAAATTGCGCCGCACAAAAAAGACCTGATACGCATAAAACACCCTGCCCGGGAACAACGGTGTCGGTGACAGGCGCGACGAGAACATGCAAAGCTGTTGGCGAGGGCACCAAAGCGCTCTCCGGCGGTACGGGTCTTTCCTGAGCAGGATGTTGCACAGGCAGCGGCGGCACGACAACCGCTTCCACGAACCTCACCCAATAAAATAGACAGCAAAACCGCGGCAGGGCGCATCACCTACCATCAGGACGCAGCCGGCAGTACGCGCAAGGGTCTCACGGTCAGGCTGGCACTCGCCAACCTCCACGCCTCCAATGTGAAGCCAGGAAAGGGCCTGACAAACCGGACGCTGCACGAAAATGGTTGCACATTTTAACCCCGCGCGCCGATTTGCGACCCCGGCCCGGCGCAGACAGGCCGGCCAGGTCAGGCGCCTGGGGGCTTCGTGCAGAGAAAAAAATGCCCTCGACACTGGTCAAAGCCGACGGTATTGCGCAGAATGACGGCCCGGGACTATTACTAATAACAATGGAGAGGAACACAAAATGAGTATCGATAGAATTGTCATGATCTTTGCCGGTAGTGTGATTTTGATCAGCCTGCTGCTGGCCGTAAAATTTAACATCAACTGGCTGTGGCTGACCGCGTTTGTCGGCGCCAACCTGCTCCAGGCCGGTTTTACCAAGTTTTGCCCGCTGGCGATTATTGCCAAGAAGCTCGGCGCCAAACCCGGCCAGGCGTTTAACTAAAACAACGCGGATGATCATCGAAACACTGCGGCACAGGGATGTGCTGTAGGCTTCTCTGACGAAACACGCAGTATCATGGCTCTATGGCATTGCGCCATGACAGTACACGCTAAAGCAAAAAACTGTTTTGCTTTACTCCGGGGCTGATGCCACCGGGCCGGACTTATCAGCACGACACAGCACCGCACTATCCACTCCACCCTTCCCGTCAGGCCACTATCCCGCCACGGTCTGCCCGACGCGCCGATCACTGGCCCAGCAACATCGCCTTGAACCGGTCCCGCTCCGCCTCTGTCATATCACGGTAAAACCGGTAGCGGGCATGCGCTTGCGGCTGGCGCACATCAAACTCGATCCCCCACAGCGGCCGGGCACTGGTCGGCAACATGGCGTAACGTACATCGCCAAGCACATCCTGTCGCTGCGGGTGCAGGGCGATGTAGCCATCGGAGAATGCCGCGAAGCGCTGCAGGTCCTGGGCCAGTACCGAGTCCGGCGCGGGTACGACCGCCAACTGGGTGATGTCAAAGCGGGGAATGGACTCACCGGGATAACTGCGGCGATTGCCGAGGCCCACGCGCACCGCGTCGATGTAGTAGATGCCCTGCGCCTGGTAAATGGAACGCCACAGCAGCAGATTGCCAAGGGTCGGCTTGACCACCAGCTGCTCCACCTTATGGCCCCGCGCGGCCGCCAGTTCATGGGCCACGGACTCGGCCCGCTGCAACTGCACCACCCCCAGGAGGAGATACAGCCCCGCCACCGCCAGGCCGCTACGGGCAAGCAGGGGCGCGCGGCGGCGCAAGGTAAAGATCACGGTCAGCAACAGGACCAGGGTAAATACCGGGTCGATAATGGAAATAATATGCCAGGCGATACGTTCATCGCTGAAGGGCCACAACAGATGCGTCCCGTAACT
>JAWOIE010000240.1:0-3283 GCA_046484825.1 Gammaproteobacteria bacterium | reverse complement strand
GCGGATCTCATGATCGGCTGGCCATCATCGGCCTCCGCAGCAACCAGCGGTGCCGGCGTGGGCGCGGCAACAAACGGCATTTCCTGCCGGGATTCGGCGCGCTCGACTTCCTGTTCCACTAATGCCGGGGCCTGTGTCTGCGGCGCCGCCACGACGCTCGGCTGCCGTTGCATGCGATCCGGTGGATCTAGCAGCACGGTATATTCGCGCAGCATGCGGCCGTTTTTCCAGCTCATTTCCAGCAGAAAATTGAGGAAGGGTTCGCGGATGCTGTCGCGTGAAGTGACCTTTATATAGTATGTGCCGTTGCTGCGCTGGCTGACCGCGAAACGCAGGGTGAGGAGTGATGCACTGCGGTCGATGCCGGCCCGCAAGAAGGCATTGTTCGAGGCCAGGCTCACTGTAAGCTCTTTGACTTCGTCCGCAGTGGCGCCAATCAAGTCAATCTCGGCCTCCATGCGTTCATTGAGCGCTGAGTTGACCTTGATATTGCCAAAGCCTAATGCGTTGACAGACAGGGGCATTACCGTAAGGACCATCGCGGCCAGCATGACAAACAGCTTTCGTGCCATTTTTTCTCTCCACTCCATAAATCTCCCGAGGAATTCAGTATTCTCAGGGAGGTGAAATTTCTTATTATTCAATAAGTTATTCAATGAAAGCTCGAATAATCATTATAAGTATGCAGTAACTATAGCTGAAATCAAAGAAAAATGAAATTTTCTCTTTAAATTTCAACACCTACCCAATGATAATTCGAATGCTACCGTCATGCTGTGAAGATTAAACCAATAACTGATTTTGTAACACCAGTATACAGATCATGGCGCTGAGCTGAGTGGGATCGACCACGCTGCAAAACGTTACCAGGCCATGCTCATCGGCAGTTTGCCAGGCACGCACACGACTTAGACTAATCACGCTCTTACCGGAGGCATCACTCACGGGCGTCACCACCTGATTGGCAGCATACGCCAATAAGGGATTGGCCTGCCAGTGCGTTTCCATGTATTCCATGGCGAGCGCATCCCGTAGCCGCACGGATGCCGTCACGGTGTCACCATAGAATACCGGCGACCAGAGCATGGTGACATCCACCTCGGTGCGCGGCAGGACAAACAGGCGCGCGATCTGATCGCGAATCATGGCTTCACTGCTGCTCTCACCCTGCGCATCAAGCGCACCGACCTGCGGGATCACATTGAACGCCAGTTGCTTGCCGAGCTGAGCCGGCTGCGCCTCCTGAAAACCCAGCAGGCGCGCCGTTTGCTGGCCGAGGTCTTCCAGCAAAGCTTTGCCCCCCTGGGCCGCGCATTGCAGCACCGAGACATGCAGCTCGGTAATCGCCGTCTCCTGCAGCAGCGGTTGTAACACCAGCCACAATTGCAGGGTGGTCGTCTCAGGAATGGCGACCACACGGGGGGCGACGTCGTCGGCCTGCAGCGTTGCCAGACTCACGTCCTGGCGTTGGCCCAGATAACCACTGGCGTCGATCACGGCACAGCCGCCGGCTTCGAGCGCAGGATAGAGTTGTTCCGTGAGGGCGGCCTCGCCCAGACAGATCACATACTGGACCTGGCTGAAATCAAAGTCGCTCGCCAGTAACACCCGCTTGTCACGGCGCCCGAACTCCACATGCTCACCGGCCATGGCCTCATTATCGAGGAGAAAGACCTCACCGACATCCACTTCCGCCTCGGCCAACCTGGCGATAAAGGCTTCACCCTTGAGGCTGCCAGCGCCAACGATGGCAATATTATTTTTCTGGGTCATCAGGCCGCCAGCAAAATGCGCAACATGCGACGCAGGGGTTCCGCCGCACCCCACAGCAGCTGATCACCGACCGTAAAGGCGGAGAGATAATCCTGACCCATGCTCAGTTTACGCATACGCCCCACGGGCACAGTGAGCGTGCCGGTGACCGCCGCCGGTGTCAGTTCCTTGATGGTGACGGCCTGTTCATTGGGGACGACCTTCACCCAGTCGTTGTGACCGGCGAGGATATCGTGGATCTCATCCAGCGGCACATCCTGCTTGAGCTTGATGGTCAAGGCCTGTGAGTGACAGCGCATGGCGCCGATACGCACGCACAGACCATCAATGGGCACCGGCGTGTTGGATCGCCCCAGGATCTTGTTGGTTTCCACCTGTGCCTTCCATTCTTCCTTGCTCTGGCCGCTTTCCAGGGGCACATCGATCCAGGGGATCAGGCTGGCCGCCAGGGGCGCGGGCCACTGCTCCAGTGGATAGGCCTCACTGCGAATAAAATCCGTGACGCGCCTGTCGATTTCCAGAATCGCCGTGGCCGGGTCATCATTGAGTGCTTTGACATTGTCATTGATGGCACCCATCTGGCGAATCAGCTCACGCATGTTCTGGGCACCGGCGCCCGAGGCGGCCTGGTAGGTCATGGGGGTAATCCATTCGACCAGGTCTTTTTTAAACAGACCACCAATGGCCATCAGCATCAGACTGACCGTGCAGTTACCGCCGACATAAGTCGTTATGCCTTTTTGCAAACCGTCCTTGATCACGTGGTCGTTCACCGGGTCGAGGACAATAATGCTGTCGTCCTGCATACGCAGTGTCGAGGCCGCATCAATCCAGTAGCCCTTCCAGCCGGACTTGCGCAGCTCAGGATAAATCGCCTTGGTATAGTCACCGCCCTGACAGGTAACAATGACCTCCATGCCACTGAGTTCGGCGATGCTGTTGGCGTCTTTTAACGCCGGTACATCCTTGCCAATCGCCGGACCGGGCTTGCCCGCCTGCGAGGTGGTAAAGAACACCGGGTCAATTTCCGCAAAGTCATTTTCTTCCATCATGCGTTGCATGAGCACCGAGCCCACCATGCCGCGCCAACCTACAAATCCAACTCGTTTCATTTCTCTTCCCCTTAACCTATATTCTTAAAAAGCCTTTAAACGCAAAGGTACCAAGACGCGAAGAACGCAAAGAAAATATTTTATATACTTCGCGCGCTTTGCGTCTTCGCGCCTCCGCGTTGAAAAATTATAATGCCGCCACCACCGCATCGCCCATCTCGGCAGTACCTACTTTGATCATTCCGTCCGAATAGATATCCGCCGTGCGCAAGCCCCGATCCAGCACGGCCGCGACGGCCTTTTCGATACGCTCGGCCATGGCGCTTTCATCCAGGGAGTAACGCAGCATCATGGCCACCGACAGAATCGTGGCCAGCGGATTGGCAATGCCCTGCCCGGCAATGTCCGGGGCCGAGCCATGAATCGGTTCGTACATCCCCTGGCCCTGCGCGTTCAAC
>JAWOIE010000235.1:0-4205 GCA_046484825.1 Gammaproteobacteria bacterium | reverse complement strand
CCACGGCGCGCCTGCTCCGCGATGGCAAGATCGGCCGCATGGCCGTGCTGCCCGAATGGCGTCATCAGGGGATTGGCACCGCCCTGTTACGTCGTCTGCTCGATCGCGCCGCTGAACGCGGTCTGTCACACGTCTGGCTCTCGGCACAGGTCGAGGCCATCCCGTTTTACCAGCGCCTTGGCTTTAGTGTCCGCGGCCCGGTTTACGACGATGCCGGTATCCCGCACCGGGACATGACCCGGCCGCTACCGAGCGCAACGGCCTAAGCTGGCGCCAGCCCCCTATACGACAACATCCCAGACCGCCGCCACCGACGTTGTCCGCGCTATCGAAAAAGCCGTTGTTCGGCCTTATACTGACAAATATGGACCACACGGAAAAACAGAACCTCCCCGCTAATCTGCAGGCCTGTGTGCTGGGGGAAAATACCCGCCTCTATAGCGTGTCACAGTTGAGTGAGAATCAGTCCGCCCTTGAGCACCTGCTATCACAGTCGACACGGAGTGTGGATATTTTTACGCACACCCTGGACCACCGCATTTTTGATCAGCCGGCGGTACTCGATGCCCTGTGCCAGCTGGTCGTGAACAATACCCGTGCAAAAATTCAGATACTGTAGCGCCAGCCACAGGTAGTAATCGAGGAGGGACATCGCATCCTGGAACTCATGCGTCGCCTCAGCAGCTATATCGAAATGCGCCAAACGCACGAGCATTATGCCAACACTGCACGCAGTTTTGTCATTGCGGATCAGTGTGGATACCTCTATAAAGAGGCAGACGAGCGCTATGAGGGTCTGGTCAACTTTTCGGACCGGGCGCACAGTCTCGAGTGGTTGAACTTTTTTAATGATGCCTGGGAACACAGCCAGATTGTCGCTGACTTCAGAAGGTTGAGTATTTGATGCAAACGTTGGTGATCAGTCTGCTCATCATACTGCTGGGCTCAGGCAACAGCACGCCTGCAATGGCACAGCAAACTGCCCCGGTGATGGAAATGGTGGTCATTCCCCTCAAGCATCGCTCAGCGGAAGACGCCGTGGCCTTGCTCAAGCCCTTTATGCACCCGGAGGGCGCCATCTCCGGCACAGGTTATACCCTGGTGATTCGCAGCACGGCACAAAACATTACCGACCTGAGGGATATCCTGGCAGACTTTGATAGCGAGATTCGGCGCCTGCAAATCAGTGTCTCCTTCGACCGCCAGTTTGTCCTGCAGGAGATGCAGGCCCATGCCCAGATCGAGAGCCGCAATGACGAGGTTAGCGGAGAGGTCGGGGTAATCGAAACCCGCTCACGGCAGGGTGCCGCCGGCGTCCAGCGCGTGCAGGTCCTGCAGGGCCAGTGGGCCAACATCCAGACCGGGAAAAGGTTTCCCATCGCGCAACGCCAGACGAATCCCGATGGCACCGTCACTGAGACCATAAGCTATGAGCAGGTCGGCAGTGGTTTCCAGGTATTTCCCCAAATCGCCGAGCAAACCGCCATTTTAAGAATCCGCCCCTTTCACTCCAGTCTCAGTCGTGAAGGTGGTGGGCAGATCGACAGTCAGTCCCTGGAGACCACCGTGAGTGCGCCCCTGGGCAAGTGGGTGGAACTCGGGGGTATTATCGAACAACTTGAAAGCGGCGGCGATGCGCGGCACTATGCCACCGGTCCACGCGGTCAGGCCGCCCGGGGACTCTTTCTCAAGGTCGAACAAATTCATTAACTTCCTGTCATTCAGGAAAGGAACCCTATGCACACCCCCGCTGTCGCTGTTCAGTATACCGTTAGTCTGAAGTCTCCCGAACAACACCTCTTTCACGTCCAGTTGCAGATCACCCAGCCCGATCACCTCGGTCAGAAGCTGTTTATGCCGGCGTGGATCCCCGGCAGTTATCTGATCCGCGACTTTGCGCGTAATATTGTCAGCATTGAGGCCTGTAGCAACCAACGTAAGGTTGCGCTCCATAAACTCGACAAGGATACCTGGCAGTGTGACCCCTGCGATGGTGTGCTGCTTATTGACTATGACGTCTATGCCTGGGATCTCTCGGTGCGTGGCGCGCACCTGGATACCACGCATGGCTACTTCAACGGCACCTGTCTGTTCCTGGCGGTCGTTGGACAGGAACAGCATCCCTGTCATGTCGAACTGCAAAAACCCAAAGGCGAAAACTATCAAGCCTGGCGCGTGGCCACCACCCTGCCCGCTGACACGGCCAAACCCTACGGCTTTGGTCGTTACCGCGCCGCCGACTATGACGAACTGGTGGACCACCCGGTGGAGATGGGCAACTTTACTCTCGCCACCTTTGAAGCCGGCGGGATTCCCCACGACATCGTGCTCACCGGCAAACACCAGGCCGATATGGAACGGCTCTGTGCCGACCTGAAACCCATTTGCGAGGAACACATCAAATTGTTTGGTGAGCTACCGGTAAATGGGCGTTACCTGTTTCTTACCCTGGTCGTCGGGAGCGGCTATGGTGGTCTGGAACACCGCAGCAGTACCAGTCTCATTTGCAGCCGCGACAGTCTGCCCGTGCGTCACAAGGCCAAAGCCAGTGATGAGTATCTTGCCTTTCTGGGGCTGTGTTCGCATGAATATTTTCACACCTGGAATGTAAAACGTATCAAACCTGCCGCGTTTATGCCCTATGACCTCTCCAGGGAAACCCATACCCGCCAGCTTTGGGCCTTTGAGGGCATCACGTCCTATTATGACGACCTGGGTATGGTGCGTAGCGGCAGCATTGACCTGAAAACCTATCTCAAGCTCTTTGCGGAGATCGGTACCCGCGTCTACCGCATGAATGGCCGTACCAAGCAAAGCGTGGCCGAGTCCAGTTTTGACGCCTGGACCAAATTTTATAAACAGGATGAAAACGCCCCGAATGCCATTATCAGTTACTACACCAAGGGGGCACTCATCGCCTGCGCCCTGGACCTGAGCATTCGTCGGCAGACACAGGCCCGCCAATCCCTCGATGACGTGATGCAGCGCCTCTGGCAGGAGTACGGCCGCAAAAACATTGGTGTGCCCGAGGGACAGATCGAAAAGATCGCCAGTGAGGTTGCCGGAGAGAACCTAAGCGCATTTTTCGCCGACTATCTCTATGGCACCAAAGACCTGCCACTGGAGACGCTGTTTGCCGAGATGGGCATTCAGCTCAAATTCCGCGCCGCCGAGTCCAGTAGCGACAAAGGCGGCACACCGCCGAGCAATGGTAAAACGCCGGCCCCCTGGTTTGGGATTAACTCCACCGCGGCCGAAGGCGGCGTCAAGTTCACCAATGTCCTCGACAACGGTCCGGCACAAAAGGCTGGCGTCTCGGCGGAAGACATTGGCATTGCCCTCAATGGACTCAAAATCGAAAAAGGCAACTTTGAAAAAATACTGGGCAGCTATCAGGTCGGTGACACCGTCACCCTGCACGCCTTTCGTCGTGACGAGCTGATGGAATTCAAGGTCACCCTGGCAGAACCCCCCAATACGACGTGCTACTTTGTCATCGACGAGACCGCCAGTGAGGAACAACTCGAGCGTCGTGCGCAGTGGTTGCATCAGCACTAATTGCCCACGATGAAAATCCCTGCGGGTCCACGCTGATGTCCTCAACGAGGATTAAGGCGTTTTAGAACTGCCGTCGAATCCTCTGTCGAGGGTGGTCAACGCCACAAAGCTTATCGCTAAAGTTTACTCCCGGCCGCGACGCTTTCCCTGTACCATAGCGTATCATTCTGCTACATAAATATACTGACTGCCCATAACACATGGCCTTCCCTGTCGATGAACTCCTGCCACAACTGAGCGCTACCCTGGCGCAACATCGGAACGTGGTACTCCAGGCCCCACCGGGCGCCGGCAAGACGACCCGCGTCCCCCTGGCCCTGCTCAAGGCCGACTGGCTCGCCGCGCACAAAATCCTCATGCTCGAACCACGACGCATTGCCGCGCGCACCGTGGCACGCTTTATGGCTCGGAGTCTGGGTGAAGATATTGGCCAGACCGTGGGTTATCGGGTGCGGCTGGACAGTAAGGTTGGCCCAGCGACCCGCGTCGAAGTGGTCACCGAAGGTATTCTCACTCGCATGCTCCAGGATGACCCATCACTGGCGGGTGTCGGTGTGGTGATCTTTGATGAGTTTCATGAGCGTAACCTCAATTCCGATCTGGGTCTGGCACTCTGCCTCGATGTGCAACAGGGACTGCGGGATGAC
>JAWOIE010000226.1:0-6238 GCA_046484825.1 Gammaproteobacteria bacterium | reverse complement strand
CCACGGTAGTTCCCTGTCCTGTTATCCAGCGTTTGAAAAACTCAATGCCGGCCTGTTTATTTTTTCGCGCCGGCCTTACCGGCCTTGCGCCGTACGGTTTCACCCAGATAGCGAATGCCCTTACCCTTATACACATCGGGTTTGCGCACTTTGCGGATATTTGCAGCGGTCTGGCCAACCAGATGCTTGTCAATACCCTCTACCCTGATAACCTGCTTGTCGACATTGATAGTAATGCCTTCGGGCTCAGTAAAATTAACCTGGTGCGAAAGCCCTACGGTAAGATTAAGCGTTTTGCCGCTTTTCTCCGCCCGGTAGGCATTACCCGCCAGCTGGAAGAACAGCTCGCCATTACCGAGGGCGTTATCCGCGTCCAGTCGACCACCACCGAGGGGCGCAGTAATGTCAATCTGAGCTTCCCCTATGGCACCGACATCGATGTCGCCCTGCGTGAGAGCAGTACCCGCCTCGACCGCGCCAAACGTTTTTTGCCCGACACCATCGATCCGCCTACGATTTTCAAGCGTGACCCGTCACAGATCCCGGTGCTGGAGCTGGCCATCAGCTCCGACCAGCGCGACCCCATCGCCCTGCGCGACTGGGTGGACTACGAATTCAGCCGCTGGTTTCTGAATATCCCCGGCGTCGCCGCGGCCGAGGTCGGTGGCGGCATTGCCCGCGAAATCCACGTCCGCCCGGACCAGGAACGCCTGGCCAGCCTGGGCCTGAGCCTACAGCAGCTGGCGGACGCCATTGATGCCGCCAACCAGGAAGAGGCCGGCGGCCGCCTCACCGCGCCGCAACGTGAACTGAGCCTGCGCACCAGTGGGCGTTTTGCCACCATCGAGGAACTGGCCGCCATCCCCATCTGGAAGACCCAGAACGGCAATACGGTACGCCTGGGCGATGTCGCCCAGGTGCTGGACAGCCATGCCGACGAGCGGCTCAAGATCCGCCTCAACCAGATCCCCGGCATCAAGCTCTCGGTGCAGAAGCAGCCCGAGGCCAATACCGTCGCCGTGGTCGATGCGGTGGAGCGGCAGCTCGAGTGGCTGCGGACGGAGAAGATCCTGCCCGACGATATTCTGGTGCAGACCGTGGGCGACCAGTCCATTTTTGTCCGGCACGCCCTCAATAATGCCAGCACCGCCGCCCTCTCCGGGGCCATCCTGGCCATGCTGGTGGTCTATCTGTTTCTGGGCGATCTGCGGCGCACGCTGATTATCGGCAGTGCCATCCCGGTGGCGCTGTTACTCACCTTCACCATCATGTCCCTGTCCGGCCTGACCCTGAATATCATGACCCTGGGGGGCCTGGCGCTGGGCATCGGCATGCTGGTGGACAACACCATTGTGATGATGGAAAACATCCATCGCCATCAGAGCCAGGGCGAGGATGTCTATCAGGCCTCCATCAATGCCTCCTCAGAGATTAACAGCGCCATTGTCGCCTCCACGGCGACCAATCTGGCGGCGGTACTGCCGTTTTTGTTTATCAGTGGCCTGGTGGGGCTGCTGTTTAAGGAACTGATCATTACCCTGTCCGCCGCCATTGTCGGGTCACTCATGGTGGCCATCACCCTCGTACCGGCCCTGGCCAGCAAGATACGCTTTCGCCATGAAACCCGTGGCAATCGCATCCAGGCCTTTACCCAGCGGGTGATTGCGGCGCTGCAAAGGCGCTATGTCGTGTTGCTCGGCATCATCCTCGCCCGGCCCTGGTTGCCGCTGCTGGTGCTGGCCCTTCCCCTGGCCCTGACGGCGCTGAAATTTATGCATGAGAAATCCATTTTTCTGCCGCAGCCGGACGAGGGCCATATCATGATCCGCATTACCGCGGACCCGGGACTGACGATCCAGCAAATGGAAGATGCCGTGCAGAAGCTGGAACACTATTTCTCGGACCAGGAGGAGATCAAATCCGTCTTTACCCTCTCCGGCGGTTCGGTGTTCGGCCGTTCGGAATACCAGTCCAGCAGTCGCAGCAGCCTCGATGTGCAACTCAGGCCCGGCATCAACTCCGAAGACTGGATCAAAAAGACGCAAAAGGCGGTTGCTCAGCTGGGCCTGGTCGGTTTTCGCATCCGCATCTATACCCGCGGGATCCGCGGCGTGCGCATCAATCAGGGGGATGACGATATCAGCCTGCGCATCCAGGGCGATGACATCGCCACCCTGCGGCGACTCGGTGACGAGGTGCTCGGGCGCATACGCGATGTCCCTGGACTGAAGAATCTGCAACACACCTATGAAGATTTCGAAGAAGAGCTGACCATCAAAATCGACCGTGATCGGGCCGCGGAGAAAAACATCAGCATCAAGGACATTGGCATAGCCCTGCGGGTCAGCATGGAAGGCCAGGTCATTTCCGAGTTTATGCAGGACGATCGCGCCTACCCCATTCGCCTGCGCCTGCCCAAGTCGCTGCAGACCTCGGTACCGCAAATCAACCAGATCCTGGTCGGGCATCACAACAGGCAACCGGTGCGGCTGCACGAGGTTGCCTCCATCGCCCTGCACCAGGCCCCGGCCAGTATTGCCCACGATCAACAGCGCCGCATTGTCGAAATCGGCGGCAGCCTGGAAGCGGGCTTCAGCATTTCCGAGGTCATCAGCGCCATGAACACACGGCTCGAGGACCTGAGCCTGCCCGAGGGCTACTACCTCTACGATGGCGGCAGCCAGGAGGCCCTGCACGAAGGCCAGCGGCTGGGTACGATGTTGCTCGGCCTGGCGCTGTTTCTGGTGTTTGTGGTCATGGCGGTGCAGTACGAGTCCTTGCGCAACCCCTTTATCATTATGCTCTGCACCCCCTTTGCCACGATTGGGGTGGCCCTCGGCCTGACCCTGACCGGCATCCCCCTGTCCATGCCGGTCTGGCTGGGGCTGATTATGCTGGTCGGCATCGTGGTCAACAATTCCATTGTCCTGGTGGAGCAGATTGAGATTGAGCGTGAAAAACAGACTCCCTTACAGGAGGCCATTATCACCGCGGCGCGTCTACGCCTGCGCCCTATTCTCATGACCACCCTCACCACAGTGGTCGGTATGCTCCCCCTGGCCCTGGCCCTGGGACAGGGTGCGGAAATGCTGCAACCCCTGGCGATGGTCATGGTCTTTGGCCTGCTGTTTTCCATGCTGGTCAGCCTCGGCCTGCTGCCGGCGATTTACTGGCTGTTTAACCGCCGGCAGGCCAGCCTCCAGCCCTAGAAATGCTTGTGGGGAATTGAACAGTATTTTCAACGCAATCGATTACATGGATGTAATCGGTTGAAAATGTCTGGAACGTATTTTCCAGGCACAGAGGACGCAAAAATTTCTCATGGCAAAAATTCCATAGGCACGAAGCCATACCGATTTCTTATATTTAAGCCACTCAGTTAATTTTCTTATTTTTCTTTGTGTTCTTAGCGCCTTAGCGGTAAATCTTTTCAAATAATAAAGCTATTTTTTTCACCGCAAAGACGCGGAGGACGCAAAGAAAACCATAAAAGATAATAGTTTTTCATTTTTCATTTACCTGCCACACGCGCAGACAATGTAAATCATGCAAAATTAATATTATTTCTTTGCGTACTTTGCGCCTCTGCGATAAATCTTTTCAATTAATAAAGCTATTTTCTCACCGCAAAGACGCAGAGGACGCAAAGAGTTCCCAGGGCAAAAAAACCATAGGCACGAAGCCATCCCGGTTTCTTACATTTAAGCCCCTCAGTTAATTTTTTGTTTTTCTTTGCGTTCTTAGCGCCTTAGCGCCTCTGCGTTGGGTTTTGACCTCATCGGGAGAATTGAACACTGCTTTCACCGCAACCGGGCGCATGGATGTAATCGATTGAAATTTAACAGTATTTTCTACGCAATGATGCAATGGCGCAGAGGACGCAAAGAGTTCCCGGGGCAAAAATCCCATAGGGCGCAGCCAGGCGAATTTTTTATATATTAAGCCACCTATTTTGATTTCCTGTCTTTTTTGTGTCCTTAGCGTCTTAGCGCCTCTGCGTTGGGTTTTGACCTCATAATCCATCCACAGATTCTGCGGAGTTGGCGGGCCTACGGTGCCCAATAAAGCCTGTCACTCCTGCACTGCATTCGGGTAACATAAACCCACTATTTTGTTGTTAATAATGTCCTATTTTTAACAAGGTCTTACGCGGCGAGACCCGACACCACCGGTGGGTGCCACCAGCGAACCGCAGTGTTATGGAGTACTGATATGTGTTGTTCTATTCCCGCCAGTGCACCTCGCCCCCGTCACTGGCAATGCGTTTTCCTGCTCCTGGCGAGCCTGATCATATTTTCCAGTGCCACGGCGGCCACCGCGCCGACCGACCCAGGTCAGCCCAGTAACGCCGCGCTACTGGGGGAGTCCGATTTTTTTGCCGACATGCCGGTGGTGTTGTCGGCCACCCGCCTGCAACAACCCATCAACGAGGCCCCGGTAGCCACCTCGATTATCGACCGGGAGATGATCGATGCCTCCGGTTTTACCGAAATCCCGGATCTGTTGCGCCTGGTGCCCGGCTTCCATGTGGATTATGACAGCGGTCACGTCATGGCCGTGGGCTATCACATGCTGCATGACCGCTATGTGCGTCACCAGCAGATCCTGATCGACGGCCGCTCTGTGTATTCGCCCTTGCTCGGCGGCGTCAACTGGTCAGAACTGCCCATTGTCATGGATGATATTGAGCGCATCGAAGTCATCCGCGGCCCCAACGCCTCGACCTTTGGCTCCAACTCCTTCCTGGGCGTCATCAATATCATTACCCGCCACGCCTCACAGGACCGGGGCCACTATCTCAAGCTCAGTGGCGGTACCAACAGCTATCGCAATGGCGTCTATCGCCACGGCAGCAATCTGGGGAGCCTTGATTACCGCGTCACCCTGAATTATCGACAGGACCATGGCTTTGAACAGCGTTACGACGGCAAGGAAGTCAGCGTCATCACCCTGCGTGGCGACTACCTGCTCGATAATAACGATCACATCGCCTTTAAAATGGGCTATAGCGGCGGCCCCAGGGAAGAAGACAATACCCTGGACACCTCGATACCAAAACACATTAAACACACCACGGCGCAGTTCCAGCAGATCACCTGGCGGCATACCCCGTCCGCGGACAATGAATACCAGGTACAGCTCTATCACAATTACAATCAGGAATCACAAAGTTACCCGGGCCAGGATTTTGGCAATCGCACCGATCGCCTGGAGCTTGAGTTTCAGAACCAGGTCCGTGCCAGCGACCTGCTGCGCCTGATCTGGGGGGGCAGCACGCGCACCGACAAGGCTGCCGGTCACTTCTGGCTGGGCAGTAATGATTACCGGAAAAACCACATTAAACGCCTGTTTCTCAATGGCGAGTACCAGTTTGCCCCCGACACGCTGGTGAATGCCGGTGTCATGTATGAAGACAATGATACCGCCGGCAATAACCTGATGCCGCGACTGAGCCTGAATCATCAGATCAATAACTTCAATACCGTACGTCTCACCGTCTCCCAGGCCACGCGTGCGCCGGTGATTTTTGAAGAGGACCCCTACTATGACCAGGCGCCCTGTCCCAGCGGCTGCTTTAACGGACTTGTCGATCTGAAACCCGAACGCATTACCAGCTATGAACTGGGTTACCTCAGCAGTAACCGTGCCCACACCGTGAGTCTGGATGCCAAGTTGTTCTATGATGATATCAAGGACCTGATCAATTACGAGTTCGACTCCACGCTCAATCAGTATGTCTTTGACAACCACGACCATGCCAGCATTCATGGTCTTGAGGCCAGTCTGACCTTGCGGCCGACACCCCGGAGCAGAATGATCGCCAATTACGCCCATACCCGCATCAAGAGCACCCACAACACCGTCAACAGCGAGTATGACATCGCCTTTCCTAAACACCTGTTCAGTCTGCTCTACATTCAACAGTTCTCGGATCGCTATCAGGGGAGTCTCGGCTTTTACCACCGTACGTCCACCAAGGGACTGGCGCGCAGATCCTTTGACCCGCGCCAGCTCGACCCGTACAAACGTATGGACCTGCGCCTGGCGCGCAAACTCAAACTGCTTAACATGGACTCCGAGCTCGCCCTGGTGATCCAGAACAGCTTTGACGAGGTGCATTTTTCACGGCAACTGAATTACCCGCGACGCCAGGCCTACCTCTCCTGGCAGGCGCACTTTGAGTAGGGCACGCACGACAACAGAACCCCATGTCAGGAACGACAACATTTGTGTTTAA
>JAWOIE010000056.1:0-2996 GCA_046484825.1 Gammaproteobacteria bacterium | reverse complement strand
GCGGCGGGCCGCAGTTCGCCGCTGGCCGCTTCCGTCTGCGGGCGGGCCCCAAAGTCCCCAGTACCTCCAGCGTCCTGGGGCGTCCGCGGCAGATTCGACTGCACCTCCGCGTAGGGCGGCGGCAGGGTGAGCCAGTCTTTCATATCCTGCAGGATCGGCACCTCGCGTGAATTCATCAGGTCGAGACCGTCTTCGCGCAGCTTGAGTTGTTTGGCGCGAAGATAACTGTATTTTTCATTGGTCATGGCCAGGCCAAGACCGTCGTCCTTGAGAATGACCGGATGGATGAAGACCATCAGATTGTTTTTGACCTTATTGACTTTTTTGTACTTGAACAGCCAGCCGACAATCGGGATGTCACCCAGGCCGGGAACGCGTTGCTCGCTCTCCAGCAGGTCATCGGTGATGAGACCGCCGAGCACCAGCACCTCACCATCGTTGACCATGACACTGGTCTTGATGGAACGCTTGTTGGTAATCAGATCCACGCCGACGGTGCTGGGCGCCAGGCTGGAGACTTCCTGTACCACGTCCAGCTTGACGGCATCGCCTTCATTGATCTGCGGCTTGATTTTCAGGGTCAGCCCCACATCCTGACGCTCGACCGTGCTAAAGGGATTGGTGGGCGTGGTACCGCCGCCGGTATTGCTATATTGGCCGGTTAAAAAAGGCACGTTCTGGCCGACGACAATCTCCGCCTCTTCATTGTCCATGGTCACCAGGGTCGGCGTGGACAGGATGTTGGTCGCGGCATCGGCGGCCAGGGCGCGGATCAGGGCGCCGACACGAAACACGCCATCCACATAGCGGCCCAGTCCCAGCGTCAGGCCATCGCTGACCGTGGGCGGCGTGGACAACAGGCCCTGGATATCCGCGCCCTGATTAAAGGCCACCACGCCGATAGGGCTGTCGTTGCCACTACCACGGCCACCCCACTGCACGCCCAGCTCACGGGACGCTGTCGACGACACCTCGGCAATGACCGCCTCCACCAGCACCTGGGCGCGGCGCACATCCAGTTTCTGGATCACGCCGCGCAGGGAACGGAACATATCCGGTGGCGCGGTGATCACCAGGGCGTTGGTATTCTCGTCGGCCTGAATATTGACCCGGGTCTGTTGCGCCCCCGCGGCCTGGCCCGCCTCCTTGGTCGTGCTCTGGGTAATACCGGTCAACACCGCCACCAGGTCCTTCGCCACCGCATGGCGCAAATACACCACCTGGGTGTCGCCGCCCTGCTCCATGGGCGTATCCAGGTGCGAGATCAAGGCCCGAATACGCAGACGCGCCGTCTTGTCACCACTGAGCAGAATACTGTTGGTGCGATCATCAGAGACCAGTTTGAGCTTGCTGGCCGCGCCCTTGGCATCGGCCTTGTCCAGTTGCGCGACAATGCGCACCAGTTCGGAGGCCGAGGCATGCTGCAGGGGCATGACCTCAATCTCATCGGTGGCCGACAAATCGATACGTCGAATAATCTCTACCAGACGATTGATGTTGGCCGCACTGTCGGAAATGATCAGCACGTTGGAAGAAGGATAGGCGGCAAGGTGGCCGCGCTGTGGCACCAGGGGGCGCAGTATGGGCACCAGCTGGGCGGCATCCACATGACTGATTTCGACCACGCGCGTGACGAACTCATCGCCGCGCCCCGGCTGCTGGCGGGTGGTGGTATCCACTGCATCCTGCTTGGCATTGACCTCGGGGACAATCTTGGAGACCTGCTCTCCCGGGATCAGGGCAAAACCATGTACCTTGAGAATCGACAAAAACACCTGAAAGACTTCATCCGGCGCCATGCCGTGTTTGGAAATAATCGTGACCTTGCCCTTCACCCGCGGGTCCACAATAAAATTGCGCCCGGTCATTTCAGAAACGGCGGCAATCACGGCGGAGATCTCCGTGTTGTTAAAATTCAGGGTCAGACTTTCCTGGGCCGTGGCCGGATGCACACCGCCAAGCAACAGACACAACAGCAGCCGCCCAACCAAAGTTGTATGTAAAATTTTATGCCACATTATTTTTTATGCTGCCTTTATTGAGGGTCGTTACATGTTAATTTCAATGGTCTCTGTCTGACCATTGCGCTTAATCGTAATGCTGACGTTTTCCATGGTAGTGATTTGCGACATCACCGCATACAGGACGCTCGGGTCCGTCAGGGGCCGACCATTGATCTCGACAATAATATCTTCGGTGGTCAGGCCCAGGGACTGCATGAGCCGCTGGTCTTTGTGGGCAAAGCGATAACCCATGACATTGTTTTCACTATCCATGACCGGCTCGATACGCACGTCCTGCCAGACCTCCTGCGGGGTGGCGATGAGGGTCTCACGTAATTGTTTCACCTTGTCGCTGGCCTGCACCTGATGCACCGTATCGCTGGCCGTGGGCAAGACCGCCGCCTCTCCAGGCGCCAGAGTCGCGCCACCGGCATCAAAGGGCGCGATGTCCCGTGGCAGATTCAGGGTCTCCAGCTTACCCAGACGATCCAGAATGACCCGGTCAGGATAAATGGCATGGACCCTGGCGCCGCCGGGGACCGCATCACCGATACGATAGTGTTTCTGTTCACCGCCACTATCGCCAATAATGGCCATGGCGATTTTGGGATTGTCCGAGGCGAAGACCCCGTTGAGACTCAACTTCAGGCGCGTCGCCGGCGCGTTAATGGGGTCCTGACTCAGGCTTGGCGCCGCCTGGCCAAACAAATGGGCATTGACCACTTCGGTCAGGCCCTTGTCCAGCGCCGGCGCCACCGGCGCCGGCCGCGCGACACGCGTGCCCGTCTCTACGGCCGCCGGCGCCAGCACCCGCCAGCTCAACTGCGCCGCCAGCTGCGCCAGGACGATGGCCATGAACAGCAGCAACAGCAGCGGCGCCTTCGCCCATAGCGGCGCCAGCCACGGCAGGGCCTGGAGGGTGTGTTGCCAGCGTTGCATGCTGAGGCGTTGTTCCATGGGTCACATCGTTCCTGACGTTTTTCCTGAGGTTAC
>JAWOIE010000206.1:0-4322 GCA_046484825.1 Gammaproteobacteria bacterium | reverse complement strand
ACAAGGCGGGTTTCGACATTTCCATCATCGTTACCATTGCGACCATGATCGCCGAGATTATTTCTCAGTGCCAGAACAACGCGAGCGGCGCCAGGCGATGCTCCAGGCCAACCCGGGACAGGATACGCACGGCCCGGGCACGGGCCTCAGCCGTCTTTTCGCCGCGAATCAGCAGTGGCATGCAGACATTTTCCAGGGCGGAGAACTCGGGCAGCAAGTGGTGAAACTGATACACAAAGCCTAGGGCCTGGTTACGCAAGGCGCCACGGCGCACCTGATTGAGGCGGGAAAAATCCTGCCCCTGCAGGGTGACCAGGCCACCACTGGGCTCATCCAGACCACCGAGCAGGTGTAACAGGGTACTCTTGCCACTGCCGGAGGCACCGACAATGGCGATCTGATCACCGGCGGCGATTTCCAGGCTGACATCCTGCAGGACCGTGACGACCTGTGGACCCTCTTTATATTCCTTGGCCAGATGCTGGCAGGACAACACCGGGTTACTCATAGCGTAGCGCCTCTGCCGGTTGGGTGCGCGAGGCGCGTCGAGCCGGATAGACCGTGGCCAGCAGGCTGATGCCCAGCGCCACCAGACAGATGCCCCAGACATCAGCCCAGTGCAGGTCCGACGGCAGGTCACTGATGTAGTACACGGACGGGTCGATGACCTTAAAGCCAAAACCGGTCTCCACGGCGGCCACCACGGCGGCCAGGTTCAGCGCCGTGAGCACGCCGATCAGGCCGCCGAGCAGCGTGCCGACCACACCAATCACACTGCCCTGGACCATGAAAATGCGCATGACTGTGGCCGGGCTGGCACCCAGGGTACGCAGGATGGCAATGTCGCTCTCCTTGTCCGTTACCATCATCACCAGGGTCGAGACAATATTGAAGGCCGCCACCGCCACAATGAGCAGCAATAATAAAAAGATCATGCGCTTTTCAATCTTGACGGCGCGAAACCAGTTGGCGTGATAGCTGCTCCAGTCGCGCACCCAGTATTCCGCCAGGCCACCGAGGCGCAGTTCCTGGGCAATCTGTGGTGCATCAAACAGGTCGTCCACCTTGAGCTGAACGCCGGAGATCATGCCCTCCATACGAAACAGTTTTTGCGCATCCTCAATATGAATAAGCCCCATGGCGCTGTCGTACTGGTACATGCCGATGTGAAAAATACCGGAGACGGTAAAGCGCTTGAGCCGCGGCAGGATGCCTGCCGGGGTGACGTTGACGCTGGGGGTGACCATGGTGATCTTGTCACCGACGCGCACACCGAGAATATTCGCCAGGTCATAACCCAGGACAATGTTGTACCGACCCGCTTGCAGATCCGTCAGGGCGCCGTATTCCATTTTCTCGCCGACGCGGGAGACGCCGATCTCCTCACTGGGCACAATACCGCGGATGACGGAACCGTTTACATTGGTGCCATGGATCAGCATGCCCTCTGCCTGAATATAGGACGCCGCCGCCAGGACACGTGGGTGCTGCCTGGCCAGGGGGATAATTTCCGGGGAGGCCTCAATGCGACCGCCGGGGTTGGTCACATTCAGGTGAGCGACCATGTCCAGGATACGCTCACGCATTTCCTTTTCGAACCCATTCATTACCGACAACACAATAATCAAGGCCGCCACACCGAGGATGATACCCAGCATCGAGGTCAGGGAAATGAAGGAGATAAAGTGATTACGACGCTTGGCGCGCGTGTAACGTAATCCAATATAGAGTGACAGGGGTCTGAACATGGGCGGCATTACAGCATAGTGGCTGCATAAATTATACCCCCGATTCACCTTCCAGGCGTTGTCGAATCACTGACGCCCACACCGCTATTCAAACCCGAACCGGGACTTTTTCATATAGGCGGATTTCGCCGGGGCTGACCCTGGCCTTGTAGGCCAGCGCCTCGACGCCGCTGTCCAGTGCCTGACGCAAGGTGGCGGCATACTGCGCATCGACCTCATCGGCCGGTCGCAGCGCCTGGATGTCATCGCGCTGCACACAAAAGAAAATGACCGCGCGATAGCCCCGGCGGGCCATACCCATCAATTCCCGCAGGTGCCGGGTCCCGCGCGTGCTCACCGCATCGGGAAAGAATGCCGTACCCGTGTCGTCACGGGCCGTGACATTTTTGATCTCCACATAGCAGTCCGTTCGGCCGGGATGTTGCAGCAGCAGGTCAATGCGACTGTTTTCGTCGCCATACTTCACCTCCTGCCGCAACTGCGCATAGCCCTGTAATTCTTTAATGGTGTGATTGGCAATGGCCTCACTGACCAGGCGGTTGACCAGCCCCGTATGCACGCCCACCAGCGTACCCTCACGACTTTGTGAGACCTCCCAGCTATAGCGATATTGGCGACGGCTGCTTTGCGTATCGCGCAACCATACCTGAGCGCCCGCCTCGGCACAGCCGGTCATGGCGCCGGTGTTCGGTGTATGGACCGTGAGGGGCTCGCCCGAAGGCAGAATGACGTCACCGAGAAAACGTTTATAGCGTTTGATTAATGTGGCTGGGATAAGGGGTGGCGTAATCAGCATAGCAGCGGTTTGAAGGTCATGTCTGGCGTTGAAAAGCGTCCGATCCCTGAAGAATAGATTCTGCGATAATAAATCGTTGCGGCTTTGCGGTAAAAGATTTTAATAATAATCTTTCCCTAACGGACGCACGCACGCAACCATCAGGCCTGCTGTGTACGGCGCACATCCATGACGTTATTGATCTGGCCAATGCGGTTGAGTACGCGACTAAGTTGATCGACGCCCTGCACCTCCAGGGTGAGATGCATCTTTGCCGTGTTGTCGTTTTTATCGGACAGGGTATTAACCGAGGTGACATTGACCGCCTCATGGGTGAGTACGGTAATGATATCTCCCAGCAGGCCGTGGCGATCGATGGCCTCGACGGTCACCATCACGGGATAGGTCTGCTGGGTGTCGCTGCTCCATTCCACATTAATCAGACGCTTGCGCTTTTGGTCATCCATTTTCAATACATTGCGGCAGTCACGCCGATGGATGGTCACGCCACGCCCCAGGGTAATAAAGCCTACAATGGGGTCCCCCGGCGCCGGTGAACAACAGCGGGCCATGTTGGTGAGCAGATTGCCGACGCCCTGCACCTTGACCTCCCCGGGTGCTGCCTTGCGTTTGCGTGTTGGGGGTAAAATCAGCACCTGGTCTTCGGTGCCCAGTTGTAACAGGTCCTGTGCCGCACCGGCGGCCTGCAAGGGTGACAGGTCGCCACGCCCCAGCGCCGCATACAGGTCTTCGGAGTGTTTCATACCGAGTTTTTCGGCAATCTGTTTGTGCCCCACCTTGTGTAGACCGAGACGATGCAGCTCCTTTTCCATAATACTGCGCCCGCTGCTGACGTTCTCATCATGGTTCTGTGACTTGAACCACTGCCGGGCCTTGGCACGTGCCCGCGAGGTGCGTATATACCCCAATTGCGGATTCAGCCAGTCTCGACTGGGGTGCCCCTGTCGGGTTGTCAGTACCTCGACCTGCTCGCCGCTTTTCAGCTCATAGGTCAGCGGCACAATGCGGCCCTCAACGCGCGCGCCACGACAACGGTTGCCGATTTCGGTATGAATGTAATAGGCGAAGTCGAGCGGCGTGGCGCCCTGCGGCAGGTCGAGCACGTCACCCTGCGGCGTCAACACGTAGACCCGATCCTGAAAGACCTCGGACTTGAAGCGGTCGATAAAGTCGCCGGCGTCGTAGGCCTCTTCCTTCCAGTCCAGCAATTGCCGAAGCCAGGCAATTTTCTGTTCAAAGGCGGCGTCGCCACGCGTGCCCTTGCCTTCCTTGTAACGCCAGTGCGCCGCCACCCCCAGTTCGGCGTGCTGGTGCATGTCATCGGTGCGGATCTGTACCTCCAGGGTCTTGCCATCAGGTCCGATCACTGCCGTGTGGATGGACTGGTAGTTGTTTTCCTTGGGCGTGGCGATGTAGTCATCGAACTCACGCGGGATGTGGCGCCACAGAGTATGCACCACGCCAAGGGCGGCATAGCAGTCGTGTACCTGATGGACCATGACACGCACGGCGCGTACGTCATAGAGCTGATTAAAGTCCAGGCCCTTGCGCTGCATTTTTTTCCAGATGCTATAGATATGTTTAGGTCGCCCCGTGACTTCGGCCTTGATGCCGACAGAGTCGAGCTCGCGCTGCAGGATGCTAATGACGCGCTGGATAAAGGTCTCACGGTCGACGCGACGTTCGTCCAGAAACTGGGCGATCTGCTTATAGCGTTCCGGATACAGGTAGCGGAACGACAGGTCTTCAAGCTCCCACTTGATTTGCCAGATACCCAG
>JAWOIE010000097.1:0-4821 GCA_046484825.1 Gammaproteobacteria bacterium | reverse complement strand
GACGGCCGGTGGTAGGCTGACGCTCATGACGGCCCTCAGCCCGCACGGGGACGGCCCCCGCGGCGTGCCCGCCATGCGCGTCGCGATCTCTCAACCCAGCCCAGTTTGTCGCCCACGCTGATCACATCACCCGGCTTAATGGAGCGGTCCAGCACCAGGATAAAGCCGCTGATGAAATTGCTGGCAATGCGCTGCAAACCAAAACCGATCCCCACGCCAAGGGCGCCGCCGAACACGGTCAGCGTCGTCAGGTCAATCCCCACCGCATTCAGGGCCAACAAAAAGGCAAGCGTCAGCAAAAAGAATTTAATGAACTTGCTCATGGCGACCTGGAGCGCGGGGGTCACATGAACCGAGGTGCGCATGCGCCGCTCCAGCGCCGCCGAGATCCAGAAGGCCAGTGCCATCAGTATGCCAACCAGCAACAGCAGCTCAAGAGTGGAGAGCAGGGAGATGCGTGTGTCGCCAATCTGCAAGGCCAGTGCATCCAATGCCCCGAGCACCGCATTTAACCAGCCCAGCAGATGCAGGGCAAACAGACCCCAAATGGTAAAAACAATAATGCTCTCCCACGCCTTGAGTGTGGGCGAAGGGGGAAAGGCCTTGCGCAAGCCGTACACCAGAAAACGGATTGCCGCCAGCGAAAGCAGTAACGGCACCGCCACATTCAGAATGAGCGTGGCATAGTCCAATGCCTCCAGAATACCCCGTCCGGCCAGTACTCCCAACAACATCATGAACGGGAACAGCAGCCGGCGCGTGCTGCTGAGTGTAAAGCGCCGCAGCCGCTGCCCGCTTTCCGTGCCATTTTGAAACAGATAGCGCTGCAGGTAACGCTCCAGCAACCAGGCGCTCAAAAAGGCCAGCGCCAGCACGATCGCCTGCAGCCAGAGCGCCGGTTGCAATACAAGATCCATCCATGCCGCCGCAACGGTAAAGTCAAAGCCGGTTTCGGAATTCATCGCGGTTCGTGTTATCGTTTTTACGGAGCAAACAATCTACCCGATCCGTCGATACATAGAAAGCGGGGCGACGATACCCGCCCAACGCTCCCGGAGGCGTCCATGAAACACACACTGCCCTGCGTTCTGTTTTGCGCCATGCTGTTACTCGGACTCTGCACGGCTCAGGCCGGCGACAGCCATACATGGTGGGATGAGGCATGGTGGCAAACCGGCGAGCTGGCCGCCCCGGTCACCCACAAGGTACGGACCAGCCGCGAGCACTACCTTAGCGAGGATGTCGAGGTGCCGGTACTGGTAGCGCGTCCCGATGACCGGCGCAGCTATCCGGCGGTACTCTTTGCCCACGGTCGGCGCGGCCTGGACGATCTGATCACACTGCATGTGACACGACTGGCTGCACGCGGTTTTGTCGTCTATGCCCCGGATCTCTACAGCGGGCGTTTTATCGAGGCCTTTCCCATTGAGCATGACTATGTGCTCGAGGACGATCTCAATCGTGGCCTTGATGCACTGCTGGCACGCCGTGACATCAGCGGCACACAGGCCTGTGTCTACTCCCATACACGCGGGGGCTACTACGCCCTCAAGGTGGCGGTCAGCAAGCAGCGCCAGCATCATGGCCTGGCCTGCTATGTCAGTTACTATCCGCACATGCAGGATCCCAATGCCCCGGAGCCGATGCAGGTCTACCGTTATGCACCGGAGGCCAATGACCTGAGCATTCCAACCTTGATCTTCGTTGGTGAACACGAGCAATACCAGCGGTTGCGCGGGATCGAGATGGCCATTTCCAGTCTGCGTGAGCACGAACGCCCGGCCCAGCTGGTGGTGTATCCCGGGGTCGGACGCGGTTTTGACTTTCGTGACCCGGCCGTGCGCACCTTCGCCGATGACCTGGCCAGCAAGGATGCGATCATGCGCGCCTCCCGTTTTATGCAGGAAACCCTGAGGTAGCTGGAACCAGCCGCTGAGGGGAATACTGTCTGCGGGTGGCAGGTCAGGCTAGACGGGCCGCGTCAGCTATCGCCGGAGCGCCAGCCATCCAGGAAGGTGGAAATCATCAGATCGGCCTGGTCCTCCAGCACGAAACGAAACTCCGAGAGGATCCAGCGGTATGCCAGTCCCTGTACCGAGGCGATCAGCAGACAGGCAGCCTGTTGCGGGTCGAGATCCTTGCGCAGCTCACCGCATTGCTGGGCCTCGTGGATCTGGGTGCCTAGAAAGCGAAGAAAAAAACCAATCAGGCCATGCATGCGCTCACGCAGTATCGGGTCGCCTGTCTGGATATCTTCGGAGAACAACAGGCGGGGGATGCCGGGTTGTTTCTGAATAAAGCGCAGATGAAAGCGAACCACCGTCTCAAGCCGCTCCAGTGGTGTCAGTTGCTGAAGATTCTGGTGGCGCAATCCCTGCTGCAGCTGCTCCTGAACATGATCCACCAGGGCCAGCAATACCTGGGTCTTGTTGCCAAAGTGCAAAAACAGCGTGGGTTGTGCGATCCCGACCGCCTTGGCCAGTTCCCGCGTCGTCAAACGTGACACACTTTCGGTGCGCAGCATCTCCATCGCCGCGGTGATGATGTCATGGCGCCGTACCTCGGCAGACTTGCGCTTGCCTCTTACAGGGCTTGCCACACTTTGCTCCCTTCAATGAGTTCGGACGGACTGTCGAAACAGTGTACCCGGGATTGTGCGGGTTTGAAAAAAAAGGCCGGGCGAGCACGCCACCCGGCCCCTGCTGGGCTGACAGGCGAACTGTCAGCCACAGCATCGTCGACGATCAGAAGACATAGGTCATCTGCAGGTTCACGATATTCTGTTCCAGCTCGATCGTATTGCCGCTCCCCGAGGAGCTGGTGACCTCGTTACTGAAGGCGTGCGCGTAGGAGAACGAACCGGCGACCTTGTCGGTAAAGTAGCGGGTCGCACCAAACGACAGGTGATGCTCGGTAACGGCCAGTGAACCGATGTTGGCATCAACATTTTCCGGCCCGATCGGACTCTCGCCGTAGTTGTAACCGAGGCGCACCAGGGTCTTCGGGTTGACCTGTTTGGTCATGCCGATCGCAAAAACCGTCTGGTCATCCCAGCCAAAGTTCATGGCGCCCGAGCCACCAGGCGTGTGGAAGGCCACGCTGTCCATTACATCCGAGAACCAGATGTGCTTGATATCGAACTCAACCACCAGTCCGGGCATTGGCGTAATGGCGGCCCCCACGGTCAGGGACGGCGCGGCGTCCATGGTCATGCGATAGGTGCCATCCACGGTGTTCCACTTGAACTCATCCATCGACTGCTTGGTGATATAGGAGGCCCCCAGCCGTACCTTGTCATGGACATCATAGGTCAGACCGAAGGTGGCGCCGTAACCGTACACCTGGGTCTGGGGCAGGGTGAACTGCGCATTATGGATCGCCAGACTCTGGTAGTTCAGATTGAAGGCGGCTCCCAGGCTCAACCGGTCATTGACCTGGTAGCCGAAACCGGGGGCAACCTTGAACACCTGCTTGGTGGTCACAACGGCCTGATTGCCAGGTGCATTGACCATAATGTCGTCGAAATCCACCCCCATCCCCGACAAGCCGGCCATCCCCATGCCGAATACCAGTCGCTCATTGATTCGCAGGGCCATCGCACCGGACGGGATCATGTACAGATCGGAATCACTTTCCACCCCGTTGGCCTTGCGTGGCGGATTGAGAAAGCCAAAGCCCATATCCACTCGCACTTCCTCAATACCCAGATTGGCCAGCGCGGCCGGGTTGGTCAACACCGTGCCGCTGTCCTCGGGCATCGCGACCACTGCGCCCGCACGGCCCCATTGTGTGGCCGACACCCCCAGCATCTGGTCACCATTCGTGGCAAAAATGGTCGGCGAAACTCCCAACATACTGCCCGCTATCGTCAATAGAATTATTTTTTTCATAATGCTCCCCTCCAAAGGTTGTCTGAGTCAGACAGAAATTATTTTGCACTCACCAACATGTCGGAAACGCCCGGCTGGCCACGGAACATCTGGTGGCAGGCAACACAGGAAACCATGATTTCGGTCAGATGAGAGGCCGCCTCCGCCATGTTGCCACGGTCTGCCGCCTCGGCCAGTTTCAGTGCGGTCCCCTCCACCGCATCATTCATACCCGGCAGCAGCATCAGATCTTCATCGTTGATATTATCCAGGGAAAAATAGGGGTACAGCCCGCCCTTGGGAAGACGATGATTGGCCAGGCGCCTGGCGGCGTCTGCGGCCATTTCCGCATTGTCGGTCGCAATGCCGGCCACTATTCCCTGGTAATCGAGCAGCACCTCCTGCATCACCTGACGGAAGGTAACCTTGTCACTACGGTTGGTGTGCACGCTCAGCATTTCCAGAAGCTTTTGTCGTGTTTCCGGCTTCAGCGCCATGACCTTCTCGCGCAGTTCCGGTTTGTACATCTGCAACATCATCTTCATCTGCTGATCGGCGGGCACCGGCTGCTTGCCCTGTCCCTGGGCAATGGCCTGGGTGCCGATAAACAGGCTTGCACCCAGGGCCACCGTGGCGGCAAGGGTGGTGATTTTTGTCGAGACTGTGAAAGACATGATGAACTCCCCAAGTTGTTATAATCAAAAGCTCATATGAGCGCTCGCTCATGTGAGCAATTGAAAACATAGCACCGGCCGGTGCCGTGCGCAATAACCTTAACAGAGTATTTTTTCAGTATGATCAGATAGTTAATTGTTTATAATATACTGAATCACTATCGACTATTTAAGCCAGCGCCATGCAATCACACTGGCCAGCAACGCCATCGCGGTGGCGATCAAATAGGTTGCCATCGGGCCGAGGGTATCCCAACCCATGCCGCTGTAGAGTGCGC
>JAWOIE010000077.1:0-20582 GCA_046484825.1 Gammaproteobacteria bacterium | reverse complement strand
CGGATGGCCAGCGCAAGTGGCATTCGGCAATCACGACTCTGGAGGACGCGAGCGTTGAACTCACTTCACCGCGCCACCCAACGCTGCGTGGCGTTAAGCCGTTCCGGTTCCACGAGGAGTTTTATTGGCTCGGGTCAGCTCCTGGAAGCACCGCAGCAGGATGAGACGTTTGAAACCGCTGAACCACTCTTCCCCACGATTCCCCTCGCGGCCTACCGTGAAGATAGTGTCACAGACAGCACAGGCCAAAGGTCTGCCGCCGAGGCCATGGACGCTGCGCCGCCGACCGGTGACCTGGACTACGGCATCACCCAGAAAGGGGACAGCTTGTGGAAAATTGCCGAGAAGCTGCGTGGCGACCACGGGGTTACGGTACATCAGGTCATGATGGCGCTGCTGCGCAGTAACCCATCGGCCTTTATTAATGACAACGTGCATCGCATGAAAGTCGGCCAGGTATTGCGCATTGAAGACGCCTCGCTCCTGACCGCCATGAGCGCCCAACAGGCGGCGCAGGAATATCTTGCACAAACCGAGTCGTGGGAAGCCTATCGCCAGCAGATTGCGGCCGCCGACACGGCGATTCAGCCTGAAGTTGCCAGTGATACCGGCTATACCGCCCCGGCCCCGGAAGATACTGCCCCGACGGGTGAACTGGTGCTGGCCTCACCCGAGGCGGATGCACTGACCGCTGGAGTGGGTACGGAGGAAGGGGAAGGCAGCGCGACGGGTCGTTCTGATGCCGATCTCCTGCGTGAAGAAGTTCGCCAGGCCCTGCGTGATGCCAGAACGGAACAGGGCCAGAATACGGCACTCAACGAACGTCTGCGTGAACTTGAAGGTGAGCTGGATAACCTGCAGCGATCCCTGACGGTGCAGGATGATGAGCTTGCCGCCCTGCAGCAACAGCTGAGCGAAGCCAGTCAGCCGCCCGCCCCGGCAGTGGAAGCGGAAGCGGCGCCCGAAACGCCGCTCGCCGACATGGCCGAGTCGCAACCCAGCCCGGAATCCAGCGTAGAGGCGGATGAGGCCCCGGCCGCGCAGGACACGATGACCGAGAGCGAACAGCCAGAACAGCAGGAGGCCATATCGCCCACACCGGTTCCCCCGGTCGCGATACCGCAGCCCGCCGAGCCCGGCTTTATGGATAAGGCCATTGCTACCCTGGGCGGCATCGTGGCTAGCGTCGGTGGTGCACTGAGCGGCATCAGCATCGACCCCATGTATCTGGCCATTATTGGTGGCGCCGTGGTGGTACTCCTTATCCTGATAGTGGTACTGCTAAAACGCCGCAAACGTGGCAACAACTTTGAAGAGAGCATTCTCACTGGCGCGGCAGCGTCGGGTGCCGCACAGGCGGCGGCCAGTGGCACGGCCGCGGCGGCGGTTGACCAGCCCTCAATGGATAGCAATTTCTCCGAAGAATCCTCCTTCCTGAGTGACTTTGCCATCAGTGGCGCCGGCGCCATTCAGACCGAAGACAGCGAAGTCGACCCCCTGACCGAGGCGGATGTCTTTATGGCCTACGGTCGGCATGAAGCGGCAGAAGAACGCCTGCTGGAAGCGGTGAAACAGGACCCGAATCGCAAAGAACTGAAACTGAAGTTGCTGGAGCTGTACAACACCACCAAGAATCGTGAGGCGTTTGAACCCCTGGCCGAAGAGTTTTACGCCAGCCTGGGTGACAGCGCCAATGGCGATCCCATGTGGGAAAAGGTGCTGATTATGGGGGCGGAGATCGCCGCGGATAATCCTTTGTTCGGCAATGCCCCCGCGACCGGCGCCATGCACAAGCAGGAAGAAGACTTCTCAAATATTTCCAATGCGTCCATGAGTGATAGCCAGGTGATGGACATCGGTCTGGATACTGGCGTCTTCAGCACCACCGACTTTGAAGCACCGGGAAAGGCCCAGGAAGAGGAGAGTAGCGCCTCATTGGATTTCAATCTGGATTTCGGCGATGCAGATTCCGGTGAGGAAAGTACCGCCAGCATGGACTTTACGACGGCGGGTATGCCTGCTGCGGAGGAAAGTACCTCCAGTCTTGATTTCAATCTGAGTGATGATGAAGACACAGCGGGTCTGGACATCGGCTCAGGCATGGATTTTGAACTGGATTCAGCCGCCGCCGAGGAAGACGACGCCGAACCCACCATGACCATGCAGGCCCCGGAAATTAAAGATGATGACATGTCACTGGACTTTGATATGGGCGAAACCCCCGCCGTTGAAGCCGCACCGCCGGCCGCCAGCGAGGAGTTTACCCTCGATATCGGTGCAGCAGACAGCAGTGATGACTCTGCGGCAGGCCTGGACCTGAATCTTGATGCCACGGATGCTTCTTCGGGTATGGATGACTTCGGTTCGGTGGATGAGGTCGGCACCAAGCTGGACCTGGCCAAGGCCTATATCGACATGGGTGACCCGGAAGGCGCACGCAGTATCCTCGACGAAGTGATGGAAGAGGGTAACGACAGCCAGAAGCAGGAAGCGCAGCAACTGATTCAGCAAATCGTCTAGTCAATGCATCCGGTGATCCGGATTGGCACCTTTATACTCCTTGCTGTTTTACTGGCACGCGCCCAACCCATGCAAATGGGTTGGGTGTTGTGCGTTATCGGCCTGGCCTTTGTGCTTGCCAGGGGCAGGGGGTTTGGTGCTGCCGTAAACCTGATGTGGCGGATTCGCTGGATCGTGCTTTCCATCCTGTTGCTGTATACCTGGTTGCCGCTGGGCGACCTGACCACATCGTGGTGGCTGGCCGTGCATCGTATCGCCCTGTTGTTGCTCATGTTACTTGCCCTGCAGGCACTGGTACTCAACATGGCGCGCAATGACATTATTAGCGGACTCTATCGGGTACTGGCGCCATTGGCGTTCCTGGGTCTGCCGCGGGAAAAATTTGTCTTGCGCCTGATGTTGACGCTGGAGTGCGTCGCACATTTACCCGCGCTACTACAGCAGGACGCGTCACCGGACACCACCAGACGGTCGCCGCTAAGGCAAATATCCGCACGGCTCATGCACGCCATTGCCGGGGTGCTGGCGCAGGGCGAAACGCTTCAACATGCCGCCGTGACCATCGAAACCGATGTGGCGGTGCCATGGTGGCAGTGGACCATTCCGCTGAGCATCGCGGTGATTTTTTTCAGCCTGCCAATGATCGGTTAATGTTACATGCGTATTGTTGCCGCGATTGAATATGACGGTCAGCCCTACTGTGGCTGGCAACACCAGGAGCATTCTCCCTCGGTACAGGCCGAAGTGGACAAGGCCTTCAGCCGCGTGGCCAATCATCCGCTGCGCGTGGTCTGCGCCGGGCGGACGGATACCGGTGTGCACGCCACCGGGCAGATTGTGCACTTTGACACCCCTGCCGAACGCAGTGACTGGTCGTGGCTGCGCGGGGCGAATTCGTGCTTACCAAGCGCGATCACGGTGTTGTGGGTCATGCGTGTCCCGGAGGCGTTTCATGCCCGCTTTAGTGCCGTCCGCCGTGCGTACCGTTATGTCATCAGTAACCGCAGCGAGCGTCCGGCGATTCTCCATGGCCGGGTGACCTGGCAGTTCAAGCCCCTGGACGTCGGCCGAATGCAGCAGGCCGCGATGCACCTGATCGGCAAGCATGACTTTAGCTCTTATCGCGCCGCCGGCTGCCAGGCCAGGAGTCCGGTGCGTGAAATCTACAGGCTGGAGGTCAGTCGTCGTGGCGAAATGATTTTTCTTGATATTGAAGCCAATGCCTTCTTGCACCACATGGTGCGCAACATCGCCGGGGTGCTCATGACCATCGGTGCGGGTGAGGCGGCGGTCGACTGGAGCCGAGAGGTGCTGGCGCATCAGGATCGAAAACTCGGAGGCATCACGGCATCACCGGCCGGGCTGTATTTAACCCAGGTGCACTATCCTGCAGAATTTGCTATTCCGGTCAGCAGCCTGGCACCGTTTGAGTAACGACCGCTTCGACGCGAAGCACAGGAATCCGTAAGGGTATTGAACCCGAGGCGACACTAATGGCCTGCTTTGGCAAGTTATTGTAAGATCACACTTCTTCACACAGGCCCCAGGGGCGGCAATGCGCACTCGAGTTAAAATCTGTGGTATTACCCGTCAGGAGGATGGGCTGACAGCCGCAAGCCTGGGCGCCGATGCCCTCGGTTTTGTCTTTTATGACAAGAGCCCGCGCTATGTCACCGCCGCCGTTGCCGAGACTATCGTGTCACGCTTGCCGGCCTTTATCTGCAAAGTGGGTCTGTTTGTAGATGCCCCGGAGGCGCAGGTCGAGGCGGTGTTATCCACCCTGCGACTGGATTTGTTACAGTTTCATGGCGATGAATCGCCAGACTACTGTCGTCAGTTTGGCGTGCCGTATATCAAGGCAGTGCGTATGCGTGCCGATGTCGATGTGACCGCGCTGGCGCAGCAGCACGAGCAGGCGGCCGGTCTGCTACTGGACAGCTATCAAGCGGGCGTGGCCGGTGGCACCGGGCAGGTGTTTGACTGGCGCGCGGTGCCGAAGGCCTTGCCCCTGCCGTTGATCCTGGCCGGTGGTCTGAACGCGGCCAATGTCGCCGCAGCGATACAACAGGTGCAGCCCTATGCCGTCGATGTCAGTGGCGGCGTGGAGGCGACCCAGGGTATTAAAGATGCCGCCAAACTGGCGGACTTCATGAACGAGGTAAAACGTGTCGCAAACTGAAAAATATAATCTGCCGGACAAGCTCGGTCACTTTGGCCGCTATGGTGGCCGCTATGTTGCCGAAACGCTCATGGAACCCATCGCCGAGCTGACCCGGGCCTATGAGCACTACATGCAGGATCCGGAGTTCATCGCGGAACTGGACCGCGAACTGCAGCATTACGTGGGCAGACCTTCACCGCTGTACTATGCCGAACGCTGGTCAAACATGCTGGGCGGGGCCCGCGTCTACCTCAAACGTGAAGACCTGAATCATACGGGTGCGCACAAGATCAATAATACGGTGGGCCAGGCCCTGCTGGCCAAGCGCATGGGCAAGACGCGCATCATTGCCGAGACCGGTGCCGGTCAGCATGGCGTGGCCTCGGCCACGGTCGCGGCCCGTCTCGGTATGGAGTGTGTGGTCTACATGGGCGAAGAAGACACCCAGCGCCAGTCCATGAACGTCTATCGCATGAAGCTGCTTGGCGCCACTGTGGTGCCGGTGACGGCAGGCTCGCGCACCCTGAAGGATGCCCTCAATGAAGCCATGCGCGACTGGGTCACCAATATCGACAATACGTTCTATATCATTGGTACCGTCGCCGGGCCGCACCCGTATCCTGCCATGGTGCGCGATTTTCAGGCCATTATCGGTCGTGAGACGCGCGCGCAAATTGTGGCGCACGAAGGCCGTCAGCCGGATGCCCTGGTCGCCTGTGTCGGCGGGGGCTCGAATGCCATTGGCCTGTTTTATCCCTATATCGATGATGCGGCGGTCGCCATCTATGGCGTCGAGGCAGCCGGTCACGGCCTCGACACCGGTCGCCATGCCGCGCCGTTGTGTGCGGGCAAGCCGGGGGTGCTGCACGGCAATCGCACCTATTTGATGGAAGATATCCATGGCCAGATCATCGAGACGCATTCGGTCTCGGCGGGCCTGGATTACCCCGGTGTGGGGCCTGAACATGCCTGGCTCAAGGACAGTGGTCGTGCCCAGTACGTCGCGGTCACCGACAATGAGGCCCTGGATGCCTTTCATGATCTGACCCGGATCGAGGGGATCCTGCCGGCCCTGGAGTCGAGTCATGCCCTGGCCTATGTAAAGAAACTGGCGCCCACCATGGGCAAGGACCAGATCATCGTCGTCAATCTCTCCGGCCGTGGTGACAAGGATATTCACACCGTCGCCGCCCATGAGGGGATTGAGCTATGAGCCGTATTGCCGAACGTTTTGCCGCCCTGCAGGCCGCCGGGAAAAAGGCCCTGATTCCCTATGTCACCGCCGGGGACCCGGAGCCGGGACTGACCGTGCCACTGATGCACAAAATGGTCGCCGCCGGCGCGGATATTATCGAGCTGGGGGTTCCCTTTTCAGATCCCATGGCCGAGGGGCCGGTCATCCAGAAGGCCATGGAGCGGGCCCTGATGCACGACGTTACCCTGACCGAGGTCATGGGCATGGTGCAGACCTTTCGTCAGCAGGACCGTACCACCCCCGTCCTGCTCATGGGCTATCTCAATCCCATAGAGGTGATGGGCTATGCCCGTTTTGCCGAGGCGGCCGCTGGGGCCGGTGTGGATGCCGTGCTCATCGTGGACATGCCACCGGAAGAGGCGGACGAGCTGCTGGTAGAGACCCGCCGGCAGGGTCTGGATGTGATTTTTCTGGTCTCGCCTACCACCACCGATGAGCGCATCGAGGCCGTCTCACAGGCCGGCAGCGGCTTTGTCTATTATGTCTCGCTCAAGGGCGTCACCGGGGCGGGCCATCTCGATACCCATGAGGTTGCTCAAAAAGTAAACAATATTAAGCGGTTCGCGAAACTGCCCGTTGGCGTGGGCTTTGGGATCAAAGATGCCGAGTCCGCCGCGCAGATCGCCGCGGTAGCGGATGCGGTCATCGTCGGCAGCGCGCTGGTGAAAAAGGTGGAAGAAAACATCGGTCGGGCCGATAACATGGAAGCGGCCATTTGCGCCATTCTGAGTCAGATGCGTGAGGCCATGGACAGCGCGAAAGCGTGATTCCGGTCGAATGTCAAACGAATGAAAATGAGTTAGAATTTATCGTTATGAACTGGTTTACAAAATTACTGCCAACCCGTATCCGCACCGAAGGTGGCTCGAAAAAGAGCGTGCCGGAAGGTTTGTGGGCCAAGTGCCATGCCTGCAGCGCCGTGCTTTATCGTGCCGAGCTGGAACGCAATGATGATGTCTGCCCCAAGTGCGACCATCACATGCGCATTGGTGGCCGCCGTCGTCTGGAGACCTTTCTGGATGAAGAAGGGCGCATCGAAATTGGCGCAGACTTAAAACCCATCGATGCCCTCAAGTTCAGGGACCTGAAAAAATATAAAGACAGAATCCTTCAGGCGCAGAAGAGCACCGCGGAAAACGATGCCCTGATCGTCATGCAAGGCAGCGTCAAGGGCCTGCCCCTGGTGGCCGCCGCATTCGAATTCAAATTCATGGGGGGCTCGATGGGCTCCGTGGTTGGCGAGCGTTTTGTCCGGGCCGTCAACGTCTGCCTGGAACACAATATTCCCCTGGTGTGTTTTTCTGCCAGTGGTGGTGCGCGCATGCAGGAGGCCCTGTTTTCCCTCATGCAAATGGCCAAGACCAGCGCGGCTCTGGCGAAGCTCAGTCAGCGTGGCATCCCCTTTATTTCCGTTATGACCGATCCCACCATGGGGGGGGTCTCTGCCAGTCTGGCCATGCTGGGTGATATCAATGTGGCCGAGCCCAATGCCCTGATCGGTTTTGCCGGGCCACGGGTCATCGAGCAGACCGTGCGTGAAACCTTACCGGAAGGCTTTCAACGCAGTGAATTTCTGCTCGAGCATGGCGCCATTGATATGATTGTCGACCGCCGCGACATGCGCGACCGTCTCGCCCGCGTCCTTTCCATGATGATGCGCAAGAGCGCGCACTAACACCTCCAACCGGATCTCACTAGAGGAAAGCTGCTCATGCGCTTTTCCACCCTGGCCGACTGGTTACAGTGGCAGGAGCAATTGCACTTTGCCGAAATTGAGCTGGGCCTCGCTCGCGTCGGCCAGGTCTTTCGTCAACTCCAGCCTGGGCCTCCGACATTCAACGTCATTACCGTGGCCGGCACCAATGGCAAGGGTTCCAGCGTTGCCATGCTCGAATCGATCCTGCGTGTTGCCGGTTATCGTACCGGCGCCTACACCTCACCACACCTGTTGCGCTATAACGAGCGGGTGCGCCTGCAAGGTGAGCCGGTCAGTGATACCCTGCTGTGCGAGGCCTTTGCGCGTATTGATGAGGCCCGTGGGGATATTTCCCTGACCTATTTCGAGTTCGGCACCCTGGCGGCGCTGGATATCTTTTATCGTCAGCCTCTGGATGTGGTCATTCTTGAAGTGGGTATGGGGGGGCGACTCGATGCCGTGAATATCATCGATGCCGATGTCGCCCTGTTAACCGCCATTGATGTGGACCACGAAAAATGGCTGGGTAGTGATCGCGAGACGATCGGTTTTGAGAAGGCGGGGATTATGCGTCCCCACCAGGATGTCGTCTGTAGTGAGCCGAATGTGCCACAAAGTGTACTGCGTCATGCCCGGGATATTGGTGCCCGCCTGCATTGTCTGGGTACGGCATTTAGCATTACGGCGGAGGCCAATGGCTGGCGTTACCATGAACCGGGCGGCATCACCCGCAGCGGCCTGCCGTATCCAGCATTACGTGGTACGCATCAGCTGAATAATGCCGCCGGCGTGCTCAAGGTGTTGCACTGTCTTGAGGCCGCACTGCCGGTATCCATGCAGGCGCTGCGCGAGGGTCTGCTGTCCGTGCGCCTGCCGGGACGCTTTCAGGTGATTCCGGGGGCGACGACCACCATTCTGGATGTGGCGCACAATCCCCAGTCCGCGGCTGTGCTCGCCGAGATGCTTAAAACGCAACAGGTGACGGGAAAGACCCTGGCCGTGGTGGGTATGCTGGCGGACAAGGCGGTGGCACAGACCCTGGCACACCTCATGCCGCAGGTCGATAGCTGGTTTCTGGCGTCATTACGCCATATTCCACGGGGGGCGGACAGCACGGACCTGCGCCAGGCCCTGTCCGAGCCGCATGGGGACATAAGCTGCTATGCTGACGTCCGCCAGGCCTACCATGCCGCAAGACAGGCGGCCGCTCCGGGAGACCGTATTGTGGTCTTCGGATCTTTCTATACAGTGGCAGAGGCCATGCTTCAGACCGTATAATGCGGATTTTAACGGCAACAGGAAAATTTCGTTGGACGATCGTCTCAAACAACGCCTGGTCGGGGCTGTAGTTCTGGTCGCGCTGGCCGTGATTTTTATCCCGATGATCCTCGATGGTGGACGCGATAAGACGCTGCCGCCGTTCGGGCAGGCCATTCCCGAGAAGCCCCCCGTGCTGAAGAGTCTCGAGTCCAGCGAACCCGGCAGCATTACTGCACCGCCCCCTCCGGCAATGATCGAGCGCCAGCTGGTCGATGACGCGACGCCGCCCATCGCAGCAGACAAGACAACGCCAACGCCTGCCCCAGCACCTGTACCCGTCGAACCGGAAACACACAGGGCGGAGACGACGACGGCGGACAAAGATAGCAAGGCCTGGGTGGTGCAGGTGGGGAGTTTCGCCAATCGTAAAAACGCCGTGGCATTGCAGGACAGGCTGCAGAAAAATAACTATCGGGCCTTTGTCGAGGCCATCAAGACCAATGGCAGCTGGATCTATCGGGTCAGAGTGGGGCCGGAGGTGCGCCGCAGTTCTGCCGAGGCCATGCAAAAGAGTATCAAGAAAAAATTAAACATCAACGGTATCGTCATGGGGCATCCCTGACGTGGCCTGGATTGATGTCGCGATTATTGTCGTTATCCTGATCTCGGTACTGATCAGCCTGCTGCGTGGCTTTGTCAAAGAGGCTATGTCCCTGACCGGCTGGGTGCTGTCTTTCTGGGTGGCGCTGACCTTTGCCGGGGGTTTTTCCCGTTTTTTAAAGGAACTGGTACAGGACCCGACCTTGAGGCTGTTAACGGCCTTTGTTATTTTGTTTGTCCTGACCTTGATTCTGTCCGTGGTGGCAAATTTCTTTGCCAGTCAACTGGTGAAACGTACCGGCTTGTCCGGCATGGATCGTTTTATTGGTGTACTGTTTGGTTTTTTGCGCGGCGTGGTGCTGGTCGCTGCCCTGACCCTGCTGGCCAGTCTGACGACGCTTCCCCAATCCCCCTGGTGGCAGGCATCGGTGTTACTGGAACAATTTCAAATACTGGCAATCTGGCTCAAGGCATTGTTACCCAGTGACATTGCCGGACACTTTGTTTTTTAGTTTTTAGCGTAAACAGGCAGGTCCTTATGTGTGGCATTATCGGTATCGTGGCGAACTCCCCAGTCAATCAGGCCTTGTATGATGGTCTGACCGTATTACAGCATCGCGGGCAGGATGCCGCCGGGATCATGACCAGCGATGGCGAGCGCCTTTTTCTGCGCAAGGCCAATGGCCTGGTGCGCGATGTATTTCACACTCGGCACATGTTGCGCCTGCGCGGCAATATGGGAATTGGCCATGTGCGTTACCCGACGGCCGGCTGCTTTTCCACTGCCGAGGCGCAGCCGTTTTATGTCAATTCACCTTTTGGTATCGCCCTGGCGCATAACGGTAACCTGACCAATGCGGAAGACCTCAAGCGAGATCTGTTTGTGGAGGACCGGCGCCATCTGAATACCGAATCCGACTCGGAAATCCTGTTGAATGTTTTCGCCCATGAGCTGCAACGTTCCACGAATCTCAATCTCGAAGCGGAAGATGTCTTTATCGCGGTTAGCGGTGTGCATCGTCGCTGCCGTGGCGCCTATGCGGTTGTTGCCGTGGTGCCGGGCCGGGGTCTGATTGCCTTTCGCGATCCGTACGGCATTCGTCCCCTGGTCCTCGGTGAACGCCAGTCTGAAGCGGGCACGGAATACATGGTGGCCTCCGAGAGTGTGGCCATTGATGCCCTGGGATATGAACTGGTACGTGACCTGGCCCCGGGCGAGGCAATTTTTATTAATCATCGGGGTGAATTGTTCTCGCGGGTCTGCACCGAACACCCGAGGTTGTCCCCCTGTATTTTTGAGTATGTCTATTTTGCCCGCCCGGACTCGGTGATGAACGGGGTTTCTATTTATCAGTCGCGCATGCGCATGGGGCAATACCTGGCGGAAAAGATTCTGCGTCATTATCCGGACCATGATATCGATGTCGTCTTGCCGATCCCGGATACCAGTCGTACGTCGGCGCTGCAACTGTCGTATACCCTGGGCGTCAAATACAGCGAAGGCTTTATCAAGAATCGCTATATTGGCAGGACCTTTATTATGCCGGGGCAGAAGCAACGCAAGAAATCGGTGCGGCAGAAGCTCAATCCCATCGATACCGAATTTGCCGGTTTGAATGTGCTGCTGGTCGATGACTCTATTGTCCGGGGCACGACGTCACAACAGATTATCCAGATGGCGCGGGAATCGGGTGCCCGCAAGGTGTATTTCGCCTCGGCCGCGCCACCGGTGCGCCACCCCAATGTCTATGGCATTGATATGCCCTCGGCCAGTGAGCTGATCGGCTTTGGCCGTGATGACAAAGCCATTGCCAGGGAGATTGGCGCTGATTGGCTGATCTACCAGGACCTCGAGGACCTGGTGCGCGCGGTCCAGGAAAGCAGCGATGAACTCACCGAGTTTGATACCTCGGTATTTAATGGTGATTATGTTACCGGCGATATTAATGAGGCCTATTTGCAGCAGTTGGAAAAGATGCGTAGTGATAAGGCACGGAAAAAGCTGGATACCGACGAGGATATTATGGAGCTGCACAATAACGCCTAGTCATATTGACAAGGTATAGGCTATCGCCTAGGCTTTAAACGTGCGCCGATTTGAGTCAACAGCTTGCGGGCGCTTAGATAAATACCGCTAAAGCGAAAGTGATAAACCTGCTTTGGCCTGTGCTGATGTGGGTTTTTTTTTGTTCCTTGCGCGGGAAGGTATGAACACAATCGTAGTCGTGAAATGGTACGGGGGAGATGACAATGACTGATGAAGAACACCACTGGGGGCTGGCGACGCAGGCCATCCGTGCCGGGCAGGTACGCACCGCCGAAGGTGAACACGCCGAGCCGATCTTCCCTACCTCGAGTTATGTCTTTGCCTCGGCGGCCGAGGCGGCGGCGCGTTTCAGTGGTGAAGTGCCGGGCAATATCTATTCACGCTTTACCAATCCGACCGTAAGGACCTTCGAAGAGCGTCTGGCGGCGATGGAAGGTGGCGCATCCTGTGTGGCGACGGCCTCGGGCATGTCCGCCATTTTGAGTACCTGTCTGGGCCTGTTGCAGCAGGGGGACCATATTGTCTCCTCGCGCGCGATCTTTGGATCCACGGTCATCCTGTTCAATAAATATCTGAGCCGCTATGGCATCGAGACCAGTTATGTGGCGCAGAGTGATCTGGAGGACTGGGAACGGGCGATTAAGCCCAATACCCGACTGTTGTTTCTCGAGACTCCCTCAAACCCGTTGACCGAGATCGCCGACATCCGCGCATTAGCGGCGCTGGCACACCGCAAGGGTTGCCTGCTGGTTGTTGATAACTGTTTTTGTACGCCGGCCTTGCAAAGGCCCCTGGCGCTGGGTGCCGATATTGTCATCCACTCGGCAACCAAGTATCTCGATGGGCAGGGGCGCTGTATTGGCGGCGCCGTGGTTGGCGATAAGAAAAATGTCGGTGAAGAGGTGTTTGGTTTTTTACGCACCGCCGGGCCGAGCATGAGTCCGTTTAATGCCTGGGTCTTTCTCAAGGGTCTGGAGACACTCAAGATTCGCATGCAGGCACACTGTGATAATGCGGCCAGGCTGGCGGAGTTTTTAGAGGCCCACCCGGGGGTGACGCGCACCTATTACCCCGGACTGGCATCGCATCCGCAACACGAACTGGCCAGGGCGCAACAGTCGGGCTTTGGCGGAATTGTATCCTTTGAGGTGCGTGGCGGTAAGGCGGCGGCCTGGAAGGTGGTGGACAACACACAAATGCTTTCCATCACCGCCAATCTTGGTGATACCAAGACCACCATCACCCATCCGGCGACCACGACGCACGGGCGTCTAACGCCGGAGGAACGGCAGCAGGCGGGCATTAGTGATGGATTTCTGCGTGTGGCCTTGGGGCTTGAGGATATTGAGGATATCAAGGCCGATCTGGAGCGTGGTCTGCGCCAATGCTAGAAGTCCGCCGGACTTAGGAAGATTGTGGCGAACTCAGTCTCCTGTTTTCGCTAACCATTCATCCTGAATCCTGCGCGCCTGGTGTCTGAAATCCGTAAAACGCTGTAACAGACTCGTCGTGGCTCGGTTCAGAGGCAGCGTCGCCAGCTCGGCCTGACTGAACCAGCCGGCGGCGCTGGCATCACTGCTGGCCTGGATCTCGCCGGCACGATAAATCCCGATGAGGTCAACGATGACATAGTGAAAAAGAATATCACCCGCGTTGTCACGCTCAATCAGATCAAAGGCAAAAATGGCCTCACCGGCCTGAATGCAAATACCGGTCTCTTCCAGGACCTCGCGTTCCGCGGCCGCTTGCAAAGTTTCGCCGGGCCGGATTTTGCCGCCGGGGATGGCCCACTCATGCCGGTAGGGGGGCGTACCACGCTTGACGAGCAGGACCTTGTTATGCAAAAAGACAACGGCGCCAACGCCGGCTGTGGGAAAGTTCATGGCTCGCCTGCCTTTGGAAAAATTACGAGGTGACAAGTATATACAAAAAAAATCCCCGACAGGATCGGGGATGGGTCTGTGTCAATACGAAGGAGAGGGGGTATTTAGGGGGCTGTCACACGAGCCAGGCGATGTCTGCGTCGCAGTGAGTAGATTAGAATGCCGGCGAAGCCGAGGGCGCTGCCGGAAAGTATGGCCAGCGGTGAATCGAGTATCGAGATAGTGGCGATACTACAGGTGGCATACAGAAATGGCAGCGCTTCATAGAGGGTTTTTGGCAAATACATGAAGATCTCCTTATGGCTGGCGTTAACGCCACATAGACTCCTTGTGGCTCAAAGCTGAACTTCTCGGTGGGGAACAGATATTTTATAGCGAGACTTTCCGTAAAAAGCAAACTTCTGTATAGACTCATTTTTTGCGAGTTTTATAACTAGCCTTAACTCAATAGCTTAGTGCAGACCATGAATCAGACTCTGGAACGTGAACAGTTGCTGAGGTTTTATCAGCAGGCATTGGACTCCGTCCAGGGCCGCACTGCCGTGAAACAGTATTTACAACAGCACCCGCTCGAGCCTGAGATGGCTGGGGCGCTGGCGGTGCTGGCGATTGGCAAGGCGGCTGACTCGATGTTCGAGGGTGCCCTTGATGTTCTGGCGCCAGGGCTTGATCGTGCCCTGTTGATTACCCGGGCGGGACATCTCGGTAGGCGTCATTCTCAGGAACAGGTTGAATATGTCATCGGCGCGCACCCGCTGCCCGATGAACGTTCCTTACACGCCGGTGACCGGCTGCTGGCGTGGTTGGCGCAGTTGCCGGCGGCCATGCCCCTGCTGGTGTTGCTCTCGGGCGGGAGCTCTGCGCTGGTGGAAAAGTTGCCCGCCGCAGTAAGCCTTGCGGACCTGCAAATGCTCAATCAGTGGTTACTGTCGACAGGGTTGCCCATCGAACGCATGAACCGGATCCGCTGCTCGGTGTCACTGCTCAAGGGTGGCCGCTTGCTGGGGTTTATCGGCCAGCGGGCGGTCACGCAGTTATTGATCTCCGACGTGCCCGGGGATGACCCAGCGGTCATCGGCTCGGGTCTGTGTGTCCCGCCACAAGATGACCCGCCGGGCGACGAGGCACTGCCCGACTGGCTGCGGGCAATGCAGACGCGGGCAGCGCTACCGGCAATGCCTGCGCAGGTCCAGCTACCGCACACGGAAATCGTTGCCAATAATCAGCAGGCCTGTGAGCGCATCAGACAGTCTGCGGTGGAGGAGGGCTACGACAGTCATATCGTGAGCACTACGTTCACGGGTGACGTCAACAACAGCGCCGATGAGATTATGCGGTATCTGCAGCAGGCAGGGTCCGGCTGCTATATCTGGGGTGGTGAGACCACGGTGCAGCTGCCAGCGCATCCCGGTCGGGGCGGGCGCAATCAGCAACTGGCCTTGTTGCTGGCACAACGCATTCAGACTTATCCTGCGTTAACCCTCTTATGCGCGGGAACCGATGGCAGTGATGGTCCGACAGAAGACGCCGGTGCCCTGGTCGATGCCGGGACCATTTGGCGCGGGCGTTATGCAGGCATGGATGAGGTTGTGGCGCTCAATGGTGCCGATGCCGGCAGCTTTTTGGCCGCCAGCGGTGACCTGATTAATACCGGGCCAACGGGTACAAATGTCATGGATCTGGTAATTGCCCTGAAGACGTGATGTCGCCGGAGGCTATACCGCCTGTTTCATCTGGTGCTTGGAACGCAGGGTGAAGGGTTTGAGCGACTTGGGCAGATCAATAAACTCACCAAGGAGAATTATGACCTTGTCAGCGTTGCCGAGGGCGATCTGTTTGAGTTGCTCGACAATACTTTCCTGTTCCATCTCATTATTGAATTCCTTGAGAATGTAAACGCCAAAGTGTTTGCATTTGTCGATATGGATGAGCATTTCACGCGAGGTCTGGGTGCGGGGAATCTTGATGTGGCTGGCACCGACACGGTGTATGCCTTCGCCGGGGCTGCCCATGTAGTAAGCGCGGCTACTGAAGCGGCTGAGTTGGGTAAAGAGCTCTTCCACCCGCTCCGGGTCATAGGTCTCAATGGTGACCAGTCGATAGCCGGTATCGAGCATGCTTTCCAGTTGATCCAGATATTTCATTGCCGTCGCGCCTCACAGGTTTGGCTTATTGTAACTGTAGACGGCAAAACGGGTCCACAACTGAACAATCATTGTCCAGAATGTGAACCCGTTCTAAATCCTGACAAATTCTGGTTATTTGGCCTGCTGCAGGTGCGGCGGGGTGTAGTACTGGACCTGATTACGGCCATTATTCTTGGCGCAGTACAGGGCATGGTCGGCCTTGTCGAACAGGCTCATGGCATTGTCCTGGGCGGCCAGGGAGGCCACACCAATGCTGGTCGTGACAGGGATTTCCTGGCCATTGAAGACGAATGGATAGTTGGCTACGGCACGGCGCACCCGTTCGGCAAACTTGTGGGCGCCTTCCTTGTCCGTCCCGGCCAGCAGCAGGGTGAATTCCTCGCCGCCATAGCGGAACAGCATGTCGCTGGAGCGCATGGTGTCTTTCAGGCAGGTGACCACGGTCTTGAGAATATAATCCCCGGCCAGGTGGCCGTACTTGTCATTGATATCCTTGAACAGGTCCAGGTCCAGGACCAGCAGCGATAGCGGGCTGCGCTGCCGATGAGACAGCTCAATTTCGCGCCGCATGGCCGCATCCATGGCGGTGCGGTTGTTGGCGCCGGTCAGGGGGTCAATTTGCGCAGCCGTGATGGCCTTCTGGTACATCAGGGCGTTACGCAGGGGATAAATCAGGTGAAACATCTGACCCTCGAGGGTCTCCATTTCAGCTGGGGTAAAGGGGTTGCGGCGGCAAAAGGTCAGCTTGCCGAGATATTCTTCCGACAGGCGTATTGTATAGTGGCAGCGGTGCTGCTCTCGCCGGTTATAGCGAATATTCAGGGCCATGGGTTCATAGGTAAAAATGGCGCCCCCGAACTTGACGGTTTTGTGTACCGATTCAAGAAAGAGCTTGAGTACCGTCTCAACCTCGAGGCTGGTTTGTAATAGCCCTGCCATTTCCATGGTGCGCTGCAGATCATCCAGGCTCAGACCGGTCTGCTCCAGGTAGGGGTCTACCGGGGTAACCTTTGCGCTCTGCTGATCGTTAATAATTTGTATCGCCATGTTTATAGCCTCAAATACATCAGGTACTTTGTCTATGCGAAAACTGTGCCACTGAAAACGCAAAAAAAATAAAATATAAAGTGAATTAATTCAGTGACTTATATTTATAAATTATCGCCAGGCGCGAAAAAGTCAAATTAATGTCACCGTAACGGGAAGAGACTCACCGGCAAAACGGTGAATTTTTGCCGCTCGCGGTGGTCTACACAGCAGGCTATGGATGACGCTATATATTGTCTGTACGCTTAATGGACCATACACAGTAAAAAAATGATAAATAAAGAGAATGAGGAGAAACCAGAATGTTGAACCGTTGCACACGACTACTGATGAGTCTTCTGCTGCTGACCAGCCCCGGGGTGTTTGCCGCGGGCGAAGCCAGCCTGGAGGCGGGCATGATCAACCCCGGCTATCATGAAAAACCCGCCTGGTTTAAGGAATCCTTTCTGGACCTAAACGAGGATGTCCTGGAAGCCAAGCGCGAAGGCAAGCGTCTGTTGCTGTATTTTTATCAGGACGGTTGTCCCTATTGCTCCAAGCTGTTACAGGACAACTTCGGCCAGAAACCCATCGCCGACAAGACCCGGAAACACTTCAATACCATTGCGATCAATATGTGGGGTGATCGTGAGGTCACGGATTTCGATGGCAGTTCTCACACGGAAAAGAGCTTTGCCGAAGCCAGAAAGGTGATGTTTACTCCGACACTGCTGTTTTTGAACGAGCAGGGTGAGGTCGCGCTCCGGGTCAATGGCTATTACCATCCGGACAAGTTTAATGCCGCGCTGGATTATGTCAGCGGCCGACATGAAACCAAGCTGGCGTTTAATGATTACTACGCCAAGCGCACCCCGGTTAAGGCCAGCGGCAAGCTGCATGACCAGCCGTTTATCATCAAGCCACCGTATGACCTGAGTAAGATCATCGCAAAAGACGACAAACCCCTGCTGATCATTTTCGAGCAAAAGGTCTGTCAGGACTGTGACGAAATGCATACCGACATTTTCAAACGCAAGGAGACCCTGGAACAGCTCGCGCGTCTGCATGTGGTGCGCCTGGATATGTGGAGTAAAGATCCCATTGTCACCCCCGCCGGTAAGAAAACCACGGCAGAAAGCTGGGCGCGTGAAATGAACGTGCAGTATGCCCCGAGCCTGGTGTTTCTCGATAATCAGGGCAAGGAGATTATCCGTACAGAGGCGTATTTAAAATCCTTTCATACTCAGTCCATCATGGACTATGCGTCTTCCGGCGCTTACAAGCAGCAACCCAACTTCCAGCGTTTTATTGGCAAGCGTGCCGAAGACCTGGAGGCTCAGGGCGTGCATGTGGATCTGATGAATTGAGCCGGCACAGGCAGACGCCAGCATGGGCGTCTGCCTGACGGAAACGGGACAGAAATATAGCGGGCAGGTTTACTGCGCGTCCAGTTGTTGTCCACTAATCCCCTCGCTGTCCTTCCCCAGCAAATACAGAAATGCCGGTGCAATGGCCTCGGGTGCTGGCAGGGTGGCGGGGTCTTCGCCCGGAAAGGCAATGCGGCGCATGGCCGTGCGTGTCGCGCCGGGGTTCAGGCTGTTGACGCGCACCTGGGTATTGTCTTCCAGTTCATCCGCCAGTGTCTGCATCAGATTTTCACAGGCTGCCTTTGAGGCCGCATAAGCACCCCAATAGGCGCGACCCTGACGACCGACGCTGCTGGAAACGAAAATAATCGAGGCGCTATCCGACTGCCTTAGCAAGGGCAGACAGGCCTGCGTCAGCAGGTAGGGCGCATGCAGATTGACCTGCATGACCTTGACCCATTGTTCGGCCGAGTGATTGGCCAGGGGGATCAGACTGCCCAGCAGGCCGGCATTGTGGACCAGACCATCGAGTTGGCCAAATTCCTGTGCCAGCACCGCCGCGAGTTGCGCATAGTGTTCTTCACGCGCCTGTAATAAATCCAGTGGGTAGATCGCCGGTTCAGGATGGCCGGCCGCAACGATCTCGTCGTAGACCTGCTCGAGTTTTTTCACCGTCTTGCCGAGTAAAATAACCGTCGCGCCTCTGGCGGCGCAGTCTCTGGCAACCGCCGCCCCAATGCCACTGCCCGCGCCGGTGATGAGAATAATGCGGTCTTTGAGTAAATCATCGCGGGCCTGATAGGTATTCAAGGGGCTGGGTATGTTCATAGAGTGCTCATCATGATTTATTGAAGGATATGCCTTGCCGCGCGCAGGCCGCTCTGAATGGCGCCCTCCAGCGTAGCCGGGTAGCCGGTGTCGATATAGTCCCCGGCCAGGTATAGCCCTGTGACCGCGGTGGCGCCTGGGGGGCGCATAGTATCAATGCCGACGCTACAGGCAAAGGTGGCGCGCTTTTCGCGGATGACCTTGGCGGCGCTATGTGCCGGCCAGTGGGGAAAGCACTCCGCCAGTTCCCCGGCGACCTGGCGGATGAGCTCCGCGTTGTCCAGCGCCATATGCGCGCCACTGCTGCTGATGACGACGGCAATAATCCCGGCCTGCTGGCAGACGCGGCGGTCAAACACCCATTGGCACAGACGCTGTCGCATGCCCACTACCGGTGTCGTGGTAGGAAGGCAGGTGTCTTTTGGGTAACGCAGATAGACCGTGCAGATCGGGTGATAGTGAAAGCCGGCCAATTGCCTTACCAGGGGTTCTAGCCCCGGGATGTGGGCAAGCAGGCCCGCGCTAATATTCGGCGGCGTGCTAAGAATTATATGCTCTGCTGCAATGACCTGGTCCTGACAGCGGACCCCCGTGACATGATTATCCTGGAGTAAAATTTCATCCACCTTGTGCGCCAGACGGATGGTGCCGCCGTTTTTTTCAATAAAGGTCAGGGCGGGGTCAACAAACATGCCGCTGAGATCCTGGCGCGGAATCAGATAGTCACTGGCCGCCGCGGATTTCAAAAAGGCATCGCTGAGGACGCGTACAAAGGTCTTTGCCGATGCCGTTTCCAGGGGGGTGTTCAGTGTGGCCAGGCAGAGAGGTTCCCAAAAGGCTTCGACAAGTTCTGTCGACTGTTGGTGTGCGTCCAGCCATTGCTGGACACTGATGTCCTGTTCCCCCAGGCTGTCGCCTTTCCAGAGTTTGTGCCCCAGCAACAGGGCGCGATATTTGTCCCGCCAGTGCAGCCCCTGTGCGCTCAAAAGGCCGAACAATAAATGTAGCGGTGCCGGTGCGGTATAGGCCTGGATGCGAATTTTTTTATGGTGGGGTGAAAACACCTGCCAATCAAGCGTAAAACGTTGCAGCACCTGCTCAGGGTCGAGGCCGATGGTCTTGAGCAATTGTAACGTGTCGCGGTATGCCCCGATCAGCAGATGCTGGCCATTGTCCAGCGAGGTGTTGTCAAACGGCACACGGCGGGCGCGCCCGCCCAATTGTCGCGCCGATTCCAATACCTGGACCGGGTGATGCTGGCGACTGAGCTCGATCGCGGCGGCGAGGCCGGACCAGCCGCCACCAATTACCAGGGTGTTATTTTGCCCCGCCATGCGCTATGCGGGCAGCAGGCGGCGGACGTTTTCGCGCAGCAGCACCCTGGCGGCGATCCAGAATTTGCGCACCGGGGGGAGACTGATATGGTGCTGCATGACCTGAAAGCCATCGTCTGCCACTTCGTCGAGCAGGGTCTGGTAAATAGCCGCCATCATCAGGCCGGCGCGCTGGGCGTAGCGGTCCTGCGCGGGCAGGTGTTTGAACGCTCGGCGGTAATAGCTTTTGGCCTGCGTGCTCATCTCGGCCAGCAATCGACCAAGCGCCGGCGTCTGCCGCAGTTGCAGGATATCGGCTTCCGTAACCTGAAACTCGGCCAGCATTTTTGCGGGCAAATAAATACGGCCGCGTTCGGCATCCTCACGCACGTCACGAATGATATTCGTCAGTTGAAAGGCCATGCCCAGGTCACGCGCGTATTTTTGTGTGTGGTGGTCGCGATAGCCAAAGATCTGCG
>JAWOIE010000046.1:0-4324 GCA_046484825.1 Gammaproteobacteria bacterium | reverse complement strand
TGATCAAGCATGTGGCCTGGCGGCAGCCGGGGCTGGCCAGTGAAGTGGCCTTACCCGTGGTCATCCAGGACACTATTGCCGCGGAGATCCCCGAGCCTGGCACGACGGCCGGACAGCCCGAACCCCTACTCTACACTCAGGCCCGTCTCGATGGCATCATTACCATCAGCCTGGCGCGCTATCTGCACTTTGAGACGACCCTCCGCTTTGAAGCCAATGGCCTGACCCCACCACCAACGGAACAGAACGCAGGCTTTCTCACCACCGACACCCTCGACACCATAAAGGCCGGTCCCTCAACGGTGGTTTATGTGGACACGCAACGCCGGCGTATGCGCAGTAGTGAATTGCATTATATCGACCACCCCGTTATCGGGATGCTGGTCTTGATGACGCCGGTCGAATTGAAGAATTAGGGCGCCGCTTCAAGGCTCATGTCCGGCGTTGGCAAGCCGACACCCAGCCGAGCGTCGCACCGCCAGGTACCGCCTCGAAACACTCTAATGACACATGGAAATTACGGCCGCCAATAGGGACCGGGTATCTTCCATACCCTGTTGCAGATTCTTGTCGATATCTTCCATGGTGATTTCCGCCGGTCCTTTTCCGGCAGCCATGTTGGCAACGACGCAAATGCTCGCATAACAAAGCCCCAGTTCCCGTGCCAGGGCCGCTTCAGGCATACCGGTCATACCGACAATGTCACAGCCGTCGCGCTCCAGGCGCGTGACTTCGGCGGCGGTCTCCAGCCTGGGGCCCTGGGTGGCGCCATAGGTGCCGCTGGTGATGAGTTTGACACCACATTGCTGTGAGGCCTTGATGATTTTTTGCCGCAATGCTTCGCAGTAGGGGTGGGTAAAATCAATATGGACGACCTGTTCCAGGCCTTCTTCAAAAAAGGTATTGGTCCGCGACCAGGTGTAGTCAATAATCTGATCGGGTATAACGAGCGCCTCGGGGCGCATGTTGGCGGTGATACCACCGACGGCATTGATGGCGATAATCATTTCCGCACCGGCATCCTTGAGCGCAGCGATGTTGGCTCGGTAATTGATCTTGTGTGGCGGGATGGTATGGCCGTAGCCGTGACGGGCCAGAAAAATAATCTCATGTTCCGCCAGTGTGCCCAGGGTAATCGGCCCGGAGGGCTCACCGTAGGTGGTGTGGACCAGTTCGCGCCGTACAATTTCCAGATTCTTCATCATGGTCATGCCGGTGCCGCCAATTATTGCTATCTTGCTCATGCGATTACATCCCCTGTACAGCGTAGATTTCGTAGAAGTTTCTAAAATAACCCTTGTAGTCCATGCCGCAACCAAAGACATAGCGACTGGGTAACTCCAGTCCCACATAGTCGGCGTCGATGGCATGCGGCCGACCATGGTTTTTGATGCTGAGCACGGCCGTCCTGACCGAGGCCGCGCCCTGCTCCTGACAATAATGGACAATCTCCCTCAGGGTGATGCCTTCGTCGAGAATGTCATCAATAATCAACACATGTCGCCCCACCAGGGGTTTATGCGGTTTGACGCGCCAGTCAAGAATACCACCCTGGGTCTGTTCCTGATAGCGGGTGGCATGGATGTAGTCAATCTCAAGGAGAAAGTCCAGATGCTCCAGTAGCATGCCCGTAGGGATCAGACCGCCGGTCATGACACTGAGCACCAGAGGTGTGCTGTCGGCAAGGTCGCGGCGGATATCAGCAGCCATGCGCATGACGGCGGCCTGCACTTCCCGCTTGTTGAACAGGCAGTCAGCATTGGCGAGGACTTCGGAAAAGGATTCACTCATAGACTTTACCCCTTTGCGCCTGCCGGCGCTTCTGACTCGATATGCAGCGTTCGGGTGGGAAAGGCAATTTCCGCACCGTGCTGCGCAATAATGGCCGCAATCCTGAGTAGCACGTCCTGTTTGATCTGATGAAACGCTACCCAGTTCGTGGTCCGGGTAAAGGTATAGACAAAAAAATCGACAGACGAGGCGCCAAAGCTATTGAAGTTGACCATGAGTGTCTGACTCTGATCAATGTCCTCATGGGTCTGCAACATTTGCGTCACGTCAGCAATGACCCCATCGAGCTTTTGGATATCATCATAACGCAGGCCGATGGTTTCATAGATACGCCGGTTGGTCATGCGTGAGGGGTTTTCCACGGAGATTCGGGCAAAGGTAGAGTTCGGAATATACAGCGGTCGCTTGTCGAAGGTGCGGATGCGGGTCAGGCGCCAGCCGATATTTTCCACCGTGCCTTCGATATTCTGATCCGGGGAACGGATCCAGTCGCCCACGGAAAAGGGGCGGTCCAGGTAGATCATCAGGCCACCAAAGAAATTCGCCAGCAGGTCCTTGGCGGCAAAGCCGACCGCAATGCCACCGATACCACCAAAGGCCAGCACTGCGGAGATATTGATCCCCATCGTCTGCAGGATAACCAGCACCGCCGAGATCACCACTGAAATGCGCAACAGCTGGGTGACCGCATGCGCGGTGGTCTTATCGACCAGTTTGCCGCTCGCCTCGGCCGAGGTAATAATATTCTTTTCCACAAAGGTGATAAATTTGACGATGACCCAGGCCACTATCAGGATAATGACCAGCTCCCGCACCATGGCGCTGTAGGGAAAGTCGAAGACGTCAGCGGCAAAGGTAATACCGATAACCCAGATCAGGACCGAGGTAGGTCCTATGAGCGCGCTCATCAAGGCATCGTCCCACAGCGATGCCGTGGTCGCGGTCTTTTTCTGGAGCAAGCGCAACAGATACTTATGGATAAAATCCAGCAGCAGCGTTGTAAAGACAATCACAAAGACCTTGACCATCCAGATTCTGTCTTGAGGCAGTTCCTGAACCCAGGTACTGATATCACTAATCACCATAAACTATTCTCTTTTTATGCGTTGCTATGTAATCCGCAGGGAACCACTAATTCACTCCGCACCTGCGGTCACCCGCGGGTGCCCACATAAAGTAAATCCGCCTTGTGTCCTCTGTGGCGGCGCATGCGTCCGCCAGAGGATATCTGCCGACCTTCCTTAGCCAAGCTCTTCCAGCACCCGGCGGGCCGAGTGCCATGCCGCGCTGCTGCGCAGGTCCGCTATGGCCACCGCGTTATTGGGTGTGGCACGCATCGCGGCCATACGTCGCTGCGCCAGCGCCGAGCCCTGATAGTGCAGCGTGTCGAGGGTCGCCATCACTGCGCTACGGTCATTACACAGCAACAACATCTCGCAACCGGCCTCAAGGGCAACATGTGCACGCTCGACGATATCCGGCGAGACGACCACGGCCCCCTGCATGCTGAGGTCATCGCTAATGATGAGACCATCGAAGCCTAACTCCCGGCGTAAGATCTGCTGCAACCAGTGCTGCGAAAAACAGGCCGGCAGGGTATCGACCTGCGTGTATATTACATGCGCCGGCATTACCGCCGCCAGACCATGGCCAAGCAGCCGCCGATATGGCATGACATCCTGTTGCAGAATGGTTTCCAGGTCGCGCGCGTCGCTGGGGATGGCGACATGGGAATCCTCCACGGCCCAGCCATGACCCGGAAAGTGTTTTCCGCTGGCCGCCATGCCTGCGGCGTTCATGCCTCTTATATAGTATTGGGCAATCTGTGCCACCGCCTGCGGCGAGGCATGGAAGGCCCGGTCACCAATGACCTCGCTGCGCGCGTAATCCAGGTCCAGCACCGGGGCAAAGCTGAAATCGATGCCCACCTCACGCAACTCGGCGGCCATGAGCCAACCGTGCTGGTAGGCATAGTCCAGGCAGCGCTGTGGCTCCTGCGCATAAAGCTGGCCGATGGTATTCACCGGCGGCAGCACGGTAAAGCCATCGCGAAAGCGTTGCACCCGCCCGCCTTCGTGATCGACGGCAATAAGCAATTCAGGACTGCGGAGGGCCTTGATCTCCTGGGTCAGCCGGGTGATCTGTTCGCGCGAGATGAAATTGCGCCGAAAGTAGATCACCCCGCCCACCAGGGGATGCCGAAGTATATCGCGGTCCTCCGCCGTGAGTTCAACGCCGTCAATATCGATAAACAGTGGACCCGGCAGGCGGGTGTTATTGCGGCTCATGCCCCGGCCTCGATAATGTCCACGGGGGTACCTACCTCAATACGGGAAAAAAGATCGATCACATCTGCGTTTTTCATTTTGATACAACCATGTGAAGAGGGTTGGCCCATGAGATCACTGTCCGGGCAACCGTGAATATAAATATAGCGTCGCATGGTATCGACAGTACCGAGGCGATTGCGACCGGGCTCCTTGCCGCTCAGCCAGAGAATACGGGTGAGGATCCAGTCACGTTGTGGATACTG
>JAWOIE010000288.1:0-13697 GCA_046484825.1 Gammaproteobacteria bacterium | reverse complement strand
CAAGACCGCGGCACATCGACGGCCTCACTATAATGATCGGGAGAATCACCATGATAAAGTTTGTATCGACAGGGCTGTTCATCTTGACCGTATCCCTGCTGGTTGCCTGTAACAACCCGCAAGGCCCCTACAACCAGGGGGTCTATATGCTGATCGACACCTCGGGTACCTATACACAGGAGTTGTCACAGGCACAGCAGATTATTAATTTTACCCTTTCCAAACTCAATCCGGGGGACAGCTTTGCCGTCGCGCGTGTTGATACCGCCAGTTTCAGTGAAAAGAATATTGTTCATAAACAGACATTTGATGAACGTCCCAGCATGACCAACCAGCAAAAGCGTGCCTTTCGTGATGAGGTGGATAAATTTGTTAAAGAGGTCAAGGCCAGCGGTTATACCGATATTACCGGCGGGGTCCTGCAGGCGATTGAATTCTTGAATGAGGCAAACACGGGCAAAAAGACCATTCTGATTTTTTCGGATCTGAAGGAAGAGCTGAAAAAAGGTTTCGTCCGAGACATTCCCCTGCAACTGAATGGGGTGACAGTGATCGCCTTAAATGTGACCAAGCTGCGAAGTGACAATATCGACCCGCGCGAATATATGGACCGGCTGGAAAGCTGGCGTGCCAAGGTGGAATCTGGTGGCGGCGAATGGCGGGTGATTAACGATCTCGAGCGGCTGGATCCCCTTTTCGACTAAGTAGCGGGTCTCCATTATCTGTCAAGACTGGTATTTTTCCTCAAGATTTATAGAATGGTGCCAATATTAGGTTAGGCGACCACAAATAAATCGGCTGGAAGTGAGTCTATGGCACACAGCATTGGACAATACCGTACGCAAAACCCTATGTGGTTATATGAGCATAACTACGCCACGTTGTCTGCACTGTTCCCGGAGGTGATCAGTGGCGAGACCCCCAGCCTCAGCCACGAGCTGGAGCACTCCAGCCTGAGGATTCAGGTCAGGGAACGCAACAAATACACCCTGCTGCTCGATGTCGCGGAAACATATCCTGCCGGTTCCGTCTGGAAACCTATGCTTAACATGCGCATACGCGTCTATACGGACGCCCGCCTGGCGGAAGTCGTCAATTACCAGGGGCGAACGCGTTTTTTGCCCAAATATGAAACGCCGAACCCCAGGATGTATCAGCGGGACGAAAAATACCAAATCAACTGTCTACTCTATGACTGGTTGCTATACTTGAACCGTTATCGACACCGACAGCAGCAAGAGGTTGCCTTCTCATGAAATGGTTACTGGGGATACTGGTCTGCCTGCCAGGTTTGGCAGCCGCCAATGCCGAAATGGCCCGTGCGCTGGATGCCTTTAATAGAGCAGATTACCGTCTGGCGCAGCAGACCTGGGAATATCTGGCGAATCAGGGGAACAGCGTGGCCCAGTTTAACCTGGCCCATATGTACCGCAATGGGATTGGTGTTGGCGCCGACGACAACCGCGCCTCACGCATGGTGCGTAGTGCGGTACATGGTCATCTGGCCGATGCCTATGCCTTTCTGTCACCCGATGCCCTACAGCCCGCCAGTCGGGAGGACAGTCTCCAGGCGCTGGCGGTGACCGATCCGCAAATCTGGGTAAAGACCCAGGAAGGTAAGAACTTCACCCTGCAATTGGCGAGCAGTCGGAGCGAGCAGCTCATTGAAAAATACTTTATCGAAAATGCCCTGGAGGGTAAGGCGGGGTATTATAAAAGCCAACGCCAGGGCGAGTCGTGGTATGCCCTGGTCTATGGTTCCTATGAGAGTGTCAGCGAAGCCAATGAGGCGATCGCAAATCTGCCGCAGGATTTGCGTAAGTGGTCGCCCTGGGTCAGACGTATTGACAGTATTCAGAAAATCATCGTGCCTTAAAGCGTTATCCCGAACAGGAGGGTTATGCCATAAACCTATTTCCCACTGGGGCAGTTGGTGTCTTGCTTACCCTTTTGAAATCGCGCTCTAGTTTTGAAGTTCAGTCCGGGATATCTGGCCATCAGGAGGCCTGGCGTACGATCCCCATGCGGCGCAGATAGAGGTTCAGGGCCTTCTTTGCCTCGAGGACGTTTTCAAACGGTCCTTCAAACTTCCCCTCCCGAACCGCGAAATACCAACCATTGCTCATGACCTTAAAGCGCTCGTGCCGATCGGGCAGTGAGCCTGATTCCCCTCGACGATGTTGATGCATATGCAGAATACCTATGTTGGATGGAGGTCGAATCTGAAGTATAGATCCTGCCTAGAGGCAATGCTGTACGCCATATGCGATTCAGTCTGTCAGAAAAGTCTTACACAGGCATGACAGGGGAGGCGGGACGGCGCTGCAGGTCATGCCACCGTGCCACCCGCCGGTCAAACCCGACGTACGCCATGACTGGTAAATGCGCCCTTGACTCGCTAGCATGCCCTTAGCGCACCCGGTCGGGGCGCGGAACCTCCAGGTCAGGCCCATGCCAGATAACTTGAACCTAAGCCACTTCCGCAACAAATTGCTCGTCGCCCGCGCCGCCATCCTGGAACTGGCAGAGACACGCAAGGCCACTTCCGCTACGGTTGTTCTGGATCAAAGCAGTGTCGGCCGTCTGTCACGCATGGATGCCATGCAGCAGCAGGCCATGGCGCAAACTACCCAGCAGCGTGCCGAGCAATCACTACGTCGCATAGAGGCGGCGTTACGCCGCTGTGAGGAGGGTAGCTATGGCGATTGCCAGGATTGCGCCGAGCCGATCGATCCACGCCGACTGGAGCTGGACCCGGCTACCACGGTGTGTATTCGTTGTGCCGAGGCTCGGGACCGCTGAGTCGCGGCCATTGGGCCGGAGGATAGCCTGGGGAGGAAGCGGCGGAATTTCCCCGCCAATCGCTAATCTGCTAGACTGCGCGGCTTTAGTGTTTGCACCCATTTGCCGCGTCCCCCCCCACCTGTCTGGCCTTAGGTTGTCAGCGTCAGTCTCCACCGGTGCGGTTTACTGAATCGTCGCCTGCCACAGCTGTATTGCCTGTGGGGTCGGTATACGGATGGTCCCCATGGGCACACGCGGCAGATAGGGGATGGCCTGCGCATAGTCATCATACCAATTTACGATAGGAAGAAGATGTTAGTTTCTCTACGCACCACCTGGTTTAGCAATATCCGCGGTGATCTTCTCGCCGGCATGGTCGTCGCCCTGGCGCTGATCCCTGAGGCAATCGCCTTTTCCATTATTGCCGGAGTCGACCCCAAGGTCGGTCTGTATGCCTCGTTTTGTATTGCCGTAGTAATTGCCTTTGTCGGTGGACGTCCGGGGATGATCTCCGCCGCCACCGGGGCCATGGCCCTGCTTATGGTGTTACTGGTAAAAGAACATGGTCTGCAATATTTGCTGGCCGCTACCTTGCTCACCGGCGTCCTGCAAATTGCCGCCGGTTATCTCAAGCTGGGATCGCTGATGCGTTTTGTCTCCCGCTCGGTGGTGACCGGTTTTGTCAATGCCCTGGCGATCCTGATTTTTCTGGCCCAGTTGCCGGAACTCAACCCCGCCACTGTTGGTGTCACCTGGCACGTCTATGCCATGACCGCCGCGGGTCTGGGCATTATTTATCTGTTTCCGTATGTCACCAAAGCCGTGCCTTCGCCGCTGGTGACGATTGTCGTGCTCACGGGCCTTACAATGTTCCTGGGGCTTGATATTCGCACCGTTGGTGACATGGGTGCGTTGCCCGATACCCTGCCCATTTTTCTTTGGCCCGATGTGCCGCTGAATCTAGAGACCCTGGTAATTATTCTGCCCTATTCAATCTCCCTGGCCATCGTGGGTTTGCTCGAATCCCTCATGACCGCCACTATTGTCGATGACCTGACCGATACCCCCAGTGACAAGAATCGCGAGTGTAAAGGCCAGGGTATTGCCAATATCGGTTCCGGCTTGCTCGGTGGCATGGCCGGTTGCGCCATGATTGGCCAGTCGGTCATTAACGTAAAGTCCGGCGGTCGTGGTCGACTATCGACGTTTGTCGCTGGCTTGTTCCTGATCATTATGGTGGTCTTTCTCGATGAATGGGTGGCGCAGATTCCTATGGCGGCACTGGTGGCCATCATGATTATGGTGTCCATCGGGACGTTTAGCTGGGAGTCGCTACGCAATCTCAAACACCACCCCATGAGCAGTAACGTGGTCATGATCATGACTGTCATTGTGGTCGTCGCCACGCACAATCTGGCCTATGGGGTGTTCGTTGGTGTATTGCTGGGTGCGCTGTTCTTTGCCAACAAGGTTGGCCAGTACAAGTATGTCGTTTCGGAACTGAGCCCCGACGGTCTGAGCCGAACCTATCGTGTCGTCGGTCAGGTGTTTTTTGCCTCGGCGGACAAATTCATCGATTCCTTCGACTTTAAGGAGGCACTCGACAAGGTGGTCATCGATCTGTGTCAGGCACACTTCTGGGATATCACCGCCGTGTCGGCCCTGGACAAGGTGGTGCTCAAATTCCGTCGCGAGGGCACCGAGGTGGAGATCATCGGCCTCAATGAGGCCAGCGCGACCATTGTCGACAAGTTCGCGGTACACGACAAGCCGGATGCGGTCGACAAGTTAATGAGCCACTGAGCTAATCACTGACCTTTGGAGAAGACCATGACCAACGTAATTGCCTGTATCGATGGCACCGATGTCTCAACCGCGGTCAGCGACTATGCCGCCTGGGCCAGCCTGCGCCTGGACGCCGCGCTGGTGCTCCTGCATGTCCTCGATAAATCGGATTATCCGATCCCCGCCGACCTGAGCGGTAACATCGGCCTCGACAGTCGCGAGGCCCTGTTGCAGGAGCTGGCCGAGCTGGACGCCAAACGCGGCAAACTCGCGCTGGAACAGGGGCGTCTGATGCTGGAGACCGCCCGCCAGCGTGCGGTTGCCGATGGGGTTGCCGAGCCCATTGTGCATCAACGTCATGGCAGCTTGCTCGATTCTCTGGTTGCGATTGAAGAGGATACGCGCCTGCTGGTGCTGGGCAAACACGATGAAAATCTTGGTGCGCATGTAGGTAGTCGCCTGGAAACCGTGGTGCGCACCCTGCACCGACCGATCCTGGTCTGTCCCGCGGACTACACGGCGCCGCGCCGGGTAATGATTGCCTTCGATGGTAGCGCCACCACGCATAAGGCAGTCGATATGGTGGCCGCCAGCCCCCTGTTCCGTGGACTCCCCTGTCATGTGGTACTGGTCGGTGCCGACACGAAAGCCAATCGCGGCCAACTGGAATGGGCGCGACACACCCTGGAGGCCGCCGATTTCGAGGTGACGACCGTCTTACAGACAGGCGATGTCGAAGCCGTGCTCTGCGGTTATCGGCGCGAGCACGACATCGACATGTTGATCATGGGCGCCTATGGTCACTCGGTGATTCGTCGTTTTCTGGTCGGCAGCACCACCACCAGCGTGATCCGCAACGCCCAGATTCCGGTGTTACTGCTGCGCTAATCGAGACGTGCCGTGGTGGCATAGGGTGAGGTGTTGTTGCGCTAGCGCGGCCTGTCTTCATTAGGGGGGCGCGGTTGTGTTTCGGTCTGCAGGTGCAGAGCCGCCTTGCCCAGCAAGTGGGCGCTTACCGGTGCGGTGATAAACAGGAACAGCGTCACCAGAATTTCGTGCAGGCTGATGCCATCCCCCTGATGACTGAAATACACCGCCGAGGCGATCAGGATACAGCCGACGCCCAGGGTTGTCGCCTTGGTTGGGCCGTGCAGGCGGGTATAGAAGTCTTTGAGGCGTACCAGGCCGAGCGAGCCGATGAAGGTGAAGGCTGCGCCGGTAATGATGAGCAGTGAAAGCAGAATCTCCATAACCCTCTCCTTATTCGATGATGTCGCCGCGCAACAGGTATTTGCAGAGTGCCACGGTGCCGACAAAACCCATGAGTGCGATCAATAACGCGGCTTCGAAGTAAATGTTGTTGCCAAGATAAATGCCGAACAGCACCAGTAGTGCAATGGTATTCACATACAGCGTGTCCAGCGCGAGAATGCGATCCGGGGCGCTGGGGCCGCGCAACAAGCGCCAGAAGGCGAAGACCACGGCAATGCCCACCAGAGTGAAGGCGATGATTAAGGCCGTATGGATCATGATTCAAAAACCTCCTTCAGCGGCGCTTCGTAACGTTGCTTGATGGTCCGCAGCAGGGCATCGGCATCATCGGTATGGAGCGCGTGTACCAGCAGGTAGCGACGATCGGCGGAAAGTTCCGCTGAGACGGTGCCCGGCGTCAGGCAGATGGTGTTGGAGAGCAGACTGATGGCGAGATCCGATTGCAGGTCCAGAGGCAGGCGCATAAAGGTGGACTTGAGTGGCTTCGGACCCCGCAGGATCAGGCCGGCGACAATAAAATTGGCAAGGATAATGTCCATGAACACCGTGGCAATAAAACGCACCAGGGTCAGCGGGTGACGGATACTCACGCGCTCTGGCCAGAAGTTCGCACTGAACAGGGGAATAGTCCAGCCCAGCAGCAGACCCAGGACAAGATTGCCAAACGAAAAGCTATTGGCCAGCAGGACCCAGACCATGGACAGGATCAGACTCAGCAGAGGATGTGGTAGCAGTCGTCTGCTCATGGCCTGTCCCCGTTGGCGACTTGCTGCGCCAGGCCCGGCATGGTTTCCAGCTGACTTGTCGTTGGCGAACCCAGCACGGCGTGAACATAGGCATCGGGTTGCAGCAACTGCAGGGCAGTGGCGCGGGTAAATTCATCGACGGGTCCGGCCCAGACCACCAGCGCCCCGCAAAGCAGAAGCAGGGCCACGGTGGGCAACAATTCGGCCGCCAATTTCCGGTTTCGTCCCTGCCCTCCCTCAGGGTTGAGCGCAGTGCCGGGATTGCTCCGCACTGCCGCCGTCTCGGCACGATAGAACAGCACATTGCCGGCACGTGCCAGGGCAATAATGGCGAGCAGACTGGTGACCAGAATCACACCCATGATCCAGGGCATCTGCGGGTGCTGGATGGCGGCCTGCAAGGTGAGCCACTTGCCGATAAATCCCGACAGCGGCGGCAGGCCCGCCATGAGTACCGCCACCACCATGAACAGGCTACCAAGGATGATCCGGTCGGCGAGGGCGACGTCAGGCACCAGCCGATCATCGTATTTGCCGCGTCGGTGGGCCAGTGTGTCAGCGAGTAAAAAGAAGGCCGCCGCGGCGAAGGTGGCGTGGGGCAAATAGTAGAGCCCCGCGGCGATACCGGCAGTGGAGCCGAGGGCGAAGGCGGTGAGTAGTGAGCCCACCGAGGCCACCACCAGATAGGCGATCTGCTGGCGCAGGGCGGTCGCCGCCAGCACGCCGAGCATGCCCACGGCCAGGGTCAGCAGGGCCAGGGGTAATAACCAGACACCGAGCATGCCCGCCAGGGGACCGGCGCTGCCACCAAAAATCAGTGTGTCGATACGCAGGATACTGTAGGCCCCGACTTTGGTCATAATGGCGAACAGGGCCGCCACCGGGGCACTGGTATTGGCATAGGCCGCCGGCAGCCACAGGTGCAGCGGGAGCAGGGCGCTTTTTAAGGCAAATACCCCGAACAGCAGCAGGCCGGCGGCCTTGATCGGGCCGAGATGTTCCGGCGGCAGCGTCGCGACCTGACGCGCCAGGTCCGCCATGTTGAGCGTACCGAGTACCCCGTAGAGTGTTCCGACGGCGAACAGGAACAGGGTCGAGCCAGCGAGGTTGATAACCACAAAGTGTAGGCCGGCGCGGGTGCGCAGGCGGCCGCCGCCATGCAACAGCAGACCGTAAGAGGCCAGTAGCAGGATCTCGAAAAAGACAAACAGGTTGAACAGGTCGCCGGTGAGAAAGGCGCCATTGAGACCAAACAACTGACACTGAAACAGGACATGGAAGTGGCGGCCGTTATTGTCGCTGCCACGCACGGCATGCAACAGGGCAAACAGTGCCAGCAGGGCGGTGATCAGCAGCATCCATACCGCCAGGCGGTCGGCCACCAGGACAATGCCAAAGGGGGGCGCCCAGTCACCGAGGGCGTAGGTGAGGATGTCACCGCTATGGACGCTTGCCAGCAGCGCCGCGGCCAGGCCGATCTGCGCCACGACGGCGAGCAGGCTCAGCAACCGGCGCAGACCGAGTCCGAGCGGGCGCAACAGCAGCAGCAGAATACCGGCGAGCAGTGGCAACAGTACCGGCGCGATAACCAGATGATTCACGCGTCGTCCTCCCTGCCATCGACGTGGTCGTTGCCCAGCTCGGCGCGGGCCTTGAGTGCCAGCACAATGACAAAGGCCGTCATGGCAAAGCTGATGACAATGGCGGTGAGCACCAAGGCCTGGGGCAAGGGGTCGGCATAACCGGCGGCTGTCGCGTCAATAATAGGGGGCTGGCCAATGGTCAGTCGCCCCATGCTGAACAGGAACAGGTTCACGGCGTAGGATAGCAGTGTGAGCCCGAGGACGACAGGGAAGGTTCGGGCGCGCAGCGCCAGATAGACCCCGCAGGCCGTGAGCACACCGATGACCAGGGCAAGCAAGGCCTCCATCAGTAGGACCCCTCTGTTTTTGCCGGTGCGTGACTGGTGCTGTGTAGCAGGCCGAGGTGAATCAGGATCTGCAGGGTCGCACCGACCACGACCAGATAGACCCCGAGGTCAAAGGCGATGGCAGAGGCCACTTCGAACTTGCCGACCAGCGGCCAGCTCAGGTAGGTGAAGGTGGAGGTCAAGAAGGGATGGCCTACCAGCCAGCTGCCCAGCCCGGTCAGGGTGGCGATGAGCAGGCCCAGGGCAATGGTGGGGTGCATGTTGCCCGGCAGGCGCGACTGGGTCCAGGCCACACCGTTGGCCAGATACTGCATAATCAAGGCTATCGCGGTGACCAGACCGGCGATGAAGCCACCACCGGGCAGGTTATGGCCGCGCAGCAAAATGAACATCGATACCAGCAGGGCCAGGGGGAGCAACAGGCGGGTAAGCGAGGCCATGACCGGCGGGTGCATATCCCAGTTCCAGGGGCGTTTGCCATCACGTTGCGGACCTGGCAGGTGCAGTCGTTCCAGCATGGCAAAGATGCCTAGCGCGGCCAGCGCCAGTACGGCAATCTCCCCCAGGGTGTCGTAGCCGCGAAAGTCCACCAGAATGACATTGACCACATTGTTGCCGCCACCGCCGGGTTTGGCATTGGTAAGGAAAAAATCGGCAATACTCTGGTAGGGCCGCGTGAGCACCGACCAGGTCAGCAGAGCGGCACCGCCACCGGCCAGCGCGGCCACCAGGCCATCGCGTACGACCCGGGTCCGGCTAGACTCACGCGCCGGGTGTTGGGGCAGAAAATAGAGAGCCAGCAGCAGCAGGACAATGGTGACAATCTCGACCGATAGTTGGGTCAGGGCGAGGTCGGGGGCGGAGAACTTGACGAAAATCAGCGCAACTACCAGACCGACGGCGCCGATCAATACCAGTGAGACAAAGCGTTGCCGATGCATCATCACCGTGGCAACGGCGGCGAGCAGCAGACCGACCACGGCAATAAGACTAATGCCATCCAGGGGCAGCAATTCACGTGCGCCACTGAGCGGGCTGCCACTGCTCCAGTAACCCGCCACGCCCAGGACCAGCACCGCGCAAAAGAACCACAACACCAGCCGCTGCAGGCTGCCGGTATCCAGCAGGCGGGTGACGCCGCGGGCGGTGGCGAAGAGCGCCTCCATCAGGGCATCGAACACCGCCCTGCCCTGGAGGCGCTCGCGGTATTTCTCGTGCAGGGCGTAGAGCGGTGTCCGCATGGCGTACAGCGCGCCGCCGCCCAGCAGGGCCACCACGCTCATCAACAGCGCCGGGCTGAGGCCGTGCCAGATCGCCAGATCGAAGACGGGTGGCGCGGTCTGCAACAGCCCGGTCGCAGCGATCCGCAGCATGGGCTCGACGGTGAGCGACGGCAGGATGCCCACCAGCAGGCACAGCGCCACGAGTACCTCCACCGGGATCTTCATCCAGCGCGGCGGTTCGTGCGGGGTCCTGGGCAGGTCGATGGGGTCGCCGTTGAAAAAGACATCGTGTATGAAACGAAACGAATAGGCCACTGCGAAAATCCCGCCCAGGGTGATCAACGCTGGCAGGAGCCAACCGAGCTTAAAGTGCGTAGCCGCGCTTACGGCCTCGGCAAAGAACATTTCCTTGGAGAGAAAGCCGTTGAGCAACGGCACCCCGGCCATGGAGGCGGCGGCCACCATGGCCAGTAGCGCAGTGTGGGGCATGTATTTCCACAGGCCATTGAGTTTGCGCATGTCGCGGCTACCACTCTCGTGGTCGATAATCCCGGCGGCCATAAACAGCGAGGCCTTGAAAATCGCATGGTTGATAATGTGAAACACCCCGGCCACGGCGGCCAGTGGCGTGCCGATACCAAACAGCACCGCAATCAGTCCCAGGTGACTGATGGTGGAGTAGGCCAGAAGACCCTTGAGGTCGTGCTGAAACAGGGCAAAAAAGGCCCCTACCAGAAATGTCGTCAGGCCCACGCCACCGACCAGCCAGGACCATTCCGGGGTGCCCGACAGGGCCGGAAACAGCCGCGCCAGCAGAAACAGTCCGGCCTTGACCATGGTGGCGGAATGTAAATAGGCCGACACCGGCGTGGGCGCGGCCATGGCATTAGGTAACCAGAAGTGAAAGGGGAATTGCGCCGACTTGGTAAAGGCCCCCAGCAGCACCAGGACCAGCGTGGGTACATAGAGCGGGTGGGCGCGGATTATATCGCCCGAGGCCAGAATCACCGACAACTCATAGCTGCCCGAGATCTCGCCCAGCATGATAAAGCCCCCGAGCATGGCTAGCCCGCCGGCGCCGGTAATGGCCAGCGCCATGCGCGCCCCCTGACGGGCATCGGCACGGTGCTGCCAGTAACTGATGAGCAGGAAGGAGGCGAGGCTGGTCAGCTCCCAGAACACCAGTAACTGGATGATGTTTTCCGACAGTGCAATGCCCAGCATGGCGCCCATAAACAGCAACAGATAGCTGTAAAAGCGCCCCATGCAGTCCTGCGCCGCCAGATAGTAGCGTGCGTAAAAAATTACCAGCAAACCAATACACAAGATCAGCAAGGCAAACAGCAGACCCAGACCATCGAGGCGAAACACCAGGTCCATACCCGCACTGGGGATCCAGGTCCAGCGTTCGATGAGGGTCTCACCCGCGAAGACCGCTGGTAGTTGCAATACGAGTTGTAGCAAGGCCAGGCTGGTCACCGCCCCAGCGGCCCAGGCCGAATACAGGCGCCCAAAGCGTGACACCCAGGCGGTGAAGGCGCTGCCAGCAAAGACGATAAGAAGCAGAGACAAGGTCATGCGGCTAGCTTAACCGGCTTGGGCGTTTTTGTGAAACGCTATCAAACTGAAGCGGCTGGGTTTTTTGGTGGTTATAAATAAGTTAAGTCGTTGTGAAAGGTAATACCACAAAGGTGAACTCGCGGCGCTTGTTGAGGGTGAGGAAATGAATGGTTGCGATGCTCAAGAGGGTACTGTGAATGACGCTTCATGTGAGGTGCTTAAGAAAATTGCATGCCCTGTGCTGATGCGCAAGGCGGGAAAGAGTCACTGCCGGATTTTTTGTATTAACGGCGGGCGCTGCCCGGCTGGGACTCGTGGTGTTCACTGCGTATGCCCCAGGGGGAGGTTTGTAACCAGTCGATGACCTGCGCGGCCGGCATGGGTCGGCCCATATAATAGCCCTGTGCAGAATCGCAGCCGTGTCGCTGCAGCCGCGCCCAGACGTCGGCGTCTTCCACGCCCTCGGCAACCACACTGAGGCCAAGGTCATGCGCCAGGGTAATGGTAGAACGGACGATGCTCTCCGTCTCGGCGTCTTCGAGCATGTCGGCGACAAAGGACTTGTCGATTTTCAGGGACGTCACGGGCAGTTTTTTGAGATAACTCAAGGAAGAATAGCCGGTGCCAAAGTCATCGATGTACAGTGGAATGCCCAGGCCCCTGAGTTGTGACAGCACCACCAGGGCGGCGACCGGGTCGGCCATCATGGCGCTCTCGGTAATCTCAAGTTCGAGCAGGCCCTGGGGTAAATCCCAGCGTGCAGACCAGTCCCGAACTTTGTCCAGTAGTTGTGGGTCCTGAAAATTGTAGGCGGACAGATTGACTGCTACCGGGAGATTGATGCCCACCGCGCGCCATTCATGTAGCTGACACAGGCTGCTTTTTAGCGCCCAATCGGTGAGTGCGCGGATCAGGCCGGTGCGTTCCGCCAGTGGGATAAACTCATCCGGTGCGATCATGCCCTGCTCCGGGTGCGGCCAGCGGGCCAGCGCCTCGAAGCCGATCACCCGGCCGGACTGCATGGAGACCTTGGGCTGGTAGTGAAGCTCGAGCAAGCCGTCTTCCAGGGCGTGGTTCAAGTCAGAGGCCAGCGCCAGGTGACGTTTTTTGTCAATGTCACGTTCCGGTGAATACAGGGCATAGCCGTTGCCGGAGGTCTTGGCCAGTTGCAGGGCGACGTCGGCATGCTGCAGGAGTTGTTCGGCATCGCCGCCGTGATCCGGAAACAGGACAATGCCGATATTCATTCGGACCACCAGGGCCAGGTCGTCAATGGCAAAGGGTTGATGCAACAGCTTGAGCAGGTCTTGCGCCATATGTTCGGCGGTGTTGCTATCGGCGCCGGGTAACAGGATGGCAAATTCGTCACCGCGCATGCGGGCGATGAATTCGCCGTTGGAACAGGCGCGGCGGATACGTTGGGCCGTCTCCTGCATGACCTTGTTGCCGGCCTCAAAGCCCAGGGTGTCATTGATGTCCCGCAGGCGCGCCAGGTCAATGAGCATTAATGCCAGACTGTGCTGCTGCTGGCGAGCCTCGTCCAGACTGCGCCCGAGTAGCTCCTCCAGTGAGGTGTGATTGGGCAGGTCCGTCAGGTCATCGAAGTAGGCCATACGCCGGATGGTGGCCTGAGCCGCATCATGCTGGCTACGGGTGCGCAGGCTGTTGATGCCATAGGCCAGGTCTTCGGCCATTTCCTCCAGCAGCGCCAGCTCCGAGGCGGCAAAGGCCTGGTGGTCTTCTGAATACAGGGTAAAGGCGCCGAGGATTTCATTATTGACATATAACGGGAACGATACCGCGGAATCGATGCCCTGTGCCCGACAGATGGCATGCCAGGCCCGATAACGCGGCTCACTTTGCATTCCGTGCGCCACACAGTGCTTGCCGGTGCGGATGGCCGTGCCGGTGGGACCATAGCCGTAGGCGGTGTCATCCCAGCTGATGGTGATGTCGTCAAAGAAGCGACTATCGGCGCCGGCCTGGGCCAGCATGCGCACGGGTTTTTGGGCATGGTGCTCCGCGCTGCCGACCCAGGCGATGCGGTAGCCGCCGACCTCCACTGCCACGCGACACATCTCCTGTAACAGGGCGGCTTCGTCGGTGGCGCGCACCAAGGCATGATTCCCCGCGCTAAGCGTCTGCAGAGCGCGGTTGATGCGCTGCAGTTCCTGTTCGTGTGCTTCGATCTCGTCCTGGCGCTGTTGCAACGAGGCCGCCATCTGGTTGAAGCTCTGCGCCAGTTGCTGAAACTCCCGGCAGTGCTGCTTCGCGCCGGTACGGGTACTGAGGTCACCCTTACCCAGGCGCTCACTGTCGCGCGCCAGATGTTGCAGGGGGCGTAGGACCGTACTGTCCGCGGTCCGGTCACCGCAAGATTCGGCGAAAGGCCATCCT
>JAWOIE010000265.1:0-11586 GCA_046484825.1 Gammaproteobacteria bacterium | reverse complement strand
ACTGACCTCGGCACGCTGCCGTTCCAGGGCGGCCTTGTCGCCGCCGAGGTTAATGGCAAAACGCAGGAGCATTTCGTTTTCCAGCTCAGGGTCAGCGGCCCTGACCGTCCAGCCCTTTGACTCCGCCAGACCGTCATAGTCTTCGGCAAAGGCCTCCTTCAGACCTCGGTGGGCAATAAACACCAGGGTATGCTGCTCATCGGCGGAGCGCTCCAGGCGAATACGATAACTGTCCATCAAGCCGGTATCATAGAGTTTGCTGAATAATCGTGACAGCCAGCTGGTCGGCACATCAAAGCGGTTTTCCTGCCAGTCGGTCTCCAGCACGCCAAGGGCCTGGTCTTCGCGCACAAACTTAAAACCCAGGCCGCGAAAAAAAGCCTGCAAGGAACTCCAGACCTGATCGATGGGCATGGCCACTTCCAGCCAGCGCAGACTGCTCTCGCGCACCAGGCGCGCCTTGCCATAGTGCAGGGGGGCGACCTGATTGCTGCCCGAGGCCTGTGCCCCACCCTGTTGTGATGCCAGCTGGGGTATTTGCAGACTCGACTGTACGTCCGGCGTACTCAGATCCGGCGGCACTTCCAGGGGTCGATCATCGCGCTTGCTGTCATAGACTCCCTTGTAGCCGGAGGTGCTGGAACAGGCGGTTAGCCCCATTGCCAGGACGACAATGACGGTGGATAGAACAACAGACTTCTTTCTCATTACTTCAACCAGGTTAATAAACGTCAATTACAACACGCCGGCCTTTTGCAGGGCGAGGCGTACGGTGTCGTGGTATTGCTCGGACAGGGGCGTCAGGGGCAGGCGAATACCCGGCGGGATCAGGCCCATGGCGTACAGGGCCCACTTCACCGGAATGGGATTGGCTTCGACAAATAAATCACGGTGCAGGTCGATCAAGGGGAGATTAATTTCCTGTGCCCGTTTGGCGTCCCCCGCCAGCGCCGCCAGACACATTTCGTGCATCGCCCTGGGGGCAACGTTGGCGGTGACCGAAATCACGCCATCACCACCGGCCAGCATAAACTCGGTGGCGCTGGCATCGTCACCACTGTAGATCTCAAAGCCGTCGTCACACTGTGTCATGATGTCGCGCGCGCGCTGAATATCGCCGGTGGCCTCTTTGATGCCGATAATATTGGCGACTTTTGACAGGCGCACCACGGTACTGGTCTGCATATCCACCGCCGTGCGGCCCGGCACGTTATAGAGGATTTGCGGAATATCCACCGCCTCGGCGATGGCCTTGTGGTGATAATAGAGCCCGTCCTGGGTCGGCTTATTATAGTAGGGAGTCACCAGCAGACAGGCGTCGGCACCGGCCTCACGGGCACAGCGGGTCAGGTCAATGGCTTCCTGGGTCGAGTTGGAGCCGGTCCCGGCGATCACGGGGATGCGACCATTGACCATTTCCACCACCTGGCGAATCACCTGGCAGTGTTCCTGTTCGTTCAGGGTGGCCGACTCGCCGGTCGTGCCCACCGCGACAATGGCATCGGTGCCCTGCTGTATATGGAATTCCACCAGCTCAGACAATGACTTAGCGTCTATCTGGCCGGCATCGTCCATGGGTGTCACCAGTGCGACCATACTGCCCTGAAACATACGACCCCTCTTAAATATTACGCGCAGAAAATTCAGATGCGACATGGTACTGATGCGGCCCCGAACTGACAAGAACTTGCTCACATGCTTTCAATATGAGAAAACAGCAGCGGGGCCCTGACCTGACATCCCCCCGTAAAAATACACCCGCAACCGCATAAAAAAGGAACGCCTCCGTGTCTGCAGTCGATGAGGAAAAACCCACCCGCGAAATACGCATCAATCCCATTATCCCCAGCGAATCGGTACTGGTGGCCACGGCCCGCAGCATGCGGCCACGTAAGGACGAGGCCCCGGCCCCCCGGGACACCCGCCAGCATGTGGAGACCTGTCCCTTTTGCCGTGGCAATGAGGACAAGACCCCGCCGGAAATTGACCGTTCCCCCGTTGAGGGCGACTGGCAGGTGCGCATTGTCGAAAACCTGTTCCCGGTACTGGGCAATGACCGCAGCCAGCCGAATCTGAACTTTGGCCTGCAGCAGGCCATTGACGGCTATGGCCGCCACGAGGTGATCGTGGACCATGCCCAGCATGGCATCGCCATTCACGAAATGGCCGTTTCCCATCTGCACCTGCTGTTTCGTACCTACCGTGAGCGCATGCGCCAGCTCTATGAAATGGACCCGCGGCTAAAATTCGTCCTGGCCTTCAAAAACTTCGGGCCGGCCGCCGGCGCCAGCATGGCACATACCCACAGTCAAATCATTGCTCTACCGGTAGTGCCGCAAAATGTCCACGACGAGGTTGAAAATAGCAAAATTTACTATAACAAACACCACCATTGCATATTTTGCACCCTGATCGACGAGGCCTTAACCTTCGAAACGACTATTTACGAGCGCGACTCCGGAAAAATCGCCAGACGCATCAATGTTGGCCAATATGTGATCGAACGTGGGGAAAAGTTCATCGCCATCAAGCCTTTTGCGAGCCGCTATGAGTGGGAGGTGCATATCCTGCCCTTACAACACGAAGCCGACTTTTTGCACCAGGACGACGCCGAGCTGGAGGATTTTGCCATGGTGCTGCAGCGCACCATGGCCCGGCTCGACGCCGTCATTGGCGGCGCGCAGTACAACTATTTTCTGCACTCGCTGCCGCAGGCACAGGAATTCGCCGGTTGCCGACAAAGCTACCACTGGCACCTGGAGATCTGCCCGCGCACCAGTATCCCCACCGGCTTTGAACTGGGCTCCGGTCTGTTCGTCAACACCATCAGTCCTGAAGAGGCGGCGGAGAAATTGCGCGCCGTGGTGCTGTAACGTTCCGCGCAATAAAAATCCAGCGCGGTGTCGCAGGCCACCCCCCTGTGGGGCAGGGCCTGGGCCGAGCGCAACACATCGATCACGGACGTTTAAAAATGCAAACCGGGAAGATTCACCCGTGCAGGGGCTCGCGGTTGAAACAGAGTATCGGCACTGATTCTGTCCCCGATACTTGCCGTGTCACGGCCTGCCGGTGTTAAACTGTCCGGCAATGAAGACACCTGGAGCGAGCCCGTCCGCCAATGAGTAGTTACCTTATTATTTCCGCGCTCGGTAATGACCGGCCGGGTTTGATCAGCGAATTGACTGAAACGATTACGCAAAGCAATTGTAATATCGAAGACAGTCGCATGAGTATTCTGGCCGGCGCCTTTGCCCTGATCATGCAGGTCTCGGGCAACTGGAACAATCTCGCCAAGCTTGAATCCATTCTCGAGGTCCTCGGCCAGCGTACCGACCTCACCATCACCACCAAGCGCACCGAGGGCCGCTCCCTGACGGCCAGTGAGATCCCCTATCTGGTGGAAGTCATCACCATGGACCAGCCGGGCATTGTGCATCAGGTCACCGAATTTTTTTCCAGCCGCGGCATTAATATCCATGACATGCAGAGCAACTGTCATCCCGCGCCGCATACCGGCACCCCGATGTTCACCCTGTCCATGACCATCGAAGTCCCCGGCAAGACCCATATTACCGGACTGCGTGAGCACTTCATGGAGTTTGCCGACAGCATGAACCTGGATGCGATTATCGAACCCCTGAAAAACTAACCCGCAAAGATCGAGCACCATGAGCACAGCCAGTATTAATAAAAAAGTCCCTGCCTTTAAACTGCCGGCCACCGGCGATCAGGAAATATCCCTCAACAGCCTCAAGGGCAGTCACGTGGTGATCTATTTCTACCCTAAGGACAGCACCCCCGGCTGCACCCGTGAAGGTCAGGACTTTCGTGATCACTATCTCAAGTTTCGGCGCCAGAACTGCATCGTCCTCGGAGTCTCCCGTGACAGCCTCAAGTCACACGAAAACTTCAAGGCCAAACAGGGATTTCCCTTTGACCTGATCGCCGATACCGATGAAACCCTGTGTACTATCTTTGCTGTCATCAAAATGAAAAATATGTATGGCAAAAAGGTACGCGGTATAGAACGCAGCACCTTTCTCCTCAATGACAAGGGTGTCCTCAAGCAGGAATGGCGCAAGGTCAAGGTCGAGGGGCATGTCGACGAGGTCCTCGACGCGGTTCGACAACTCAATCAATAGGCCGCCATGACCCAAGCCAGCGACTCCACCTCCGCGGAAGAGAAACGTCTCTTTGTTATCGATTCCAATGTCCTGATGCATGACCCCACGGCCCTGTTCCGTTTTATGGAACACGACCTGTTCCTGCCCATGATGGTGCTGGAGGAACTGGACAACAATAAAAAGGGCCGCGCCGAAGTCTCGCGCAATGCCCGCCAGACCAGTCGCTTTATTGACGAGATCATGGCGACGGCCAACGCCGAACAGATCGAGTCTGGACTGCCCATTCGCCTGGAACATACCGCCAACGATAGTGTCACTATTGCCACCGGCCGCCTGTTTATCCAGACACGTTCTACCCCGGCGACCCTGCCCGACTTTCTGCCCGGTAATCTGCCGGACAACAATATTCTCGGCACGACCCTCGCCGTGCAAAAACGCTTTGCCCACCGCCGCGTTACGCTGGTCTCAAAAGACATTAACATGCGCATCAAGGCCGCCGTTATCGGCATCCATGCCGAGGATTATCACAACGACCAGGTACTCGAAGACGCGCAGTTGCTCTACACCGGGCAGACCGAGATCGCAGCAGACTTCTGGGAACAACACAGCCGCGACATGGACTCCTGGCAGGAACAGGGACATACCTTTTATCGCATCAAGGGGCCCGAGATTGAGCACTGGACACCGAACCAGTTTCTGTTCAGTACGGGTGATGATGGTTTCGAGGCCGTGGTGCGCCGCCGTGAAGACGATGCCGCCATTATTGAGACCACCCAGAACTACACCACCGCGTCGAAAAGCGTCTGGGGCATCAAGGCGCGCAATCGCGAACAGAACTTTGCCCTGAATCTGCTCATGGACCCGGAGATTGATTTTGTCAGTCTGCTCGGCATGGCGGGGACAGGCAAGACCCTGCTGACCCTCGCCGCCGGACTCGAGCAGACGCTGGAGAAAAACCTCTATCGCGAAATCATTATGACCCGCGTCACCATCCCGGTCGGCGAGGACATCGGCTTCCTGCCCGGCACCGAGGAAGAAAAAATGACGCCCTGGATGGGGGCGCTCATGGACAACCTGGAGGTCCTGACCGGTTCCGCCGAGAATGGTGACTGGGGACGCGCAGCCACCAATGAGCTCCTGGCGCAGCGCATCAAGATCCGCTCAGTCAACTTTATGCGCGGGCGTACCTTTTTGAATCGTTACGTGATTATAGATGAGGCGCAGAACCTGACCTCGAAGCAACTCAAGACCCTGGTGACCCGCGCGGGTCCCGGCACCAAGGTAGTGTGTTTGGGGAATATTGCCCAGATCGATACGCCCTACCTCACCGAGACCACCTCCGGCCTGACCTTTGTTGTGGATCGTTTCAAGCACTGGGAACACAGTGGTCATATCACACTGTTGCGCGGTGAGCGTTCGCGTCTGGCGGACTACGCGGCCAATCTGTTGTAGGTCACCCGCCGCGACCCAGGGCTAAGGCGCCGACGGGGTATGCTCGGGATGCGCTGAGGTATCCACCGCGGCGGCATCCGGCAGGCTAATCTTCAGCGCCCTGACCGTGGCATTCACCAGGGTGGCCAGAGGAATAGCAAAAAACACGCCCCAGAAACCCCACAGGCCGCCAAAGACCAGGATACTGACAATAATCGCCACCGGGTGCAGATTGACCACCCCGGAAAACAGCAACGGCACCAGCACGTTGGCGTCCAGCGCCTGAATAATGCCGTAGACCAGCATGAGATAGGCAAAGTCAGAGCCCCAGCCCCACTGCACATAGGCTACAAAGGCGACCGGCAGGGTGACCACGGTGGCGCCGATGTAGGGCACCAGCACCGACAACCCCACCAGCACGGATAACAAAAACGCATACTTCAGGCCCATCAGGCTAAAGGCGATAAAACAGACCACGCCGACAATCACGATTTCCCAGAACTTGCCCCGCACGTAGTTGCCCAGTTGCTGATCCATCTCATCCCATACCTGCGAGGCCATGCCGCGTTCACGGGGCAGAAAACTGGTAAACCAGTTGAGGATCATGCGTTTGTCTTTCATGAAAAAGAACACCAGCATGGGCAACAGCACCAGATACACCGCCAGGGTCAGGACACCGGGGATGGACGACAGCGACAAGGAGAGAATGTGCTGGCCCATACTGGCGATTTCCTTGTTCAGCAAATCCGTCAGTTCCTTGAGTTGTGATTCGGAAATGAAGGGGTAGTGTTGTGGCAACTGCATTAAGGCCTGCTGGCCTTTGTTGATATAGACCGGCAGTTCACGCACAAACTCGGTCAACTGACTGGAGAGCAGCGGCGCCATGCCAAACAGCACCAGCAACAGGAAGAGCATAAAGACAATATTGACCACGACCACACCGGCAAGACGCGGCAGGCGGCGCTTTTCAAACTGGTTGACAATGCTTTCCAGCAAAAAGGCGATGACCAGGGCCGCCAGCACCGGTACCAGCATCTTGCCCAGAGTCAGAATAATAGTGAAACCGATCACGAGTATCAGCACCAGCAGTACAGCCTGGGGATCGGAAAAATACTTTTGATACCAGTCGCGGAGAACCTTGATCATACTTCTTCCTTACCTTTGAGAAGGTCATTGTATTCCTGTTGGAACAGCGCCTCCAGTTCGTCGATCACCTCGACCGCAGCCTTACCGTGCAGGATATGCTGCGCCATGAGGCTGGAGGTGTCGTGAAAAATTTTTGTTTTATCCAGCATCGGGTAGGTGGCCGACAGGCGCTTGATGGCCGCGACCACGCTTTCATCTTCAGGACGGGGAATATTCTGCATTTCAACGCTGCCTTGTGCCAACTGGCCAAAGCGTTGCGCCATAAATTCCGCATAGGCCAACAGGGTCTCCGCGTGTTCCGCGGGCAGGCGCTGGTAATAATCGAGGAGTTTTTGCTGTTTTTTATTCATGCCGCAGCGTGAACATCGTCGTCGCCAACACAATAAGCCTAGGTAATGTTTTTGTGTGCTTCACAATACTGGCGTGCAAAGGAGAGCAGCTCTTCCATGGCACGTACCCGAAACTTCTGTTTCTGGTGCACAAAGGAAAACGGCCGCATCATGGGCGGTTCGAGATTAACGGCCACCAGGGTGCCCAGTTTTAACTCTTTGAGAATAGTGGCCTTGGACAGTACCGACACGCCCATGCCCGCCTCCACGGCCCCCTTGATGGCCTCCAGGCTACCCAGCTCCATGGCCAGATTCAGATCCGTATTGCGCACTCCGGCGGCATTGAGGCTTTCGATCATGACTTCGCGGGTACCGGAACCCTCTTCACGACAAATGAAGGGATAATCGGTCAGGCGCTGGATTTGCACGCTGGTCTCGCTGGCCAGTTCATGCCCGGGCGGGACTATCAGCACCAGTTGATCGGTGCGGCACTCTTCCACCACCAGATTCTTGTTGTTCACCGGGGCCTCGACGACACCGAGGTCGATTTCATTATTCTCCACCATGGAGACAATGCCATCGGTGTTGGCAACCTTGAGTCGAATGGTCACATCCGGATGCGTCTGTTTGAAATCCCCCAGGAGCACCGGCAACATATACTCGGCGATGGTGGTGCTGGCACCGAGGATCAGGACGCCACTGACATCACCGGTGAGCTCCCGCACCGAGTTGTCCATTTCGGCATAGAGCTCAAAGATCTTTTCTGCGCACTCGTAGACCCGGCGACCGGCGTCCGTCAGGCTGATACGGTTGTGTGTCCGATCAAACAGACGGGTATTAAACTGTTCTTCCAGCTGTCGCACCTGAAAGGTCACCGCCGGCTGGGTCATGTGCAGCTCTTCGGCTGCCTTGGTAAAGCTCAATAAACGCGCTACCGTGTGGAATACTTGAAGTCTGCGATCGGCCATAGTCTTTGTTTTATCAGGTTTTTTTGGATAATAATCTGTTTCTATGCCAGCATTGGCAAAACTAAGGGCGCGATATTACCAAGTATTACTACAAACTTGAATAGAAAGTCCGCAAAAGCGGCGACTAAATCGTCGCCACCTGCGGGATTCGGCCCTTAGTAACGCATTTTAGCGGTCGGCGCTGAAACGCTTGCGCATAAAGGCATAGTACATCACGGGGATTACCACCAGGGTCAGGATCGTGGAGACCAGGATACCGAAAATCAGCGCCAGCGCCAGGCCGTTAAAGATCGGGTCGTCGAGAATAAAAAAGGCACCCAGCATGGCGGCCAGACCGGTCAGGATAATGGGCTTGGCGCGCACCGCGCCGGAGCGGACCACCGCCTCTTCAAAGTCAATACCCGCCTTGACCTGCTCATTGATAAAATCCACCAGCAGGATGGAATTGCGCACAATAATCCCGGCCAGGGCGATCATGCCGATCATGGAGGTGGCGGTAAACTGCGCCCCCCACAGGGCGTGACCGGGCATGACGCCGATAATAGTCAGCGGGATCGGCGCCATGATAATAATCGGCACCAGGTAGGAACGAAACTGCGCCACCACCAGCAGATAGATCAGTATCAGGCCGACCGCGTAGGCAATCCCCATATCGCGGAAGGTCTCATAGGTCACCTGCCACTCACCGTCCCACTTGACGCTGTACTGATAGGGATCGTTGGGTTGATCAATAAAGTGCTGTTGCAGCGGTTTGCCATATGCCAGCGGGGTGTCGGCCACCAGGGCAACTACCTCAAACATGCCATAGAGCGGGCTGTCGATGGCGCCACTGACATCACTGGTGACATAGGCCATGCGCATCAGGTCCTTGTGATAAATGGCATTATCACGCTGCACATCAACCACATTGACCAGGTCCGCCAGCGGGATCAACTCACCCGTGTTACTGCGCACCCGGGTATTCAGGATCGTCCCGAGGTCATTCTTGTCTTCCACCCCCAGTTCGGCGCGAATGGGCACCGGATATTTCTTGTGCCCGGGGTGCAGATAACTCATGTCTTCGCCGCTCATCAGGGTGCGCAGTGTCGTGACCACGCTCTGCTGCGTCACGCCCAGCAGGGCCGCCCGTTGCTGATCCACCTTGAGCAGATACTTGACTGCCGGCGCCTCGATACTGTCATCGACATCGACAATGTGCTCGGTCTGTTCAAACAGACGACGTAGTTCACGCACCGTCTGCAACTGGCCATCGTAATCCAGGCCATAGACCTCTGCCACCAGCGGGGCGAACACCGGCGGTCCCGGCGGCACTTCGACAATCTTGACATTGGCCTGATAGGGCGCGGCAATGGCCTGCAGGGGTTCGCGCACCGACAGCGCGACCTCATGGCTCTTGCGATCGCGCGCATCCTTGTCCACCAGATTGACCTGCAGGTCTGCCATGTAGGGCTCACTGCGCAGGTAATACTGGCGCACCAGGCCATTAAAATTGATCGGCGCGGCATTGCCCACATAGGCCTGGAAGTCGGTGACTTCCGGTACCGTGGCCAGATAGGCGCCCAGCTCGCGCGTGACGCGCGCGGTCTGTTCCAGGGGCGTGCCTTCGGGCATGTCGATAATGATCTGGAACTCGGACTTGTTGTCAAAGGGCAGCATCTTGAGAATGACCACCTTGAAGGGCAACGCCAGCATGGCCGACAGCAGCACCAGCAGCATGACGAGCAGGAACAGTCCCCAGCGTTTGCGCTTCCCCTGTTCCGCGCGCAGGAACGGCCCCACAAAGCGACTAAAGAAGGCGTACCAGCGGTCGTTGGCCGAGGCCTCGGTGTGTTGCGCATGCACCTGATTCTTGAGCAGCTTATACGACAGCCAGGGGGTGACCACAAAGGCGACAATAAGCGAAATGAGCATACCAATTGAGGCGTTGATGGGGATGGGACTCATGTACGGCCCCATCAGGCCGGTGACAAAGGCCATGGGCAACAGGGCGGCAATGACGGTAAAGGTCGCCAGAATGGTGGGCCCCCCCACTTCATCAACGGCCAACGGAATGGATTCGAGCAGTTTTTTACCGCCCAGCTGCATGTGACGGTGAATATTCTCCACCACCACAATGGCATCGTCGACGAGGATACCAATGGAGAAGATCAGGGCGAACAGAGAGACACGGTTGATGGTAAAGCCCCAGGCCCAGGAGGCAAACAGGGTCGTGGCCAGGGTGATGACCACCGCGACGCCGACAATCAGGGCCTCGCGCCGCCCCAGCGCCACCAGCACCAGCAACACCACAAAGGTGGTGGCGAACATCAGTTTGCCGATGAGCTGTTTGGCCTTGGCATCGGCGGTCTCACCGTAGTTGCGCGTTACCGTCACCTCGATGTCGTCGGGGATAAACACGCCCTTTAACTGTTCGACGCGCTCGATGACCTGCTCCGCAATCACCACGGCATTGGTGCCCGGTTGTTTGGCGATGGCGACGGTCACCGAGGGAAACTCGCCGTGGAGCGTAATGCCCTTTTGCGCCGCGGCCGGGCCGGTACCAAACCAGGTGTATTGACTGGCCTGATCCACTTCGCGCCGCACCGTGGCCACATCCCGCAAGTACACCGGCTTACCCTCGTGCACGGCCACAATCAGGTCGGCGACCTCTTCCGCCGAGGCGAGAAACTGCCCGGCCTGGACTTCGATCTCCAGATTGTTGTGCCGCAGGGTCCCCGAGGGCAATGTGCTGTTATTGCTGACCAGAGCTCCACGCAGGTCATCCACGGACAGGTTGTAGGCCGCCAGCGCCGCCGGTTCGAGCAGCACATGCACCACCTGCTCGCCACCGCCCAGGGTATAGATATCCCGCGTGCCCTTGACGCGTTTCAGCTCCACTTCAATGGCGTGGGCCACTTCCAGCAGCTCATGGGTGGATTTATCTTCCTGCTGGCTCCACAGGGTCAGACTGACAATGGGGACATCATCAATACCCTTGGGTTTGATGATCGGCTGACTCACGCCCAGCCCGACCGGGAGCCAGTCCTGGTTGGAGTAGATGGCGTTATACAGCCGCACAATGGACTGGGTCCGGTCCTGTCCCACCTTGAACTGGATCGTCAGGACACTCATACCTGGCCGGGAAACCGAATAGATATGTTTCACCCCTTCGAGCTCGGAGAGGATCTGCTCCGCCGGGGTGGTCACCAGTTCCTCGACCTCCCTGGCCGAGGCGCCCTGAAAGGCAATAAAGACATTGGCGAAGGTGACATTGATTTGCGGTTCTTCCTCGCGTGGCGTCACCATAACGGCAAACGCCCCGAGCAGAAAGCCGACCAGGGCCAGTAAGGGTGTAATCTCGGAGGTTAAAAAGGCCCTGGCGATACGGCCGGAAATTCCCATCGGTGCCGACATATGACTCCCCCTGTGCTATTCGCCGGAACGAACCGATTTGACCTGCACGGCGGCCTGAACCGGGTCCAGCGCCACCTGATCGCCCTCGCTGAGCCCGGCCAGCACCAAAATGTCATCGCCCTGCGCGCGGCCAAGCACCACCTGCTGAAAACCGAAGCGACCATCGCCAGCCATGACATAGACCGCGCTGACCTC
>JAWOIE010000244.1:0-3700 GCA_046484825.1 Gammaproteobacteria bacterium | reverse complement strand
GCGTCGGCCTGATCCTGATCAACTTTGCCTCCGCCTGGGCTCAGGATGCCGATGAATATATTCACAAGGGCCTGGCCCTGCACGATCAGCTCAAGAACCACCCCTTGATCACCACTGCCTTCGCCCCACACGCTCCCTACACGGTCAGCGATACCCCGCTACAGCGTATTGCCACCCTCGCCGAGGAGCTGGATATTTCCATTCACATGCATATCCATGAGACCGCCTTTGAGGTGGAGGACGCAACACGCCAACAGGGGCAACGCCCGCTGGCACGGCTGCAACAGCTGGGTCTGGTCTCGCCGCGACTGCTCGGCGTGCACATGACCCAACTCAACGCCGAGGAAATCAGCGCCTACGCCACGGCCGGTGCCCATGTGGTGCACTGCCCGGAGTCCAATCTCAAACTGGCCAGTGGCTTTTGCCCGGTCGACACCCTGCTCAAGGCCGGGGTCAATGTCGCCCTCGGCACCGACGGCGCCGCCAGTAACGATGACCTGGACATGCTGGGGGAGATGCGCACCGCGGCCCTCATCGGCAAGGCCGTCGCCAATGATGCCACGGCCCTGTCGGCCGAGACCGTGCTGCGCATGGCCACCATCAACGGTGCCCGTGCCCTGGGCCTGGAACATAAAATCGGCTCCCTGGAAGTGGGTAAGGCGGCAGACGTTATAGCCATCAACCTGCAGGGGATTGAGACGGAGCCCCTCTATAATCCGCTCTCGCAACTGGTCTATGCCACCGGGCGTGAACGCGTCACCGATGTCTGGGTCGCGGGACAGCAGCTGCTCAAGGAACGCCAACTGACCACCCTCGATGAGCAGCAGATCCTCACCCGGGCGCGTCAGTGGCAGGACAGGTTGCAGGAGACAGGCGTTTAACTCCAGGTTCACTTCGGGGTATGCTTGTCACATGACTGAGACCCACGCCAATCTTGACCCCCATGAAATCGCCAAGTTCGAGGCCCTCGCCTCGCGCTGGTGGGACCCGCACAGTGAATTCAAGCCCCTGCACGACATCAATCCGCTGCGCCTGGAATACATCGATCGCCGCGCCCATCTGCCCGGCAAGCAGGTCCTGGACGTGGGGTGTGGCGGTGGCATCCTTGCCGAGAGCATGGCGGCCAAAGGCGCCCGGGTCACCGGGATCGACATGGGCGAATCGCCGCTGGCGGTGGCCCGGCTGCACCAGCTGGAATCCGGCATCAGCGTCGACTACCAAAAGATCACCGCCGAGGCCTATGCCCTGGCCAACCCCGACAGCCAGGACGTCGTCACCTGCATGGAAATGCTTGAGCATGTCCCCGACCCGGCCTCGACCATTGCCGCCTGCGCCCGCCTGGCCAAACCCGGCGCCCACGTCTTCTTTTCGACCATCAATCGCACCCCCAGGGCCTTTTTGTTTGCCATTGTCGGCGCCGAGTATGTGCTCAACATGCTGCCCCGGGGCACCCATGAATATAAAAAGTTTATCCGCCCCTCCGAGCTGGAACGCTGGTGTCGTCAGGCCGGCCTGCACATCCGTGAAATCAGCGGCATGAGCTATAACCCGCTGAGCAAACGCTATTCGCTGGGCTCTGATGTCGCGGTCAATTATCTCGTCCACTGCCAACGCGTTGACCCGGCGCGTTGATCCCGCCCCATCGCGCCGCTCGTCAACCGCTGGTGAAACCGACCCTGATCAAAACCGTCCTCTTTGATCTCGATGGCACCCTGGCCGATACCGCACCCGACCTGGCCGATGCCCTCAACCGGGTCCTGCGGGACAATCAGCGCCCGCCACTGAGTTTTGCGACCATCCGCCCCTGGGTCTCGCACGGCGGTCAGGTCATGATCAAAAACGCCTTTGAGCTCGAGGAAGATGCCCCCCAGTTTGCATCACTGCGCCGGCAGTTTCTCGACAGCTATACCGCCAACATCGCCCGCAAGACCACACTGTTTCCCGGTATGCCCGCGGTGCTTGACGGCATTGAACAACGCGGTTTTAACTGGGGTGTCGTCACCAACAAGCCCGCCTGGCTCACGGAGCCGCTCATGGCGGCGCTAGACCTGCACCGCCGCAGTGTCTGCACCATCAGCGGTGATACCTTGGCCGAACGTAAACCGCACCCGGCGCCGCTGCTGCACGCCTGCAAACTCGCCGGCAGCCGGCCCGACGAGTGTCTCTACATTGGCGATGCCGAGCGCGACATTATCGCCGGCCGCCAGGCCCGCATGAAAACCCTGGTGGCGCTGTTCGGCTATCTCGATGCGCATGATGTGCCGGCCGACTGGGCCGCGGATGATATGATCGCGCAACCCGAGGCCATCCTGCACTGGCTGGACCGATACAACCAACAAGGCTTCGCGACGCATGAATGAATTGACATTAAATCTGAATCACCTTATCCCTTTTGCCGCCGGCATGGTCACCGGCGCCGTACTGCTCTACCTGTGGCTACACAAAAAGATCGCCGCGTTGCAGAACGAACAGTCCCGCCTGCAGACGACACTCGAGCTGGAACGCCAGCAATTCAATGAAAAAAACGCCAGCCTCGCCCAGGCGCGCCAGCAACTGGCGGATACGTTTAACCAGTTGTCCGGCGAGGCCTTGCGCCACAACAGCGAAACCTTTTTGAAACTCGCCGAGGAGAACCTGAAAAAATTCCAGGCCCAGGCCGAGGGTCAGTTACAACAAAAAGAAAAGGCCGTGGAGAACCTGATCAAGCCCATCAAAGAGGCCCTCGACAAAACCGAACAGCAGATCCGTGAAGTGGAAAAGGAACGCAAGGAGGCCTATGGCTCCCTGCACAAACACCTCGAGACCATGGCCCTGACCCAGGCGAGCCTGCAGGATGAGACCCGCAACCTGGTGCAGGCGCTGCGCCGCCCGGAGGTGCGCGGCCAGTGGGGTGAACTGACCCTGAAACGCCTCGCCGAACTCGCCGGCATGGTGGAGCACTGCGACTTTTACGAACAGGAACAGATTAAAACCGAGAACGGTAACGTCCGCCCGGACATGATCGTGCGCATGCCGGACCGCCGGGACATCGTGGTCGATGCCAAGACGCCGCTGGATGCCTATTTGCGCGCCCTCGATGCCAGCACCGATGAAGCGCGTCTGCTGGAGCTACAGGCCCACGCCCGCCATGTGCGCGAACGCGTCAAGGAGCTGGCCAGCAAGAGCTACTGGGCCAGCCTGAAAAACACGCCCGACTTCGTGGTGCTGTTTATCCCGGGAGATCAGTTTCTCTCCGCCGCCCTGGATCAGGACAAGGGCCTACTGGAATTTGCCCTGCAGCAAAAGGTCATACTCTCCACCCCTACCAGTCTGGTCGCCCTGCTACGCGCCATCGCCTATGGCTGGCGGCAGGAACAACTGGCTGAAAATGCCGAACACATCCGCCAGGCGGGTGAAGACCTCTATGCACGTCTACTGACCTATACCGACCACCTCGGCCGACTGGGCAAGAGCCTGGAGAGCAGTGTCAAACACTACAACAGCGCCGTTGGCTCATTTGACACTCGTGTCCTGCCGGGGGCGCGTAAATTTGCCGAGCTGGGGGTGCAGACGGAAAGGCCGCTCAACGGCCCGGACCAGGTGGTCACCGCACCGCGGATCGTAGAAAACACTCCGGACTAGGCCGGCGCTATTAATCCGGCACGGACTCTTTAATGGCCTTGCCGGCGCTCTCCAGGGCCTCACCACTTTTCTTTCTGGC
>JAWOIE010000138.1:0-11752 GCA_046484825.1 Gammaproteobacteria bacterium | reverse complement strand
CCTCAGCACCTCGATGAGACGGCCAAGTTGCACAAGTCGTGGATTCCCGGCGTCTACTATACGAAAAAGAAGACCTAGAGATGCTCTAATTAAGTGCCTTTTCGTCACTCCGGCGAAGGCCGGAGTCGAGTAAAATCAGAGAGTTTCTGGATTATTCGCTTCGCTCACCCTGCGGGCCGCCTTTGGCGTTCAACGCCCTACATGCTTATGTTCCGGCCTTCGCCGGAATGACATATTCAGAGATTCCCCAGGCCGCGGCCTTTATTTTTCTCCGCTGTTGAACTCGCCATGCAGGCTGATCCTGTCCGGGGCGACGGCGCCACCGGAGAGGATAAAGGTCATGGCCTCATCCATGCTCCAGTCCGTTGAGGTGATGAGTTGCGTGGGCACAATCTCCAGATAGCCCGAGGTCGGGTTGGGCGTGGTCGGGACATAGACGGCCGCCAGCTCTTCGCCGCTGGTAGTGTCGTGGAAGATATGCGTCACAAAGCCCACCGTCCGCAGGTCGGGGGAGGGGAACGGAATCAGTACGACGCGCTGTAGTCCCTCCGGTTTTTGCGACAGGGCACCCAGCAGTTTTCTGACCGAGCCATAGATGCTCTGCACAATGGGAATGCGCTGCATGATTAAGTCAAACAGGCCAAACAACTTTTTGCCCAGGACGCGGTGCGCCAGCCAGCCCAGAACATAGAGCAGGCTCAGGGTGGTGATGACCGCGAGCAGCGACTGAAACCCGGGTTCATGGAACCACTGTGCCAGGGTCGGGTAGCGGGCCTGAATCAGACTGGAGAGTCCCCGTGACCAGGGTTCGCCCAGGCGGGTCAGCTGTTGCAGAACAAAGTCAAACACCAGCCAGGTAATCCAGAGTGGCACGATAGCCAGCACCCCCGCGATTAAATTGCGTTTGATATGCAGGGAGAAGGCCTTGTGGTCACTCATGGATAATGGCTCCGGACAGCTGCGGTGCTGCGTTGGTTTTGTTACTATGCTTGGAACTATCAATTAGAACATGAGTACCCGGATAAATGAAATCCCATGACTGATATAGAATCCATTAGCATTCGACTCGCGGTGGCCGTGCTGGCCGGCAGCCTGATCGGTTTTGAGCGCGCCTATCACGGGCGTCCGGCCGGACTGCGCACTCATACCCTGGTGTGTCTGTCCTCCGCCTTGCTGATGTTGCTCACGGTCTTTCAATGGGACCTGTTGCAGGGGATGCCGTTGGAGACCATTCGTACCGACCCCACGCGCATGGCGCAGGGCATTATGACCGGGATTGGTTTTCTGGGCGCCGGGGTGATCATGAAGGAGAACCTGACCATCCGCGGGCTGACCACGGCCGCCTCTATCTGGATGACTGCGGCTATCGGTATCATTATTGGCATGGGGTTCTTTATCCCGGCCGCCATGGCGACGGTGATGACCATTGTGGTGCTGAGTTTCTTCGGTTGGGGCGAGCGCCTGATGCGCTCACGACGCTATGCCAGGCTGCTGGTGCGCTTCAAACGCTCCATCGGTCTGCCCAAGGACGACCTGTATGAGATCATCAAGGCGCACAAAATCAGCGCCACACCACCCAGTTATCACCTGGAATCCGCCGGCACTATTTTCCAGTATGAAATGACGATAAGTACTAGTGACCCGGCCAAGTTTCATGAACTGGCCGAAAGCCTGACAAAGGTCGAGCAGATTATCGAATTCAGTTTGATGCCAACCGGTGACTAGTGTCGGTGGCGTTGTCAAAGCAGTGGGTCACGCTGTCGGCGACCGCCGGGCAATGGCGGCATGCTGTTTCGGTCGGTTAGGTATTGGCGATAGTGGTAACGATAACCCTGTGACGAGGTGCCCGGGATGACAAAAACAGTGCAAAAAATCGTGTGCTTGCTTGGCGGTGTGGGTCTGTTGTGCCTGCCCGTGGTGTTGATGGCGCAGACCCCGGGCGATCACGACGGGGCCCATGACCACCACCATGATAGCCACGCCGCTACACTGAGCCTGGACCATGGCCATAAATGGCAAACGGATGCACCCCTGCGTCAGGGGATGCAGAGTATTCGCGATGCCGCCCTGCCTGCGGTAGCGGCCTTTCATGCCGATCGCTTAAGTCAGGCGGAGGCAACAAGACTCGCAGCCCATATCCGCGCGCAAGTGGACTACCTGGTGGCCAACTGCAAACTCGAACCCCGCGCCGATGCCAGCCTGCATGCCCTGATCGGTGAACTGCTCCAGGGCGCAGACGTCCTGGCCCGTGAGCCGTTGTCGATGCAAGGTCTGCCCAGAATTATCCAGACCCTGCGGGTGTATCCCGATTACTTCGAGCATCCGGGTTGGCTGCTGCACCACGAATAACCCACCAGGGTAAAAGTCGCAGTGGGTGCTTTGTCCCAGGGCGGGCAGCTCTTGCCACCAAGGTCAGGAGGCAGCGCAGGCGCTACCCGGGCAATAATTTCCAGTCTCATCCCCGGCGGAACATTGTCAGAAACACAAAGTTCGCCATGGGTTTGCAGTCAATATTTTTGCGCACCTCTGTAGCCCAGCGCGAACCTCCATGGCACCGTCACCTCTCATAAAAAAAGAACGTTCTTTTTAGCCACCGCCCCCGCAATCAAAGTGGCCAGACGAGCAGAAGCAGCGGCAGGCTCACGGCAATGACCAGCAATTCCAGAGGCAGGCCCAGCCGCCAGTAGTCACCGAAGCGAAAGCCGCCGGGGCCGAGGATCAGGGTGTTGTTCTGGTGGCCGATGGGCGTGAGGAAGGCGCAGGAGGCGCCGATGGCGACGGCCATGAGAAAGGAGTCGGCACTGACGCCGAGGGCGCTGGCGGTACCGATGGCAATGGGGCACATTACCGCGGCGGTGGCGGCGTTGTTCATCAGGTCGGAGAGAAACATGGTAACGACCAGGACCAGTGCCAGCGCCATAATGGCATGACCCTGGGCGACGTGGTCGAGCAGGAAACGGGCGATGAGTTCGGCGCTGCCGGAGCTCTCCATGACGCCGGCCACCGGGATCAAGGCGGCGAGCAGGACAATCACCGGCCAGTCGACGGCGGCATAGACCGAGCGCGGCGGGATGGTGTGTAGCGCCATGGAGGCCAGCATACCCAGGGCAAAGGAGATCGCCGCCGGTAACAGGCCGAAGGCGGCCCCACCCACGGCCAGGGCCATGATGATGCCGGACGTCCAGGCCTTGCGTTTGTCGGGAATGCGCAGTTCACGCTCCGCCAGGGGCACACAGCCGGAGTCGGCGGCAAACTCGCTGATGACCTCCTGCGGGCCCTGCATCAGCAGCAGGTCGCCGGGTTGGATTTTCAGGGTACGCAGCCGGGCCTTGGAGCGGTGACCCTCGCGGGAGACGGCCAGCAGGTTGAGACCATAGCGGCTGCGCAGCAACATATCGCTGGCGGAACGACCGGCAATGCTGGCTTCCGGGCGCACTACCAGTTCCATGAGGACGATCTCATCGGAGGCGGGGGCATTGTCTTCTTCTTTGCCGTCTTCGTCCTTGTCCGCCTCGCTGTCCTGGTCCTGCCTGGCGGCCAGGGCGGTCTTGTCGTGTGTCGTGTCTTTGTCTTTGTCTTTGTCTTTGTCTTTGTCTTTGTCGTTTCCGGTTTCGTCACTGGCGGGTGCGACCTGCTCCTCCAGGGTCAGGCCAAAACTCGACAGCACATTGGCCAGGGCCTCGACATCGGCCTCGATGATGAGGATGTCATTGGCCAGCACCTTGCGCCAGGCCTGCGGCGCGTTGACGCGTAACTCGTTGCGCACCAGACCGACGACCTGGGCCTCGGCCTCGTCGAGCGCGGCTTCGATGTCGCGCAGGGTCATGCCGGCGGCCTTGCTGTTTTCCGGCACGCGCACCTCGGTGGTGTAGGCCCCGGTTTCAAACCCCTCGGTGCCGGCCTGTTTACGCGCCGGCACCAGTCGCCAGCCCAGGCCGGCGACAAAAATGACACCGATGATGGCGACGGCCAGGCCCACGGGGGTGAAGTCGAACATGCCAAAGCTGCCGCTACCGCTCTGGGCGCGAAAACCGGAGACAATGAGATTCGGGGGGGTGCCGATCATCGTGGTCATGCCGCCGAGAATGGTGCCGAAGGCCAGGGGCATCAGCACGCGGCCTGGGGGCAGTTCGAGGCGAACGGCCAGCTGGATGGCCACCGGCATGAGCAGGGCCATGGCGCCGACGTTGTTCATAAAGCCAGAGAGCAGGGCCCCCAGCCCGATGAGTGCGGTCAGGCTCAGGGTCGGACCGGCATGCCGTGGCAGGGCGAGGCGGGTGAGGGCGTCGACGGCGCCGGACATTTGCAGCGCACGGCTGAGTACCAGCACGCAGGCCACAGTAATCACCGCCGGATGGCCAAAGCCGGCGAAGGCCTCGGCCGGCGCAATCAGACCCGTGAGGACACAGGCCAGCAGCGCGGCGGCGGCCACCATGTCGTGGCGCCAGCGCCCCCACAGGAACATGGCCACGGTGGCCAGTAGAATAATCAGAATCAGTGTTTGCGGGTTGCTCATAGGCTTTGTTTTATCGTTGTCTTAATCGTTCTGTTATTAATGTCCACGTCGCGTGTCGACACGGCGCGAGTGCGACGGATTTTATTAGCGGTGGTGTGTCAAGGCACACGGCGGCGTGTGCATACGCCGCACCTTTTGCGTGGGAGAAAACAGTCTCCGGATCGTCTACGTCTCTTCTGGCGCCACCATAGCCAGATCCGGGTCCCGCCGCAAGATAGCGAACCCTGGGAAGGCGAGCGCCATGGTGTCCTGCTAAGCGTTATCAACTATGTGTTTGCCTGGGCGATACGCCATGGCACAACGCTGCCCTGAATTTTTGTGCTGCGTTGCCCCGGCACTGGCTTGGCGCGATTTTCTTACCCTTAATTTTAGATTTGCTATCAGTTACTTTTTTTGAGCGCAGCTAAAATTTTTAACGTTGCATTCCGGCTGAATGCAACTATGGTTACAAGACCGTCGCTATGAGTTGACATCATTTTTTGCCTCGGAGGTGACCTATGCGTACCCCAGTACTGACTGCTCTTTGCCTGGGTCTTGCCCTGAGCTGGCATGCCCCGTTGTCTGCCAAAGGTATTAGTCAGGGCGCCATGTTGAGCAACACCTGTTCCGCCTGTCATGGTACCGATGGCAAGAGCCCGGGCGCCATTCCGAGTCTGTACGGCAAGTCCGCGCAATTTATTCAGCAGGCACTGACCGAGTTTCGCTCCGGGGTACGCGCCTCAACGGTGATGGGGCGACATGCGCGGGGTTATACCGATGAAGAGATCAAACTCATTGCAGACTATTTTGCCAGCCTGAAATAGGAGATCGCCATGAACAGTATCAAGCGTAGAGATTTTCTCAGGATGGCTGGCGGCGCGGGTCTCGCCCTGGCGGCCTTGCCCTCGCTATCCGTAAAGGCGGCCAGTCGTGGTCGCGTGGTGGTCGTCGGTGGAGGCTTTGGCGGCGCCACCTGCGCAAAGTATCTGAATCGTTTTGATCCCGATTTGTCCATCACGCTGGTAGAGCCGGCCAAACAGTATAATACCTGCCCCTTTGGTAACGCCGTGCTGGGCGGGTTGCGGGATATGGATTCGATTACCCACAGTTACAATGCACACAAAAAGCGTGGCATCAAGGTGGTACAGGCGCGGGTGCTGCAGGTGGATGCCACGGCGAAAAAAGTCACACTCGATAACGGCAAGCAACTTGACTATGACCGCCTGGTGCTGTCGCCGGGGATCGATTTCAAGTGGGACCGGGTCGAGGGTTTGAATGCGAGCGATGCGACGACCTTCCCGCATGCCTGGCGCGGGGGCGCGCAGACGACCTTGTTGCGTCAGCAGCTCAGGAGCATGGCCGATGGCGGCGTGGTGATTGTCGCACCACCGGACAATCCGTTTCGTTGTCCTCCGGGGCCGTACGAACGTGTCAGCCTGATTGCCCATTACCTCAAACAGCACAAACCAAAATCAAAAATTCTGGTACTGGATGCCAAGGAGAGCTTTTCCAAGCAGGGATTGTTTGTCCAGGCCTGGCAACAACTCTACCCCGGTATGATTGAGTGGGTTGCCGGCAGCAAGGGTGGGCGTATCGACTTTGTCGATGTCAAACAACGCGCCCTGCATACCGAGACGGGGGACAAACATCAAGGCGCGGTCATCAACTTGATTCCGCCGCAAAAGGCCGGAGAGATTGTGCATACCGCGGGGCTGACCAACAATGATGGCTGGTGCCCGGTGAACCAGCGCAGCTTTGAATCGAGCGTGCATGCCGGTATTCATGTGATTGGCGATGCCTCGATTGCCGGCAAGATGCCCAAGTCGGGTTTTGCCGCCAACAGTCAGGGCAAGGTCTGCGCGGCGGCGATTGTCTCCGCCCTGCACGGTCTCGACATGCCCGAGCCGTCCTATGTGAATACCTGTTATAGCCTGGTGTCGCCGGACCACGGTATCTCAGTGGCGGCGGTGTATCGCTACAGCAAGGAACAGGGTATTTATCCGGTGGCCGATGCCGGTGGTGTCAGTCCCGCCGACGCGGATGCGGCGTTTCGTAAAAATGAGGCGCGCTATGCCGTGGGCTGGTATGACAGTATTACGGCGGATGCCTTTGGCTAATGACTAATGGGGCGCGGTAAGAATTCCGACCGTGTATCGTCGGGACCGGGACGCGAGCCGAGCCTGACGCGACGGGTGTCACCGCTAGCGGATTAATGAATCGGCAGTCGCGCGCGCAATTCCTCACGGTCAAACCACCACTTGTCGCCCACCATGACGTTGACGATCTGTGACAGACGCGGCAGGAATAACTGCGGGTCATTCAGCTCCAGGCGCTCGCGCCAGAAATCCATTTGTTCCTGGCTTTCCACATTGCTATGGCGTTTGGCAACCTTGGCGATGATCTGCATGGTCAGAAAGGAGAGACTTTCGTGTTGTGTGTCGCTGGCGCGCATATCCACAATATATTGCGCGGCAATCGCCGCGACCGCGGCACCGTCTGAATCATTCGGGGTCTCATCCACGATATGGTTCAACATGGCGACACTGGTGGTGGGCTCCACCGGATAGGTGACCGCCAGCCAGACACCGTGGCCCAGGGCGATGACCGAGTCGGGCTGGTCTGCCTGAAACATCACATCGCAGGACTCGGTCGCCTGTTGCCAGGCGCTGTGATCAATAAAGGTATTCAGGCAGCGGCGCGCCGTAATGAACGCCTCGGGGCGGCGTTCCAGTGCCAGGAGGGTCTCGGCAATCTCCAGCTCGATGCCGGCGCGCTCCAGGGCCTCGGCATTGCCGGGGAGTTCGCTCAGTCGCTGTTGGTGTTGCTGTAATAGCTGTTCGGCATTTTCCTGGTTATCGAGAAGCGCCAGGTCGGTTGCTGCCCTTTTGTCCTTATCCATTGTCATGTTATTACCACTGTTTGAAACGGCCGATGATTATAACGGTTTGTCAGGCACAAAGCTCAAGCCGTGATGCGATTCAGGCGCTGACTCGGGTAAAAAAATACCCCCCGATTCTGGCGAGGGTCGTTAACACGTCGGCGCAGGCCGCAGCCGGGCTCGCGGGCGAGGAAAAAATGACTCCGGTATGCCGCCGGATACCCTGTTCGGTTTGCCGCGCGGGGGTGATGCTGCTTAACGACTCAGGTGCTCGATGGCGATACAGGCCTGTTGCGCGAAGTGTTTAAAGCTTTCAAAGGCCGGGGCATCCAGGTCGCGACGGCTGGGTTGGCGATCGGCATAGAACAGGCCGATGGGTTTTTGATGAATAATGATCGGCGCAAGAAAAAACTGCGGGGCGTTGAGTGTACTTTTAATATGCGGCGTCATGTGGCTGTCGAACTCCGCCGCCCGAACATCCTTCACCCAGAGTGGTTTTTTTTGCTGCAGACAAAGGGCGAAAATATTGGGCAGGCTGACCTCGATGGGAAAGGCAAACTTTTCCTTTAACTGGTTATAGTCCATGCCGACGACATATTTGGCGTGGATCTGGTTTTTTTCGCGATTGAGCAGTGCCAGCAAGGCGCGATCCATGCCAATGCCGCGATGGATGCCTTCAAGAATCAACTCCAGCACCAGGTTCAGATTGGGTTTCGTCTCCAGCAGGCTGGACAGGTCGCGCAGTATATTCAGCTGCAGTATCGGGTCGGCCTCCGGATACTGTGTGGTCGGAAGGTCCGTCTCGTCGTTGGATTTGTTTGTTTCATGTAACAGCGGAATGAGTTGGGCGGCGGCATTGGCCCCATAGCTTTGTGCCAGTTCGGCGGCATGCTGTGCGTTGTCGGTAATGATTTTCAGGGTTTCCTGTTCATTCTTGTTCAGGTGCCGTGCCAGCCGTGCAACTTCTTTTTTAATCTCGGGGCTGTGCCAGCCCCTGGTGGCCTGTTTACTGATCTCAATGGCATGCACAATGTTCTGGATCCGCGGGTTCTTCAGCTGGGGACGGTTAATGGCGCTGTTGAGCAGGTCGCTGAGGTGCCAGTTCTGGGTCAGCCCCAGAGTCAGCTGGCCAAAGGTAAAGCCCAGTACTTTTTGCTGTGCCTCTTTCTCGCTCAGCCCGGTGTCTTCCATGGCCGCCATCAGAGCATCGCCTTCCTCCTTGGCAATACACCAGAAGGCCATTTCCCCCAGTTCGTGCAACAGGGTGGCAATAAAAATTTCTTCGGGAGAGTCGTCACCGGTTTGCTCGGCAATGTTACGCGCCTGCACTGCGGCATGAAAAGAGCGCGACATCAGCTCCATGACTCTTGCCCTGGGTTTGTGCTTGAGCAGGGCGTCAATAATCGCCAGTGACAGGCTCAGGTCTCGGACCAGATTGAAACCGATGAAGACAATGGCGCGACTGATGGTGTTGATGGGCGCTGCCGTGGGATTGTAGTAATTACTGTTGGCCAGTTTGAGAATGCGTGCGGTGAGCGAGGCATCCTGCAAAATGACATTGGCCAGTTCGCCGCTGGAGGTATCATCGTCCTCGGTGACTCGGGTAATGGTTTCTGCCGTAAATTTGAAAATGGGCATTTCATCTTCACTAATACGATGAACCCAGTCTTGCAGTGTGTGCGGCATAATGATTGAGGCTTCAGCAGTAATGATAAAAGGTCATTCAGACATTGGCTGGACGGCAGGTGCGCACCGGTACTCCGGTCGTCGCCTGCTTGTTGGGTATCGGCTGGCGGGGCGTTTTCTTTACCCGCTGTAGTGGGTTTGCAGGATGGTATGGGTCAGGCAGGTGCGCAGGTAGAAGCCTCGCGGCAGTGTCTGGATGAGCTGGCCGTCTTCGTCCAGCGCATGGCACAGACTGCGGGCATTGGCCGCCTTGGGTCGAATTTGCAAATAGTGGCCCTGGGCGGCACTGATGTGTTCCCAGCGCCCCAGCGCCACGAGCTCCATGAGTTCTTCCCAGTCCTGTTGCAACACCGTCGCCTGTGTGGCGCTGGGGCTCCACAGGCAGGCCATGCCGATGCGGCGCTCGCCAAAGGGGATGGCGGTATCGGCCTCAATGGGGATCCACAGGACCCGCTGCAATTTGCGGCACACCCAGGATTCGGACCAGCGCTGTGGCCCATGGCTTTGCATGGGCACGGTGCAGACATAGGTCGACTCCTTGGGCTGCCAGTACCGGTTGAGCGGCAGGGTCTTGAGTTCCACGCCCAGCTCGGGGAAGTCGGGCAGGGCCTTTGAGCCGGCGCTGGCACCCAGACACTGCTCCAGCAGCTGCCCCATCCAGCCCTTGCCCTTCAGGGCCGAGGCCGGTAACGGTTGCTGCAATTCACGGCCGAGGTCCGCGAGGCGGCGGCCGGCCAGTGCCTGGGCGCGTTGTAATAACACGTCTTCATTTTCGGGCGGTGTGACACGGACAGGGAAACTCATTCGCCATATCATATGTCAAAGTTACTGAGCTGTAATGGCGTACGTGATCATTTTGATTGACAAATGAGCCACAATTGTTAGGGTTATGAAAATACAGGGACGAGGAATGAGACCTTGCTTGATGCGGCGATGACACCCACAGTAATACTTGGCATAGTGCTGTTTATTCTGATCTTCTTTGTTGTGCGTATCTGGTTGCTACAGGACGAGAGCGAGCGCAGGGATGAAAGCGATCGGCGCCAGCTGACGGACAATCCTGCCTTTCCCTTTGTGGATGCCGAGGGCCGCTGGGTAACGGATGAGCGTCGGCAACGACCGGACCGTCGACGCACTCACATGTTCATTGTCAGTGATGATCGCCGGCAGCATCAGTAGTCTCCCTCCAGCGTTGTGCTCATCGCGCCCTCACCCTCAGTGGGCAAACCGGTTTTTAAATAGCTCAATACTACGTCGCATGGCCTGACCGGCATGTGGGTAACCCTGCTGGTTCGCGGCCCGATACCAGCGAATGGCGCTGGGCAGGTCCTGGCCGATGACCTCGCCCTGTGCAAAGATCTGTCCCAGTTGAAACTGCGCCTCGGCATCACCGGCGCTGGCGGCCTGTTCAATTAATTGCAGGGCGCGCGGCACATCCGCCGGTACCTCGGCCTCCTCGACACCCTGCAGCAGAATCCTGCCAAGATAGAGCATGGCGCGGGCGTGATTTTTTTGCACGGCCTGCTGATACCAGTAGAGCGATTCCCGCCAGTTCTGCGCAGTGTATTCACCGCTGGCATAGTGCTTACCGACTTCAAACATGGCATCGGCATTGCCCTTGCGCGCGTGCTCGAGCAGGATATTAAAGGGGTTGGCGGCGGGGTTGGCGTGGACGCTGCCGATCAGGCTGATCAGCAAGAGTAATATATAAGTAACAGCGGCAATACGCGGCATGGCCTAGTCAGGCTGCTCAGGGGTCCGTCCGGCGGCCTGCCAGTGACCGGATTGGCCGCCGTGCTTTTCCCGCAGATGGATGTTGTGCATGCGCATGCCGCGATCGACGGCCTTGCACATGTCATAGATGGTCAGCAAGGCGACCTGTACCGCGGTGAGGGCCTCCATTTCCACGCCCGTCTGGCCCCGTGTCTCCACCGTCGCGGTACAGATGACCCTGTCGGGTGTCTGGGGTGTCAGGTCCAGTTCCACCCGGGTCAGGCTCAGGGGATGACACAATGGGATCAGGTCGGCGGTCTTTTTCGCCGCCATAATGCCCGCCAGACGCGCCACGCCGAGGACATCCCCCTTTTTGTGGTCGCCGGCCAGGATCTTTTCCAGGGTCGCGGCCTGCATGTGGATTTCCCCGTGGGCCACGGCGCGCCGCTGGGTGACAGCCTTGTCGCCGACATCGACCATATGGGCTTCGCCCCGGGCGTTAAAATGATTGAGTTCACTCATAGCGGCTGGTCCGGCGTGCGTTGTTTGCGGATGTCCCGCAGTTTAAATCATGTTAGGCTCAGGGCTCCATTCTAGGCCAATCAGATACACATTTCGATGACCATTCAAGTACGATTCTTTGCCCGTCTGCGGGAGCAAATCGGGGTTGCCGAGCGACAACTCGATGCCGCAGCGGTCGCCACCGTCGCCCAGGCCTGGCAGCAGGCCACGGGGCTGAACGAACGCCCGGCCAATGTGTTAATGGCAGTCAACATGCAGTATGTCGATGCCGACGCCGCGGTGGTTGATGGCGACGAGGTCGCTTTTTTTCCACCGGTGACCGGGGGTTAGCACGTCATGCACGTAGATATCGTGGAGCAGGCCTTTGCGCCCTACACCCGCCTGCAGGAGTATCAGGACCAGCTGCCGGCGGCGGCGCGGCAGTTTGGTGCGACCGCGGTCTTTGTCGGCAGCATGCG
>JAWOIE010000014.1:0-4901 GCA_046484825.1 Gammaproteobacteria bacterium | reverse complement strand
CGCCACCGGTAGCGGCTTCCGGAGAGCCGAAATTGACCCAGATCGAGGCATCGGCACGCAGCGAGACGATCAGCGGATCCTCCTGCTGGGCGTTGGGCCAGATATCGGGTCAATTGACCGGCGGTTTTAAATTTTTTCAGAATCAGGGTGCGCTTCAGTCCGCAACAGATATCTTTGATCTCCTGGGGATGACTGGCGTAGTGTTTGGCGCCGCCGAGGGCCTCATGGAAGATATGGATCAGGTCAACGGTGTCGCTCTGGATATTGTCTCGCGTACTGCCACTGGCGCTGAACAGGTCCACCAGCTTCAGGTCAAAACTCAGGCCATAGCGCTGCATAATGATATTGTCGGAGTGCAGGTCACCATGATAGTCGCCCAGGTCGTGGACACAGGCCATACCCCGGGCGAGGGCGTGCAGCAGGTGCAGGGCCATAAAGGCGGACAGGCGCTTAGCCTTTTGTCGGGCAATGAACTGGCTGAGGAGTTCGCCTTCAATATACTCCGAAATGAGCACAGTGACCGGCAGACCCTTGACCAGCAGGACCTCCTGGGTGCTGTACTGGATGACAATGGGGCAGTGGCGCAGGTCGTGCATTTTCTTGGCGTAGCGCTGCGCCGACTGGTCCTTGAGGTTGCGGTGGGGAAAGTACAGTTTGGCGGTACGCTCAATGCCGGTGGCCAGCTCGCGAATGTGGTAGACCTCGCCCTCCCAGCCGGCACCGAGCAGACTGAGGATCTCATATTTTCGTGCCAGTACGCGCCCCGGGGACAGGTCAAAGGCCTCAATACGCTGCGGGGATTTTTTCGTCGCCATACGCGCAGTGTAACGGCAAAACCGTAAAACGCACAACGAATCAATAGCTTGTATACGATGTCCGGGACGGCCGTCGCCCGCCAGTACCCTACTAAAATGCTGTGGTAATAAGTTTAAAACGGCCTACAATAAATAATTGTAAAAGGGTGTTTGGCCTCCCCGGATGCCAACACCTGAAGTAGAAAATCCTCTCTTGTTGGTTAGCAGGCACCTCGTACAACCGGGGTGCCTGTTTTTTCAAAGGTTCTGCAAGCGACATGTCCGTGCAGTAAGCCCCGCTCCATATCCCCCCTGTTGGATGAGGCCTGCGGGCCCATGCTCCGCCCGTCTGTGTGTCCGGGCAAGGCCCACAATCGTTGCCGACCGATGTTACTATTAAAGCCAGGCAATTTATTAAGGAGAACGGCATGCATACCCGGATTGAGCTTGCGGGCCATGACCTGGCGGTGGAACTGACCCCGGCGGCGGAGCAGGCGCTGGCGCAGTCGTCGCAGGGCATCTGCGCCGAAATGGAGCTGTATTTTAGTTGTCTGATCCGCAAAAAGGTCCGCTTCCACGACCTGGCCAAGGCCAGCGGTGCCGTGGCGGTCAGTGAGCGACTGGGGGTGACCTTTCGCCCGGTTATGACCCGGGCCTGTGGCACAGACTACGCCGGGGAGGAGCCGCCGGTGACGGACTTTCCCCTGCACAAGGCCGAGGCCTTTATGCCCCGCTGGCTGAAAATCGACTTTCGCCAGGGGGAATGGCAGGGGGAATACGGCTTTACAGCATAAGGCACGCCCACCCTGCGGGTCGCTTGGCGTTCAACGCACTACGTGCTTATGTTCCGGGATTCGCCGGAATGACTTAGTCAGACATTCCCTGAATATAAAATTTAACTTTAAGCATAGAAGCGACGCAGCCCCGTGCACTCGGCCCTGCGCTGTTCAGTATATGCCATGAAGACCGCACCCCCTGCGCGACGGCCGCGGTCTGCCTGCAGCCGGGTGACCGCGGGCGATTGGTATCGCCTATTCAGGCATCGTCGATGAGGCGCTTTTGCAAATAGGCCGGCATTTTCAGCGTTGCCATATCCCAGCCTTCGATCCTGATGATGTCGGTGAGACATGCCTCCAGTTCGGCATGACTGCGCTCCGCAGAGGCCTTGATGCGTTCGTGCACGCTGCGATCCGTATCGGTGGTGTCCAGACACCTGAGTTGCTGCTGATAGAGGCTGCGAATACTGTCAATGGCCACGCACACCTGCGCGGGACAGGCGCACTGGTAGACCATGGCCTGATCCCGAATATGCATGAGCTGCGCATCGCTATAGGTTTGTTGCATACTTCCTCCCGGGAATGAGAGCCGTCCGTGGGCATGAGAACAGAAAAGAATACGGCCATCCGCTTCCGCTTGTTGCTGGGGCCGCGATCCACACCGTCGGGATCATATAAAATCCCGTTGCTGGAAACCACACGCTGCGTTGCCGCTGGAGCCGCTTATTTTTGCAGGAGCTGGTTGAGTGCCGCGACAACCTGTGGGGTATCCCAGTGAATCGCCGCATTGACCCCGTAGTGAATGGTCTCATCGGGACCGATGACAAAGGTCGAGGGAAAGGCCACTACCTGCCACTGCCCGGCCACCTTGCCCTCCGGGTCGATGAGAACCGGAAAATCGACAGCGACCTTCTGCATGAAGTCCCGGATGCGCTCGGCGGACTCCGCATAGTTTATCGAGATAAGCTCAAAGTCCTTGCCCTGCATCGTTTCGCGCAGGCGATTCAGGGACGGGATCTCTTCCACACAGGGAGGACACCAGCTGGCCCAGAAATTAATCACCGTGACCTTGCCCTTGAAGTGGTCGCGGCGATAGGTCTTGCCATAGGCATCCTGCAGGGCAAATGGCAGGGCCTTGACCGTGCCACGATAAGGCTTGAGTCGATCATCTAGGCTCGGCCGGGGTCCGTCCGCCAGGGTGACCGCAGGGGCACTGAGGGGGTAGCGGTGCTTCGCCAGCAGTGCCATGCGCTGCTGGATGCGTTTGGCCATGACGCGCAGGACCTTTTGGGTGGCTTCGGCATTGTCCTCCTCATAAAACAGCGAGGTGACGCCGGGCAGGATCTCGCTATAAACGGTGGCGGACTGTTGCATATGGGCGAGTTGGGCCGGGAAGTGCCAGCGATTGCCATTTTTTTCCGCCTGAAAGATATAAATGGGCACCGAGGTCTGGAGGGGAATGAACTCCGGCGCCTGCCCCAGGGGCGGCACCCGGGTATAGAGATTGGGCGAAAACAGTACCAGCCCCAGCACACTGGCCTTTGCGGGCTGCTGTGCCTGCCAGTGTTGTATGCCGCGCAAGGTAGGGATACTGCCGTAGCTGCTACTGACGACTAACAGTTGATGCTCATCCCGGCTGAGATACTGAATCAGTTCCGCGACCACCTGCGGCGAGATGGCGCGCATGGTATTGGCGCCGCGCGGTAAAAATAAGGCGTCCGCCAGGTCGACCTGCCAGACTTCGAGACCCCGTTGGCTCAGGTCTTCGGCGACCTGCCGGTGACGCGGGTGCAGGCCATAACTGGGGGCGATCCAGAGGACGCGGGTACGGCTCGGCGCGCCATAGACATCAAGCTGAAGGTCACTGCCATCGCTGAGCACGATTTGCTGGCTGCGTTGGGCAAGGACACTGCCGCTACTCAGCAGGGAGAGCAGCGCCAGGACGGCGAGGAGGTACGTTTTTGTCAGTCTCATCAGGGTGTGGGTCTAAACCATGGGTTGTACATTATAAGGGAGCCGGTGCCAGGAGATTATGTGCTTAACCACAGGCAGCGAATATCTTCGACCATACCAACAGCGGTTTGTTCGGGCCATATCAGTATCGGCGTTTGCATGTGTGGACCGCTGTGGGCGACATCAATGGGAAAACTCTCACGTCTAAGGCTGACGTACCAGGGGCATGCGAAAAATCGGTGGGCCATTGAATACTGCTTTTAACACAGACGATTACATGGATGTCACCGGTTGAAAATGTCTGGAACGTATTTTCCAGACGCAAAGGCGCAGAGGTCGCCAGGATTTTCTGTGAGAAAAAATTCACAAGACGAAGTCAACCGATTTTTTATGTTTAAGCCACATATTTGATTTCCTGTCATTTTAGCGTCCTTTGCGTCTTGGCGCCTATGCGTTGGGTTTTGATCTAATACGGCAATTGAACACTGTGTTGGTTTTGACCTCATAAACCTATCCACAGAGTCTACGGTTGTAATAACTTTTCCAGCACCCGGCGACTGTCATCCGGTGTGTCGATTTCCTCTGCGCTGCTCCAGGACATATCGGCCTCCAGCCGATAGGCAGCGATAAATTCATGCGGTGGCCGGCCACCCCATTCGGCGGGCGCAAGCATGGAGAAATAGGTCTGGCCACCGGCCTTGCGATACAGGTAATAGGTTTTGCCGGGCTGGCGCTTGAAATTGCATTGAGCGTGGTGCAGCGCCTGATCGCGCTGTCCCTTCTCCAGAATCTGGCGTGCCGCGTCCTGCAAGTGACGAATCTGGTTGGCAATCACCTGCAATTGGCCCGTGACCCGGCTATTGACCATGTTGTCGGCGGCGCTGATCTCGCGGGCCAGGTCGACCAGCGGCATCGCGGCGGATAGCCGGCTGACCGGGTAGGGGGAGGTGTTATCACTACCCTGATGTTTCTGGGGTTTTGTACGGTCATGCTCACTCATAGGCGTTATTGTAAACATGTCTCCTCAACAAGCCACAAGCGCTGTTCAACGTCAGCGGTACCTACCGTAGTCTGGCCGCCTTCGCCCGCAAAGCGGAGCAGGGTAAGCTCCAGCTGCCGGAAGGCTGTTACGTTAACTATGACCTAGCGGTCATCGACTTTCTCAAGCGGCTGGACGGTAAGGGGATTCAGCAGGACTACCAGGCCCTCAAAGATACCCTGGGACGCCGCCCGACACTGGCAGAGCTCTATCGGGCCGGCGTCAGCATGCCCCAACTGCGCAAGCAGTATGGGCACTGGTGGGCATTGGTGCAGGACCAGGGGGACTTGAGCGCTGAAGAGGAGGTGTGTTTTGCGCGGCATGCCGACTTCTTCCGCG
>JAWOIE010000016.1:0-20062 GCA_046484825.1 Gammaproteobacteria bacterium | reverse complement strand
CATCACCAGTCTTGTCATCGACGACTTTATAATTTAATTCAACGAACTTTTCGTCTTCAATTATATCTGACATATCGAATAAACCTGTTGTTACATCTGCTGCATTAAAATAACGTTGCGCCAAAAATTTTTACCTTGTCATTTTCGTAACCGAGTACCAGCCTGCCTAGCCATTCAGCTTTAGTTTTTTTGTTAATTACTTTATAAAGGACAGTGACATATTCACCGCGGCGTATCATTCCAAGGTATGAATAATCCTCTGACAGGTTTTTCGCCAGGTCACTTCTTGCAAACTGCTTACCCATTTCAACTTCATTCGCACCCTTAATGAATGAAGACGAGAAGTTACGGGTGAAAGCGCCGTAGTTCCCTTCATTCGAGTACTTAACCAGATCCGCCCACATTGGGTTGGCCTGCGCTAAAATCTCTTCATCTGTTTTTTCAATAATATTCATCAAAATAACTCCATTAAAAAACATAATCGTTTTTTAATATTAACCTTCGACTTCAATTTCAAGTCTTAGGATAAAAAAAGGACCAACATTATACATGTCAGTCCTTTTTTAAGAGCAAACATCTTTAAGTGGTTTGCCCCATTAAATACCGGGGCAAACCCTAATTTGCTGATTACTCGGCTGGTTTTTTCTCTACATCACCGACCAGGTGATACAGAGGTGCCTTCTCCATGGTGTATTCACCTGTCTTAGGATCACGACGCGAAACCGTCAGTACGTGCCAGTTCTGATCATCCAGCTTCATGGCATCACCACGGTAGTAGTAACCAGGCCAACGCGTTTCCTTACGGAACAACGTGTGCTGAAATACACTCTCAGAAGTCAGGAAGCGATGCTTCAGTTCCCATGCACGTAACAGTTCATGGATATCTGACGCTGCGACCTTCTCCAGGTCTTCACCCAGAATCGCCATCTTCTTCAGACCGATGTGCAGAAGCTTGTCGTTGGTCATGTAGTTAACACCAAAACCACCACAGTACTCATCCATCAGTTTCTGTAGACGATCCAGACCCTGACGTGGGTTGATGTAGTTCGGGTTAACAGAACCTGCAACGATTTCGTTACGGCCAACCGTGTACGTTTCCAGCGGCTTGTAGATCTCTTCCTTGCGGCGTTGGATCTGGGCATCTGAAACACGGATACCTTCAGCCTTGCCATCGTCAATGTACTTACAGGCAGCTTTTGCAGCCAGACGACCTTCAGTGAAGGAGCCCGATGAGAAGGCGTGTGGTGTACCACCGACTGCGTCACCCGCACCGAACAGACCTTCAACAGTCGTCATACGGTTGTAGCCCCAGAAGTACTCAGGTGGAGACACATCTTCAGGACCTGAACACCATGCACCACAACCGGTAGCATGTGAACCCATAACATATGGCTCAGAAGTGGTCAGTTCCGGGTTTTCGTACTTAGGATCAACGTCTGTCGCTGCCCACAGTACCGCCTGACCAACAGTCATACCCAGGAAGTTGTGCCAACCGATCTCTTCAAGATGAGGATCCTGGAAGGCTTCCATGGTGACCATGTGAATTGGACCACGACCGGCATTCACTTCGTTGATGATTGCGTGGTTACGCAGACAGGTCGGAATCGGACGGTGCGTACGGTGAGATACTTCAGGGTCCAGATATTCTTTACCAACCATTTCCTGCAGCGCCGGGAACCATTTTGATTCGTACTCTTCGCCATAGGCATTCTGCGTGTAAGTCTTCAGATGCAGGAAGTATGCACCTACAGGACCGTAACCGTCTTTGAAACGCGCCAGTACGATACGGTTTTCCATCTGGGTCATTTTCGCACCAGCTTCGATCATCAGACCATAAGCTGAACCCGATGACCATGGTGCATACCATACACGACCGGCACCTTCACCAACTGAACGTGGCTTGAAGATGTTAGACGCACCACCGGCGCCACAGATAACCGTCTTGGACTTGAATACGTGGTAGTTACCCGTACGGACGTTAAAACCAACAGCACCGGCAACACGGTTTTCCTTGGATTCATCCATTAACAGATGCGTAACGCAGATACGGTTGAATACCTTGTCAGCTGACTTTTTGGCAGCTTCAGCAACGATTGGCTTGTATGATTCACCGTGAATCATGATCTGCCAACGGCCTTCACGCAGATAAGCGCCAGTCTTGGTGTTACGCATGATGGGCAGGCCCCACTCTTCGAACTGGTGAACTGCCGAGTCAACGTGACGCGCCATATCAAAGGCCAGATCCTCACGCACCATACCCATCAGGTCGATACGAGCATAACGGACGTGATCTTCCGGGTTGTTCTCGCCGAAACGTGTACCCATGTAACAGTTGATCGCATACAGACCCTGCGCTACTGCACCAGAACGGTCGATGTTTGCTTTTTCTGCAATGACGATCTTTTTGTCTTTGCCCCAATATCTTGCTTCAAATGCAGCACCGGTACCACCAAGGCCCGCACCTGCAACCAGAATGTCGATATCGTCTTCAATAATTGTCTTGTAGCCCATTAGTATTGCACCCCTTCTTTAATTTCCAAGCCATTTGATTCCAGGGTATGTAAACCACCGTCATCCATACGGACGTACTTAGGCTCGTTATAGAGTAATTGACTGTTACGCATTTCATTTGCTGGTGCGGCTTCCCCAGACAACTGAGGAATGCAGGTACCCCAGGGCTTGGTCGTGATCGGCGCCAAAAGCTCCATATCCTTCTTGCCGTTGCGGAACTTGATGCGCCAGGCAATGACACCTTTTTCTTCATCACGGTGTACACGTACTGAGTGACCCAGTGGAGCAAAATCCGCATAGCCACGTACGTCAATGGCGTGGTGAGGGCAGGCTTTTACACAGGAATAACATTCCCAACACATGTTTGGTTCAATGTTGTACGCACGACGCAGACCTTTATCGATGTGCATGATGTCAGACGGGCAGATATCTACGCACTGTCCACAACCATCACAACGAGTCATATATACAAAAGTAGGCATAATATTCTCTCTTTCTTATACTAATAGATTAGTTAATGTTTAGTAGTGGTTTGCAGGCTCACGTCGAATACCTGGCCCCATGTACTCTGGGTTCTTACCCATGTATTCAGGGATATCCGGGAATCGCGCCTGTACCGCAGGATCTGACAGATCGAAGTCAGAAGGCAGATTTAGGTTTGAACCGTCTGCATGAGCAACACGCTTCTGGAAAGCAGCTGCTGGCTTGAAGAACATATGTGCAAACTTCGACCACAGCACCGTTGAGAAAAGCACTGTATTTGAAATGATGAATAATGCGAAGAACAAACTTGTCCAGCCCATATCAGCCACGGCACCTGTTGTACCATTTGACTGCAGGTAAGACCAGATGAGTGCAAACGTTGCGGTTAGCAGTAGTGAAACAATGAAAAGATCCGCACGACGCAGTTGATACCATCTAACACCCTCTGAGTTGACATCAACACGGATGAAGAACCAGAACCAGTATCCACCAACACACAGCATCAGTGCACCGATATGCCAGAGTTGAGCTGTTAAAGCGCTAGACGAAATTTCAAAGATCATGCTAACAGTAGTCACAACAAAGAGAATGAAACCATACATGGTCAAAAGATGCGAAAGTCTGCGTTTTGTGTTGGCGAACTCACCCGAAGTTAATACTTCGTTAGCTACTGTGGCTACTGCAAGACCGACTTTTTCTCCAGTACCTACCGTACGTTTGGCATTTTTCTTGGCTTTTTCTGAATCCATGAAAAAGTACTTGGCACTCTTCTTATGCAGCATGTCTATGATTGTACCGCCGGCGACAAATATGACCATGAGTACAAGATATGCCTGCATGATATCGGCTGATATTAACGCCGACAGCTCGGCAAAGGGGTTGACACTAAACATTTCGTTATCCTCGATTTTATTGTACTAAAACAACCTAAAGAGTGGTTATCCACAAAAAATAGTGGCGGCTAGAATATCCGTAAAATTGCTTACCGTCGAGCATGAATCCATTACACCCCCTATACAAAAAACTTATATTCACCTATTTCTGCCTGAACAACTCATTTAGAACAGCCCTGTACGTAGGTGGCTCTATCTAAATAAAACACATATATTATAAGGTTATTATCTGTTTAAAAATTATAGTGATTTTCTGAGACCGTACCCGATGCGTACATAAGGCGGGTAAATCTATAGGATTAAGTTACAAAATACAAAGCCTACGCCTAAAAACCGTCTGCTTTAGCCAAAATGTCGCCAATCTTGTTCCTCGGGAGGTGTAGCTCGAACTGAGCCAGCGGCTTCATGACAGGCCTCTGACCTGAGCCTGGCCGCAATACTATATAGTGCTTGCCCTGCACCCTGGTCCTCGGGGCCGAATCCGGCGCAGCCGGCCATTTGATTGTCGTCTCGCACCTGACCTTGATATTCAACTGCTCGGCCTCAAGGCACCCCTGGCCAACCAAACAGGACGTGCTATGCTGGCGGTGCCAACATAGCACAGGCGACTGTGTCTTCTGCGCTAGGGAGATAGCTATAGCACCTCAACAGGAGGCCTTCTTCTCGCAGTCCGCCATCTGCTCAGCGCCCAAGATCCCTATCCACTTGTAGCTTAAGGATCCAGGATGTATTAACGACTCACAATACCGATCCCAACTACTATAATTGCGTGGCCTACATAACAGACTTAAACCAGCCGACACTAAGGTGGCGACTCGGGTCTGGATATAACCTTAACTTGTTGTAGGTTATAGATTTTTCCCACAAGGCCTTATGAAATATTCGTTTATTAGGATATAATGATTTTATTATGTTCATAATAATCCTGATTGGTCGGGTAGGTTAAGACTCCCTATAATCGCCCGCTGGCTTAAAAACAGAAGGTTCACTATGTCCGTCGTCCATGACCCTATTAAGGCGCCCACAGGCCGCATCGAAGTCAAAAATACCACCTGTTATATGTGCGCCTGTCGCTGCGGCATTCGCGTCACCCTGCGCGATGGCGAGATTCGCTATATCCAGGGCAACCCGGATCACCCGCTGAACAAGGGGATTATTTGCGCCAAGGGGGCTTCCGGTATCATGAAGCAGTATTCCCCGGCCCGCCTCACCAAGCCGCTGAAGCGCAAGGAAGGCACCGAGCGTGGCGACGCCCAGTACGACGAGATCAGCTGGGAGGAGGCCTTTCAGATCATGCAGGATCGCCTTGAGCACCTGCGCGCCACCGACCCGAAAAAATTCGCCCTGTTTACCGGTCGCGACCAGATGCAGGCCCTCACCGGTCTGTTTGCCAAGCAATTCGGGACTCCCAACTACGCGGCCCACGGGGGTTTTTGCTCGGTGAATATGGCCACCGGCATGATCTACACCATCGGCGGCTCCTTCTGGGAATTTGGCGGACCGGACCTGGACCGTGCCAAGCTGTTTGTCATGATCGGCACCGCCGAGGACCATCACTCCAACCCCATGAAGGCCTCCCTGTCCAAATTCAAACGCAATGGCGGCCGTTTTATTTCCATCAACCCGGTGCGCACCGGTTACTCGGCCATTGCCGATGAATGGGTGCCCATCAAGCCCGGCACCGATGGCGCACTGATGCTGGCCCTGATCCACGAGCTTATCAAGACCGGTCTGTATGACCGTGAATTTCTTGTCCAGTACACCAATTCCGCCGAGCTGGTCAGCACCGACGAGGCCAGTGACGACTTCGGCCTGTTCGTACGCACCGACGTGCCCCGCGACCCGGACTGTTTTGATCCGCAGGACCGCGTCTGGTGGGACCGCAACCAGGACAAGGCCGTACATGCCCGCGAGGAAGGCGCTGACCCCTATCTGTTGGGGGGCGAATATGAGCTCGCCGATGGCCGCAAGGCCAAGACATCGTTCCAGCTGCTGGCCGAGCGCGTCGAACAATACACCCCCGAGTGGGCCGAGGGCATTACAGGCATCCCCGCCAGAACCATCAAGCGGTTGGCCTACGAGATGGGCATTACTGCCCGCGATGAGAAAATCGAGCTGCCCATCGCCTGGACCGATGCCTGGGGCAAGGACCACGATACCGTCACCGGCAATCCGGTGGCCTTCCACTCCATGCGTGGTACCGCGGCGCACTCCAATGGCTTTCAGACCATCCGCGCCATGTCCATTCTCATGACCATACTCGGCACCATTGACCGGCCTGGTGGCTTCCGTCACAAGGCCCCTTTTCCGCGCCCCATCCCGCCCTGTGCCAAGACCGGCAAGGGTCCTGAGGATGTACAGCCCAATACCCCCTTAAACGGCATGCCCCTGGGCTGGCCGGCCGATCCGAACGATCTGTTTGTCGACGACAAGGGCGAACCGGTGCGCATTGACAAGGCCTTTTCCTGGGAACACCCGCTGTCGGCCCATGGTTTGATGCACAACGTCATCACCAACGCCTGGCGCGGCGACCCCTATGAAATCGACACCCTGCTGATCTTCATGGCCAACATGGCGTGGAACTCGTCCATGAACACCACCGAAGTGCGCAAGATGCTCAACGACAAAAAGGAAAACGGCGACTACAAGATCCCCTTCATTATCGTCGCCGATGCCTTTCAGTCAGAAATGGCTGCCTACGGCGACCTTATTCTGCCGGATACCACATATCTGGAACGCCACGATGTCATGTCCATGCTGGACCGTCCCATTTCGGAATATGATGGCCCGGTGGACTCGGTGCGGATCCCCGTGGTGCCGCCCACCGGCGAGTGCAAGCCCTTCCAGGAAGTGCTCATCGAAATGGGCTCGCGCCTGAAACTGCCAGCCTTTACCAACGACAAAGGTGAACGCAAGTTCCGCGACTATCCCGATTTCGTCGTCAACTATGAAACCGCCCCCGGCTCCGGCATCGGTTTCCTCGCCGGCTGGCGTGGCAAGGGTGGCGAAAAGTCCATGAAGGGTGAACCCAATCCGGACCAGTGGAAGATGTATGAGAAGAACAACTGTGTCTTCCATATGGAACTGCCCAAGTCCTTCCAGTACATGCGTAACTGGAATCGCGGCTATTTGCGCTGGGCGCAGGAGCACAACCTGGCGCGTTATGCCGAGCCCATCAATATCCACATCTATTCCGAGATCCTGATGAAGTTCCGCCTCGCGGCCCAGGGCAAGACCGACGGCAAACAGCCACCGGACCACCTGCGCAAGCGCGTCGAGACCTATTTTGATCCGCTGCCGTTCTACTTTGAACCGCTAGAGTCACAGCTCACCGACAAGCACTTGTATCCGCTCAACGCACTGACCCAACGTCCCATGGCCATGTATCATTCCTGGGATTCACAGAATGCCTGGTTGCGGCAGATCCATACCTACAACTTTATGTATGTGCACCCGCAGACCGCCCGCACCGCCGGCATTGAAGACGGCGGCTGGATGTGGGCCGAGTCCATGCACGGCAAGGTGCGCTGCCTGTGCCGTTACACCGAAGCGGTGGAGCCGGGCACCATCTGGACCTGGAATGCCATCGGCAAGGCCAGTGGCGCCTGGCGCCTGGATGGCAACGCCAATGAGTCACAACAGGGCTTCCTGCTCAATCACCTGATCTCAGAAGAACTGCCCGCGCATGATGCCGGTGAGCACCTCTCCAATTCAGACCCGCTGACCGGTCAGGCCGGCTGGTATGACGTGCGCGTGCGTATCTATAAAGCCGACGATAGTGAGCCCAAGGTATCCTATCCGCAGTTTGATGAAATGCCTGCCCTGCCGGGCACCGGTAAAACGAAAAAATGGCTGAACTTTTTTGCCGGACGCTTCACTCGAGGTAACAGGTGATGCAACGCAAAGGCGCCAGGACGCGGAGCACGCAAGGAATACTAGATGCTTCGCGAACTTTGCGTCTCTGCCGCTTTGCGTTAAAAAATTGATATAAAGGCGAGTAACTAAAATGACACAATTAGCATTAGTTATTGATTTAAATGTGTGCGTCGGTTGTCACGCCTGCGTCACCAGCTGCAAGGAGTGGAACACCTCCGGCCCGGCGGGCTTCATGACCGATGAAAACCCCTATGCCAAGGACCCCACCGGGACCTTCTTTAACCGTGTCCAGACCTATGAGATCGGCGAGTTCCCCAATACCGAGACCCTGCACTTTCCCAAGAGCTGTCTGCACTGTGAAGACCCGCCCTGTGTACCCGTCTGCCCTACGGGCGCCAGTTACAAACGCAAGGAAGACGGCATTGTGCTGGTCGATTATGACAAGTGCATCGGCTGTCGTTACTGTTCATGGGCTTGCCCCTATGGCGTGCGCGAGATCGACGAAAAGCAGCAGGTCATGAAAAAGTGCACCCTGTGTATCGACCGTATCTATGATGAGGCCCTGCCGGAAGCTGAACGCAAGCCGGCCTGTGTACTGGCCTGCCCCACCAGCGCCCGTCTGTTTGGTGATGTGCATGATCCGGAATCGGATATCTCCGTCACGATCCGCGAAGAGGGTGGCTATCAGTTAATGCCAGAGTGGGGCACCAAACCCGCCAACCACTACCTGCCACGCCGCAAGACGCGCATACATATTCACGAAGATGAACTGCAGCGCGCGGATAATCCGCTCAATAAGGAGCAGCGTGGTCCGAGCGCGCCGGTCAAGACACCAACTCTCGACGACAGTACTTCCTGGTAATCATCATGTTCTTATTCACCGCAAAGACGCAGAGAACGCAAAGTAAAATATTTACTCTCTTCGCGTTCTCTGCGTCTTTGCGGTAAAAAAATTAATATTGGAGAAGCAGATATGCATCCGGCATTTTCGGTTATCTTTTTAACAACATTGATTGGCGTCGGTCAGGGCATGTTCCTGGCCCTGTTCACCGGCCAGAGTTACTCCGCCGTAGAGCTGCTGCCCTCACAGCATAGCGCCGACTTTTACGCCACCGGTGGCCTGATTGCACTGGCCTTTCTGGTCGGCGGTCTGGTGGCATCATTTTTTCACCTGGGGCGTCCCGAGCGCGCCTGGCGTGCCGCCGCGCAGTGGCGCACCTCCTGGCTGTCCCGCGAGGTGATTGTCCTGCCAGTGATGATGGCCCTGGTCTTTGCCTACAGTGTGATGCACTGGTTTGAGTGGGATACGGTACTGTTCACCGCCAAGACCGGCGCGCGCCTGCAGGCGACGCTGGTCGTGGCGACCCTGGGCATGCTGGCGACCTTTGCGCTGTTCCTCTGCACCGGTATGATCTACGCCTGTCTGAAATTCCTGCAGGAGTGGCACAGCCCACTGACCGTGATCAACTACACCCTGCTGGGCACCGCCTCCGGCTTTACCCTGGCCACCGCCTTTGCCAATGTCAGCGCCCCGGAGCTGATGAGCTTCTACGCCATCTGGAGCATGATCATAATCGCCGCCAGTCTCGTCACCCGTAGCGCCTCACTGATCCGCAATAGTCGTATCAAGGCCAAGTCCACCGTGCAGACCGCGATCGGCGTACGCCACACCAGGATTCAGCAAAAGGCCATGGGCTTTATGGGGGGTTCCGTCAACACCCGCGACTTTTTCCACCACGCCAGTCTCGCCATGATGAAGGGCATGAAATGGATTTTTATTACCCTGGTATTTGTGGTGCCATTCATTCTGTTGTGGGTCGGCATGAACAGCGCAAGCACCGGCACCCTGCTGGCCGCCTTTGTGGTGCAGTACGTTGGGCTCATTGCCGAGCGCTGGTTTTTCTTCGCCCAGGCAAATCATCCACAAAATTTGTACTATCAAACCGTATAGTATTAGTGGATATTAATATATATCCTGATATAATTACTCGGGTATTCAGAACTAAAGATTGAGGCAAACATTATGGAAGCTGTAGTAAATGGTCAAACCATTCAATTAAGTGAAGCCGGCTGGCTGGAAAACCTCGACGAGTGGAGCGAGGAGCTGGCCGTCGAGATCGCCAAGAACGAAAACATCGGTGACCTCACCGAAGAACACTGGGACATTATCAAAACCGCCCGCGAATATTTCTATGACGAGGGCATGGTGGCTGAGCCGCGCAAGTTTTCCAAGATAATGAAGGAAAAGTTTGGTGCCGACCGCAGTAGCCAGCAGTATATCTACTCGCTGTTCCCCACCGGTCTGATCAAGTGCGCCAATAAGGTTGCCGGCCTGCCCCGGCCCAAGGGTTGCAGCTAAACAACGCCCCACCACAAATAAAGCCGCCCCATGCGGCTTTATTTGTGATCCGCGTTCTGTTCCGGGACGCTGCACGCGACACATTCGGGTAGCACGATGGTTTAAATACTGCTGTTGACGGAATGCGTATCGTCTTTGACTCAACATGACCAGACAACCCCGTGCGCAAAAGCGTCTGTCCGGCACACTTACTGGCCAATGGCTATACTACACATGACTCATTAAACAGGTGCTCGTCACAAGATGTCACTGATTGATTCCTACCAGCGTCCTATAGACTACATACGCCTGTCGGTCACCGACCGTTGTGACCTGCGCTGTAGCTATTGCCTGCCCAAGGGCTTCAAGGACTTTCAGGAACCCGGCGAGTGGCTCAGCTTTGACGAGATCGAACGCATTATCCGCGCCTTTTCTGAGCTGGGGACGCACCAGGTCCGTATTACCGGCGGTGAGCCCCTGGTCCGCAAGCACTTGCCGGAGCTGGTGGCGCGGCTGGCGGCCCTGCCCCGGCTGGATGACCTGTCACTGAGCACCAATGCCACCCGTCTGGACACACTGGCGCAACCGCTGGCAAAGGCCGGCATTTCACGCATCAATGTCAGCCTCGATACCCTGCGCGCCGAGCGCTACAAGGCCATTACGGGCGGCAAACTGCAAAAGACCCTGGATGGCCTCATGGCGGCCAAAGCCGCCGGCCTGCAACCAGTCAAAATCAATATGGTCGTCATGCAGGACACCAATGAGGATGAAGTCGAGGACATGGTCGAGTTCTGTCTTGCACACGACTTTACCCTGCGCTTTATTGAGACCATGCCCATGGGTACCCCGGGACAGGCGGCACAGCAACAGTATGTGGACCTGAAGCAAATCAAACAGCGACTGGCGCAACGCTATGAACTCATCCCCGGCACCATGCCCGGCGGCGGTCCGGCGCGTTACGTGCGGGTGGCCGGCACCGACCTGCGCATTGGCTTTATTACGCCGATGTCACAACACTTTTGCGAGACCTGTAACCGCGTGCGTCTGAGTGTGGATGGAACCTTACACCTCTGTCTGGGTCAGAATGATCAGTATCCTTTACGCGACCTGTTACGTCGTGGGGTTTCGGATGAAGAACTCAAGGGGCATATCCAGGCTGCCATTGCCCAAAAGCCTGAGCGTCACCACTTTAACGAAAGCCCAACACAGGTCGTCCGTTTCATGTCCATGACAGGAGGTTAGTCAATGCGTCAGGGTTCATCTGTAAGACGTTGTTTGCAAGGCGTGGCCATCACTGGCCTGCTGGGTCTGTCACTGACAGTCCTCGGCAAGGAGTACACCCTCGATGAAGTCCTGGCGCTGCCCACCGAACCCGACGGCGTGGTCATTGAAATCGTCACCGGTGATGCCGCCGGCCTCAGCTGGGCGCTGCCAAAAGCACAGGACTATATCAAACAACTGCGGGCGCGCTTTGCGGATCTGCCCATTGCCGTGGTCACCCACGGCCGGGAACAGTTTGCCCTCACGCAGAAAAACCAAAAGACCAGTGAGGCCGCTCACAACAACGTACGTTCCCTCATCCAGGACAGTAAGGTCCAGGTACACGTCTGCGGCACCTACGCCGGCTGGCGCGGACTGACGGAAGAGGACTTTCCCGACTATGTGAATGTCTCCGCCTCCGGGCCGGCACAGATCAACGACTATAAGGCGGTTGGCTACCTGCCCATTGTGATTGGCACCAAAAAAGACGCCACCAAGTAAGGCGGAGTTCAGCAGCGCCCGTAACCCCGTTCCACGCCTTGTCCATTCCGAGGTGATGATGACGAACCCCAGCGACCTATCCGACAAAATTCTGGCGTGCGCCATAACCCTCGCCGAGAACAGCTCCTGGGAAACACTCTGCCTGCATCACATCGCACACGCCCTGGATATTCCCCTGCAGGACATACACCGTCACTTCAGTGTCAAGGATGATCTGGTCGAGGCCTGGTATGATCGCGCCGACAGCGCCATGTTACACGCCGCGCAGGCCAGTGACTTCAGCTCCTTGAACTATCGGCAACGTCTGTGCCGGCTCATCATGGCCTGGCTGGATTTTCTCGCGCAACACAAAACCGTCTCCCGCGACATGCTCCTGTATAAGCTGGAGCCTGCCCATATTCATTTGCAACTGCAGGGCCTGTTGCGCATCAGTGCGACGGTGCAGTGGTTGCGTGAGGCCGCGCAGCTGGAGGGCACCCACCTGCAGCGCATTGCCGAAGAGATCGGTCTGACTGGAATCTATGTTAACACCACGGTGTACTGGCTGTTCGACCTATCGGAAGAGCAAGTCGACACCCGTCGCTTTCTCGCCAGGCAACTCGCGCGGGCCGAAAGGTTTGCCAACACATTTTTTAGCCCCTGAGGCCATAACGACCCGCGGCTCAGGGCAGCACTTTATTTTCACTACGGATCTCCGGCCTCGCGCTGCGAATGGCTTTTTTCACTGCACCGATTTTCAGATCATAGCGCTGGGGTATGCGGTGCATTTTGCCGTCAACGGTCTCGATAAAGTCATCATGGGTCGTGCGCCCCATGGTATGTTTTATCTGTAGCAGGCGTGCGATATCGCAAAGTTTAATCTGATAACTCTCGCCACCCCTGGGGAAATCCGGATAAATACAGCTGACATACTGGTCTGTCACTTCGTAGCGAAACTCGGCATTTCTCCTGAAATCCGCTATCACAAACATCAGTACCAGCAAGACACTGACCAGAAGCGCCACACCATAAATAATGAGCAACTGCGACTCAGGTACTTTGTCGCTGGCAAATATCTCCAGCATGAGGCCCATGCTCAGCGGAAAGCCAAGGGCAATCCAGAGCATTTTTATGGCCTGTCGCCGGGTGCTTCTGCGGTAAAAAAAGTATCGCGCCATGTCTATTCGCCTGAGCCATCATTACTGAATCCCTGCCTGGCGCAGGTCTGGTCATAACAATCTGGCAAATCATTCGAGTTCATCAGCAACACAAATCTGTGCTTAATTTTTTGCTGTAACCTGTTTCAGTTTATCGAGGTCAAATCGCGTCTGATTCAGCTCAAGCCCCAGGGCCATCATTTTCTCCTCAAGCCGATCCATCTCGACCTTGTGGTCGACCAGGTCACTGGCATTTTGCTCCAGCCGATACATCTGAAAAACGCCCAGGTGATAAAAGCGCAATAGTTTCATGGCCTCGACGTCACCCGCCTCAACCTTTTTCTGCAAGGGTTGCATGGCATTGGTGATATACATGAGACAGCGCTTCAGTTGCCAGCCATACATCGCCTCTTTCATCCAGTCCTGATGTTTAAAAAAACGGATGGTCAGCCAAAACACCAGCGCCAGTCCTATGATTGCGCCAATAATTTGCAGTACAAACGGGTTGTATGTGGTTTCGCCCAACAGGCGAGGAAAGGTGTAGGAAGTGGTAAAGCCCACGGGGAGATATAGGGCCATAATACGCAGCATGGCGTTACGGGTTCTTGTGCGATACTCCTGCGGGTCAATTTCTCTTATTTCAAACATGTTCGCGCTCTTTAATACTGCGGCCTTGCTGCCAGGGCCATCGGCCATTGATTTCCACTTCCAGGGCAAGACTCAAAAACGTACGGATCAACACCACCACGGCCAGCACCCCGACCGACTCAAACGTCAGGTCCACCGCCACCGTGTAAATAATATCCGCGGCGATGAGAAACTCCAGGCCAAGCAGGATACCCCGACCAAGGATTTGACGCAGCTCCTGAAACATCGAATCCTTGTCGTCATTCTTCAGCAGCCGGGTGCCCGCCGTAAAGAGCGCGTACAGCGCAATCAGGGTAATGATGCCGACACCCAGCGTCTCCAGAATGGTAGCGCACCAGACGGCTATCGGTGTAATAAAATTTTCCATACCTTCCTCCCCGGCTTCCGTTAAGGTAATTTTTATCAGCACCTGACGACGGCTGACATCGACCGGTGCAGGTATGAGCCGTTTCAGCACTCATACAATTAGCATCATCCTAACACTCGCACACAGAACCTGCACTGCTCTAATGCGCATCACATCATAAGCCGGCGGACTGCCTTTTCTGAAAAATCAGCAAGCCAACCGATGCCATATAGCCAACGATGGATACCCACAGAGGGACGTGCATGCCCGTTGCTCCGCCGCGAGTTCTTTTCATCCGCCACAGTGACCAGCGTAATCTTGTGACGGAAACCGGTGTCCGCACACAGGATCAAAACTGACCGCCCCAGGCAGCCATCCTGGCACACTCCGCGACAATGTCTCAGCAACTGCTCTACCTGGCAGCCTCATGATCACGACAAATACCCGTGCGCCAATGCGGGGTTAGCTGAAATTTTTTACATCCCCAGCTTATTTTATCGCCTGCAGAGGAATGGGGTGAAGGGGGGAATACCATGTTCCGGGTTGAGTAAACTAACCCAGTATCTATACTTGAGAATACCTCTGATTAATTATTCCTGATCCTGTGCGCGATGATGCACGGCAATCGCGTAAGGGCGGGTTACTCAGGACGTTCTCAATTAACCACCTAACAATATCAAGGCCACTACCAGGCGGCCACTGATTGGTGTTTGGAGCAAATCGTGCAACTGGGTACGCACAGGTCTCTTGTCAACCGAACGCAATCGCCCTTGCTCGGCATTGCGGCCAGTATCGTATTCGTCGCCGCCGTGCTCGCTGTCATGATCTACTTTGGCGCGCATGAACAGGTACTTCTCCTGCTGGCGTGGTTTGATACTCAGGGCGCGTGGGCACCGATACTCTTTATATTGATCATGGCGGCGGTAGTGGTGCTGGTCCTGCCGGGCGTATTGTTTACTACCGGCGCCGGCTTCGTGTTCGGCCTGCTGGAGGGTTCGCTCTACGTCGTGATGGGCACGACACTCGGCGCGACCCTGGCTTTTTTGATTGCACGTTATCTGTTCGGCAAACGCGCCAGGCAGTTCATTTTATCCCATAGCCGGATTCAACGTGTGAGTGAGGAACTGACACCGAATGGCTGGAAGGTCGTGCTCCTGACACGTTTGATACCCTTCTTTCCCAGCAAGATCTCAAACTATTTTTTTGGGCTGACGCCGTTTTCCTTGCGTGGCTTTTTGGGTGGTTCGCTACTGGGGTTCATACCCTTCTCGGTCCACAATGTCTACCTCGGTTCCATCGCGGCCGATATTACCAGCCTCACGGGACAGCACCTGCAACGCTCAAGCCTGGAATGGGCCGTATATGGTGTGGGTTTTATTGTCACCTTGATGACGATCCTCTATCTCAATCATCTGGCGCGCCGGGCACTGGCTCGCTATGCAGAGGAAGGCGACATCGAGGATGACCTGACGTGAGCTGGATGAAGTGGCTGCCCTGGCGATTTGTGGTGCGTCGTATCGCGCACCGATACGGCTTTCTCGATCCTATTGCACTCCTGGCACGGCTGCATAACTTTGCCCAACCCTCCGAAGTCGGGGAACCCATCGAACTGTTGCGTGCGGGCGTCGTGTTTCACGCCCGCGGCTTGATCAACAGCCGGGTCATCCAGCACAACCTGGACTGGGTCTGGCCCTACTGGATCGAGCGCCAGTTCGATCCGTACGACGAGTCGTTTATTCCGCGCGCCTTTTCGATCACCCACATCAACCTTACCCACCGCAACTGGACCGCGATCGGTTATCCGGATTGCGCGGAACTGCCAATCGTCGACCCGCGAGGGCTGTTGACGCCTTTTCTCGACGGCTGGTCACTGGATGCCTGGCTGCTGGCGGAGGACGGCCGCTGCCTGTTGCCCTCGCGCGCCGTGGAGTGCCGGCAAATCCAGGACATGGGGCCTGGCGTGCGCATCACCACCGAGACACAAATGCAGGACCTGGCACTGACCAGCAGCGCCTGGGTGCAACTGGAGGACGGGCGCCCGGTCTGCAAGCTGCACTTGCAGGCGCGCGCCGACAGCACCGCCTGGCTGATCCTGGCGCTACGGCCGCAAAACCCCGAAGGCATCAGCTTCATCCATCAGGTCAGCCTCACGCCGGAACGCAATGCCTGGATCGTCGACGACCGTCGGCGCGTTGAATTCAGTACGGCCGCTGCACGGCATCATGTTTCGGATTACCGCCACGGTGATGTCTACATTCATCTCAGGGACCGGGATGACCAGCTGGAAGGGGTCTGCAATGTGGGCATGGTCACGGCGGCGGCGCTGTTTCCGCTCAAGGCCGGCGCGGAAGGCGCGATCACCGCCTCGATACCGCTTGCGGATATAGACAAGGGGATACTGGTCGATGATGCCTGGCACACCACGCTGCGCGATCACTGTCAACTCACCTGTCCGGAGCCGCGTTACCAGTTTCTCTACGACGCCGCGATCACCTCGTTGATTTTGCACTCGCCGGATGACGTCTACCCCGGGCCCTACACCTACAAACGCTTCTGGTTTCGTGATGCCGCCTTCATCATTCATGCCCTGCTGTGCGCCGGCCTGACGCGACGCGCGACGCGTGCCCTGGCCCGCTTCCCGGAACGCCAGACGGTGCTCGGTTATTTTCGCTCCCAGGAGGGCGAATGGGATTCCAATGGTGAAGTGCTGTGGATCCTGCAGCGCTACTTTGACCTGACCGGGCAGCGGCCGTCGGCAGACTGGCACGATCCCATTACACGCGGCGCGCGCTGGATCATGCGCAAACGTCTCGCGGATGATCTGGATGCAGCACATGCCGGGCTGTTGCCTGCGGGTTTCAGCGCCGAACACCTCGGACCCAATGATTATTATTACTGGGACGATTTCTGGAGTATCGCCGGCTTGCAGGCGGCCGCGGCCATGTGCGAGGACACGGACGTCGGCGCGCATGAGGAATTTACGCACGCCGCCGAACAGTTCACCGCAGCCGTGGATCGCAGCCTGGCCACCTGCGCACAACGCCTCGACCGCCCGGCCATGCCCGCCTCGCCCTATCGCCGTCTGGATGCCGGCGCCATCGGTTCACTGGCCATCGGTTACCCGGCACAACTCTGTGCGCCGGACGATCCGCGCCTGCTCGACTGCGTCGAGTTTCTGCTTGAGCGCTGTTTTGTCAACGGCGCCTTCTACCAGGACATGATCCATTCCGGCCTCAACGCCTACCTGACCCTGCATGTTGCACAGGTTCTGTTGCGTGCCGGCGACCCGCGCTACCTCGAGCTGATGGACACGGTCGCCGAACTGGCCTCGCCGACCGGCCAGTGGCCGGAGGCGATCCATCCACAAACCGGGGGCGGCTGCATGGGCGACGGCCACCACGTGTGGGCCACCGCCGAATGGGTGCTGATGCTGCGCAACTGCTTTGTGCGCGAAGAAGGCGCGCGCCTCATCCTGTGCGCTGGCGTTCCCGCGCGCTGGCTCGCGCACAATACGCCGATCCGTTTCGGGCCTGCGCCGACAACATTCGGCACAGTCACGCTGAGCATCACACCGGATGCCGCAAACCCGCCGCGCATCGACTGGCAGGGTAACTGGCATCACGATGCCCCTGCCATCGAGATCCACCTGCCGGGATTCGAGCCGGTACAGGCAGCGCCGGATACGAAGTCGACCGTTCTCGTCAAGAGGGAGCCGTGACGTATGAATATTCTTATCTTCACCAACACCTTCACCCCACACGTCGGCGGCGTCGCACGATCGGTGGTGGCGTTCACCGAAGAATACCGCCAGCGCGGGCACCGGGTGCTGGTGGTGGCGCCTGAATTTTCCGACATGCCCAAGCATGAACTCGATGTCGTCCGCGTTGCCGCGATCCAGAATTTCAATGCCAGCGATTTTTCCGTCGCCCTGCCGCCCATTGCCGGGCTGGGTGAACGACTCGATGACTTCAAGCCGGACATTGTGCACTCCCAGCATCCCTTCCTGCTCGGCATGACCGCGTTGCGCATCGCGCGTTACCGGGATCTGCCGCTGGTGTTCACCCATCACACCCTGTATGAGCAATACACGCACTATGTGCCCGGTGACTCGCCCGCCATGAAGCGGTTTGCGATCGAGTTGGCGACGCGTTACGCCAACCTCTGTGACCAGGTCTTTGCCCCCAGCGAGAGCGTTCAGGAACTGCTGCACACGCGCGGCGTCACCACCCCCATCGCCGTGGTGCCTACCGGTGTCCGCCTGGAAAACTTTGCCCATGGCGACGGCCACACCGTGCGTCAGGACATGGGGATTCCGGCATCCGCGTTCGTGGTTGGTCACCTGGGCCGCCTGGCGCCGGAAAAGAATCTCGAATTCCTGTCGCAGGCAGTCGCCGATTTCGTTGGCCATTGCCCCGAGGCGCATTTCCTGGTGATCGGTACCGGCCCTTCCGAGGCGGCGATGCGGTCCATTTTTGCACGGACGGGCGCCGCGTCGCGTCTGCACGTCACCGGCATCCTGCAGCAACAGCAACTGACCGATGCCCTGCACGCCATGAATGTATTCGTCTTCGCCTCTCGCAGCGAGACCCAGGGGATGGTGCTGATCGAGGCCATGGCGGCCGGCCTGCCGGTCGTCGCCCTGGACGCACCCGGTGTCCGGGAAGTCGTCGAGGATGGTAAAAACGGCCGCCTGTTGCCGGAGGAAACGCCGGCGGCGTTCAGTGCCGCGCTGCAATGGCTGACCGCGCTGCCAGCGGAAAATATGCGCGCGTTGCAGCAAGCAGCGCGGGACACGGCCGAGGCCTTTTCCATGTCGCGTGCGGCGGACAAGGCCCTGGCCTGCTTCGCGGCAATCAAATCCCGATCCGCCGCTGGCGCCAGTGAAGACGAACGCGACTGGCTGGATGTCCTGGTCTGGCTCAAGACTGAGTGGGATATCCTGAAGAGTGTCGCCGGCGCAGGTGATGCGGCGATGGGTGCCAGCCAGTCCTCGGCAAAGGGGGAATGATGGGGCTCCCGCAGCGGTGCCATAGCTCAGTGACTGGCCCGTGATCGGTCGCATCGAGTTTCTGCTCCGGCGTATACGCCGTAATCTCAGTCGCAGCGTCTGGCTGTCGCGCCTGCTGCAACTGCCCGTGTCCGAGGGTTCACCGACCCGACCGGGAATGATACTGATCCAGATCGATGGTCTCTCACAACCGCAATTCGAACACGCCCTGCGCCATGCTGAACTACCGTTCCTGAAACGGCTGATCAACCGTGAACACTATCACGTCCACGCCTTCTATTCGGGTCTGCCATCGACCACACCCGCGGTGCAGGCGGAACTGTTCTATGGTATCAAAGGCGCCGTGCCAGCGTTCGCGTTCCGGGATCATGTAACGGGAAAAATTATTCGCATGTACGAACCGGAAGCCACTGCGCGCTTCGAGGAACTCCACGGCGCAGGAGACCATGAGAATCTGCTCGAGGATGGCAGTGCCTACGCGGATTGCTTTACCGGAGGTGCAGACGAGTCGCATTTTTGTCCGTCGTCGATGGGTTGGGGCCCGGCACTGCGCCACGCCAATCCGCTGGTGCTGCTGGCCTTTATACTCGCCAATCTCTACAGCTTTGCGCGTATCGCGGTATTGTTGTTCATGGAGCTGGGCATCGCATTATACGATTCCGTACGTGGTCTGGTCGATGGCCAGAATTTCATAAAGGAAATGAAGTTCATCCCCACGCGGGTGGCTATTTCCATTGTGCTGCGCGAACTGTGCGTGATCGGCGGCAAGATCGACATCAGTCGCGGCCTGCCGGTTATTCACATCAACTTTCTCGGCTATGATGAACAGTCTCACCGCCGCGGGCCGCGCTCACTGTTCGCGCACTGGACCCTGAAGGGCATCGATGATGCCATCGCCCGCTTGTGGCGCGCCGCCCATCGTTCGGAATGGCGGCACTACGAAGTCTGGATCTATTCCGATCATGGGCAATCCGATGCCAGGGCCTACTACGAGACACAGGGTTATTCACTGGAATCGGCTGTAATCGCGACGTTTAAGCAATTGAATGACCTTCCATCCGT
>JAWOIE010000003.1:0-7831 GCA_046484825.1 Gammaproteobacteria bacterium | reverse complement strand
GCTGGATCGCTTTGCCATCGAGACCTTCAAACTCTCGGGCACGATTCTCATGGAACGCGCCGGCACGGCGGCGTTTCAATACCTTAGCCACCGCTGGCCCAAAGCGCGCAGCCTGGCGGTGGTCTGCGGCGCCGGCAATAACGGGGGTGATGGCTTTGTCGTGGCCCGGCTGGCCCATGAAAAGGGCCTGGCGGTGAAGGTCTACCAGGTTGGCGATGGCGCGCATATCGGCGGCGACGCCCTGGCCGCGGCGCAACGTCTGGCGGGTGCGGGTCTGACCCCGGAGGCGTTGTCGGCGGCGGATTTTTCCCGTGTCGATGTCATTATCGATGCCCTCCTGGGCACCGGGCTTGAAGGTGAAGTCAGCGGTCACTATCGCGAGGCCATTGAGCAAATTAATGCCGCGGGACGTGAGGTGCTGAGTCTGGATATTCCCTCCGGCCTGCAGGCCGACACGGGGGTGCCCCAGGGATGCGCCGTCAAGGCGGCGGGGACGGTAACGTTTATTGGTCTCAAGCAGGGGCTGTTTACCGCCCAGGGGAGTGAATACTGCGGGGAACTGGTCTTCGCCAGTCTGAATGTCCCCGCCGAGGTCTATGAGCTGCGGCCTCCGGCGGGCGAGCGTATTGATTATACGCGTCTCAAACACCTGCTCAGGCCCCGGCCACGGCATTGTCACAAAGGCGACTGCGGTCATGTCCTGATTGTCGGCGGTGAGCGTGGCTATACCGGTGCGGTGCGCATGGCCGGCGAGGCGGCCGCCCGCATTGGCGCCGGGCTTGTCAGTATCGCCACGCGGCCGGAACACGCCATGGTGCTTAATGCCACGCGCCCGGAACTCATGTGTCATGGGGTCGACAGTGAGGTAGCGTTTCAGCAGTTGGCGGAGCGCGCCTCGGTCATCGCCATTGGCCCGGGACTGGGGCAGGGAGAGTGGTCGAAAAAAATGCTCGCCTATGCCCTGGACAGTGGCCTGCCCCTGGTGGTGGATGCGGACGCCCTCAATCTGCTCTCCCAGGCCAGCCAGCAGCGCGAGGATTGGGTCCTGACGCCGCACCCCGGTGAGGCCGCCCGCCTGCTGGGCAAGGCCATCAGCGAGGTCGAGCGGGATCGCTTTGCGGCGCTTGATGAGCTGGTCGATAGCCTGGGGGGGGTGGTGGTTCTCAAGGGGGCGGGTAGTCTGGTGAAGTCCCGCGACCAGGCGGTGCGTGTCTGTAGTGGCGGTAACCCGGGCATGGCCAGTGGCGGCATGGGCGATGTCCTGACCGGGATCATCGCCGGTCTGCTGGCGCAGGGGCTGGTGCTGGCCGACGCCGCGGCACTGGGGGTCGCACTGCACGCCGAGGCCGGTGATCAGGCCGCCAGGGCGGCGGGCGAAAGGGGGCTGCTGGCCTCGGATCTCATGCCCTGGGTCCGGCGGCTGGCCAATCCCGGTAATTCCTGAGCATGAGCCGCTGTCGGCGTGAATACCTTGATGGCGAGGCCGCCACCCTGGCGCTGGGCGCACGCCTGGCCCGTGTGACCCCACAAGCGGTGACCGTCTTTTTGCAGGGCGACCTGGGGGCGGGCAAGACTACCCTGGTGCGAGGCTGGTTGCAGGGCCTGGGCTACCAGGGGCGGGTCAAAAGCCCCACCTATACCCTGGTCGAGCCTTACGACATCGACGGTCTGGCGGTCTTTCATTTCGACCTCTATCGTCTTGCAGACCCGGAAGAGCTCGAATATATCGGCGGCCGCGACTATTTTTCCGCCGGTGGCCTGTGCCTGGTGGAATGGCCGCAAAAGGGCGCGGGCATGCTGCCCAGGGCCGATTTGGTGATTGAGTTGCGGGTACAGGCCAGCGGGCGCGAGGCGAGCCTCTGCGCCCATAGTCCCCGTGGCGAGCCCTTCCTGCACTGCGATCAGGACGCTAACTGACTGATTGCCCTAAATTTTCTCCAGTCTGGCGCCGGCCGCCATAAAAACTTAAGGTAGTTAAGCAGGTATATTTCCTATCTGTTTGTGTTTTAAAGAGTTTTTGACTTGAAATTTCCCCCGGTTATTGCAATAGTTAGATGCAGCAGCATCAAAAAGGGGAATGGTGTGCGTTCCAGTCTTGTCCTGACAGTCTTACTGGCCTGGGTCTCGTTTAGCGTCAATGCGGGGGTCCAGGTGCAGAGCGTGCGCATGTGGCCATCGCCCGACACGACCCGTCTGGTGCTGGACCTGAGCGGGCCGGTGGAACACTCCCTGTTTTCCCTCAAGAACCCCGACCGTATTGTGCTTGATGTCCAGAACGCCAGCATGCTGGCCTCACTGGATGACAAGGACATGGCCAAGAGTTTCCTGAAAAACGTACGTTTTGCCCGCCGTGGCCAGAATGACCTGCGTATCGTCCTCGACCTGAAGCAGATGGTGCGCCCCAAGAGTTTTCTGCTGCGGCCGCACCGGGAATACGGTTATCGCCTGGTGATCGATCTGCACGAGGGTGAGGCCACGAAACGCCCCATCCTCACCGAGTTACAAAAGGCCGATCAGGCCCGCCCGGTGGTGGTGGCTATCGATGCCGGCCATGGCGGGGATGACCCGGGTGCCATCGGGCGCAAGGGAACGCGTGAAAAGGATGTGGTGCTGGCGATTGCGCAAAAACTCAAACGTCTTATCGACAACGAGCCCGGCATGAAGGCGGTGATGGTGCGTACCGGTGACTATTATATTCCCCTGCAGAAGCGGGTCGACATCGCCCGCCGTCACCGCGCCGACCTGTTTTTGTCGCTGCACGCCGATGCCTTTACCACACCGCATGCCCATGGTTCATCGGTCTATATTTTGTCTGAACGGCGCAATGCCAGTAGTGACGTGGCACAGTTTCTGGCCGAGAGTGAAAACAGCGCTGACTTGATCGGCGGTGTCAGTCTCGATGACAAGGATGATTTGTTAAAAATGGTGCTGGTCGATATGGTGAAAACCACCACGATTGAAGACAGCCATAAAATTGCCAGCGATGTCCTCAGTGGCCTCGGCGGCGTGACCCGGTTACACAAACCGCATGTGGAGCAGGCCGGTTTTCGTGTGCTCAAGGCGCCGGATGTGCCTTCGATTCTCATCGAGACGGCGTTTATTTCCAACCCCGGGGAAGAGCGTAAATTGCGCAGCGCCGCCCACCAGCAGAAACTCGCGCAGGCCATCTTTAAAGGCACCCGCAGTTACTTTAATAAGTATCCGCCCCAGGGCACGTTAATCGCCATGCGGCCGCGGCAGCACCGAATCAACCGTGGTGATACGCTGTCGGCGATTGCCAGTCGTTATCAGGTCAGTGTCTCGCACCTGCGTCAGGTCAATCGTCTGAAAAGCGATCACCTGAATGTCGGCGCCACCTTACACATCCCCTACAGCGGCAGCTGATTTTTAGCCGCGACGGTTTGCCTCGGCAGGGGCATTGCGTACACTTGTAGCCATGCCCGAAGTCCTGTCCTCACCTTTGATCCGTATCCTCCCCGAACAGCTGGCCAATCAGATCGCGGCCGGTGAAGTGGTGGAGCGCCCCGCCTCAGTGGTCAAGGAGTTAATGGAAAATAGCCTCGATGCCGGGGCGACTCAGATCGATGTCGAAATAGAGGCGGGTGGCCTGAAAAAAATTCTCGTGCGTGACAACGGTTGCGGCATCGCACAGGCGCAGTTGCCCCTGGCCCTGTGTCGACACGCCACCAGTAAAATCGCCAGCATCGATGACTTGCAGGCCATCGACAGCCTGGGGTTTCGTGGTGAGGCCCTGGCGAGTATCGGTTCCGTGTCACGGCTGCAATTGATCTCGCGTTGCGCCGGTGCGGACAGTGCCTGGTGCCTCGCCACTCGCCCGGGTGTCGATCAGATCATTGAGCCGATCGCCCACCCGCCAGGGACCAGTGTCGACGTCGGTGACCTGTTTTATAACACGCCGGCGCGGCGCAAATTCCTGCGTGCGGAACGCACCGAGTTTCGTCACCTCGATGAAGTCTTTCGGCGTATGGCACTGGGGCGCTTCGACGTCGGTTTTCAGTTAAAACACAATCAGCGCTATGTTCACCAGTTGCGTCCGGCCGTGGATAACGAGGCGCGCCTGCGGCGTCTGCATAAACTTTTTGGCAAGGCCTTTGTGCAACAGGGCTCCTATGTGCAAATGCAGGCCAGCGGCCTGCGTGTGTGGGGCTGGTTGTCGCGGCCGGACTACTTACGCAGCCAGACGGATCAACAATACTTTTACGTCAACGGGCGTATTATTCGCGACCGGATGATTAATCACGCCATTCGACAGGCCTATCAGCCCTGGTTGTATCCTGGGCGACAGGCGGCCTATGTGCTGCATCTGGAACTGGATGAGGCGCTGGTGGATGTGAATGTGCATCCCACCAAGCACGAGGTACGTTTTCGTGAGAGCCGTCTGGTGCATGACTTTATTTACACGGTGGTCAGTGGTGCCCTGGCGCCGACCACCGCAACCCCCGCCGCGCTACAGCCCGCGCCCGTCGCGAGCAGGGATGCAGCGGCGCCCCCAGCGGCAACACCGCAGGTGCGCGAAGCCGTCAATCCCTATGGTCACCTGCGGGGGCTCACCACTGAGACGCACGAACCCACACCTCTGGGGATGTTCCTGGGGGCGCTAGCCAACCGCTTCTGGCTGTTTGCCCCGCAGGCGGAGCAGGCGGAGCAGGCCGAGGGGCTGCTCGTACTGGATCTGCCGGCGGCGCGTGAACAGGTTTATTTACAGCGACTACGCAATACCGATGCGCCGCTGTCACGCCAGCCGGTGCTGGTGCCCATGAATCTGAGCCTGACGCCGGCACAATTCAGTGTGCTGACGGATTATCACGAACAGTTCGAGGCGTGGGGTATCGACGTGCGCATCACGGGTCCGCAAAGCGCCATGGTGTTCCACCTGCCGGGACTGTTGCGCGGCGTTGATGCGGAACCACTCCTGCTCGACCTGTTGATGCAATGGACCGAGTCGTTGCCGGGGGAACAATCGCAGCGCCAGCAACAGTTGGCGACGCTGGCGGCCAGGCATTTTCGTCCGCAGGCGCGGCTCGAAAATCGCAGTCAATGGCTACAGGAGGTCGCAGACCTGCCGGCCAGCGCGCCACCGGTGTGGCGTCTGCTCGATAGCGAACGCCTGGCGGCGCTGGTGCGCCGTGGCTGAGGACACTCTACCCCCACTGGTCTGTCTGATGGGACCCACGGCCTCGGGTAAGACCGAGCTGGCGGTGACCCTGGTGCAGCACTTTCCCATGGACATAATCAGCGTCGACTCAGCGTTGGTATATAAAGGTATGGATATCGGCAGTGCCAAGCCCGCTCCCGAGGTGCTGGCCCGCGCGCCGCACCGGCTGATTGATTTTATCGACCCGGCAGAGCCCTATTCCGCCGCGCGCTTTCGTGAGGATGCCCTGCGCGAGATCGAGGCGATCGTCGCGCAGGGGCGCATTCCCCTGCTGGTTGGCGGCACCATGCTCTATTTTCGTGCCCTGCTGGAGGGTTTGTCGGTGTTGCCGTCTGCTGATGACGCCGTTCGTGCCCGTCTGGAGGCGGAGGCCCGCGAGAAAGGCTGGCCGGCTCTGCATGCACGCCTGGCCGAGGTCGACCCGCAGGCGGCGCAACGGATCCATGCCACCGACCCGCAGCGGATTCAGCGCGCGCTGGAGGTCTATGAGCTTAGCGGCATCCCCCTGAGTCAGTGGCAGCAACAGGCCGAGCGGCCGGCGGCCCTGCCGTATCGGGTTATCAAGCTGGCCCTGATCCCCTCGGATCGCCAGTATCTGCATGCCCTCATTGCGCGGCGCTTTCAACGCATGCTCGATGACGGTTTTGTCGACGAGGTACGCCGTCTGTATGCCCGCGCCGATCTGGACCCGAGCAAGCCCGCCATCCGCGCGGTGGGCTACCGCCAGGTCTGGGAATATCTGTGCGGGAACTTATCCTATGAGGAGATGGTCGAACGGGGCATTATTGCCACCCGCCAGCTGGCCAAGCGTCAGCACACCTGGTTGCGCAGCGAGCAGAATTTGAGGGTGTTCGACAGCCTGTCTGCCGATGTCCATGAGCAAGTCTTGAATTATCTGCGGACGGCCCTCATGTCCAGTTCATAGCTTGTGCTAGACTTGTGCAAGCAGGAGGCTATTTGACCCGGTATTTTTGTGCGGCTTTTTCGGGTCCATTTATTTGTTTATGTTATTGAGAACAAAGAATAAAAAGCCATGTACGCTAAGCAGCTAACAATATAAAAGGCAGTCACAACATGGAGAATTCAAAAATGGCCAAAGGGCAGGCATTACAGGATCCTTTCTTAAACGCTTTACGCAAGGAACGCATCCCCGTCTCTATTTTCCTGGTCAATGGCATTAAGTTGCAAGGTCAGATCGAGTCCTTTGATCAATTCGTCGTTTTGCTGCGCAATACCGTCAGCCAGATGGTCTATAAGCACGCCATTTCCACAGTGGTGCCGGCGCGCAATGTCAAAATGCCCGTGAGTGGTGCTGAAGATAGTCCCGGAAATCTATAGTTTGATGCCAACCTCGGGTTGGCAGGAGATCTTGATTGTTTGAACGCCATCAGGGCGGAGAACGCGCTGTTCTCGTCCATATCGATTTCGACGCCTATGCCGAGAATGAAGAGCGCCAGGAGTTTGTAGACCTGGCCACATCCGCCGGTGTCGTCATCGCCGACATGATTACGGGCAAACGCCGTACTCCGCACCCCGCGTATCTGGTGGGTACCGGCAAGGCAGAAGAAATCCGTGATTGTGTGCAGGCTCAGGGGGCGGATGTGGTCCTCTTTAACCATGCCCTTACCCCCATTCAGGAACGAAATCTGGAAAAACTCTGCGGTTGCCGCGTGCTCGACCGCACGGGTCTGATCCTGGATATTTTTGCCCAGCGCGCCCGTACCCACGAGGGTAAGCTCCAGGTCGAACTGGCACAGCTCAAGCATTTATCCACCCGCCTGGTGCGGGGCTGGACCCACCTGGAACGGCAAAAGGGCGGTATCGGTCTGCGCGGTCCCGGCGAGACCCAGCTGGAGACAGACCGGCGTTTGCTCGGGGAACGCATCAAATTGCTCAATCGCCGCCTGGCCAAGGTACGCAAACAGCGGCAGCAGGGGCGCCGGGCGCGTCAACGCGCCGAGGTCCCCACGGTCTCGCTGGTGGGCTATACCAATGCCGGCAAATCGACCCTCTTCAATAGTATGACCGCGGCTGGCGTGCTGGCCGCCGATCAGCTCTTTGCGACCCTGGACCCGACCCTGCGGCGGGTGGAACTGCCCCAGGGGCAGACCATTATTCTGGCCGACACGGTCGGTTTTATCCGCCATTTGCCCCATGACCTGGTGGCCTCGTTTCGCTCCACCTTGCAGGAGACCCTGGAGGCCGACCTGCTGTTGCATGTGGTCGATGCCGCCGATGAACGCCGTGACGCCAATATTCAGCAGGTCCATGAGGTCCTGGCGGAGATCGGTGCGGACCAGCAGCCCATTATTGAGGTCTTTAACAAGATCGATGCCCTGCCGCAGGGCGAGGTGCATGTGGATCGGGATGACCAGGGCCGCCCCCGGCGTGTCTGGCTCTCCGCCCAGCAAGGCCAGGGTATTGAGCTGCTGCGCGAGGTCATTGGCGAGTTTCTCGGCAAGGCGCGGGTACAGGCGCGTCTGACGCTCCCCCCGTCCGCCGGACGCCTGCGGCCAATGTCATCTTCGTTCCCACATCGACACCTCAGGCAAAGATCGCCCAATTGCTCGCGTTCGGTTCGACCGTTCTGCTGGTCGAGGGCAGCTACGGAGACGCCTTCGATCTCTGTATGCGAGCCGAAAAGCTTTATGGCTG
>JAWOIE010000253.1:0-3996 GCA_046484825.1 Gammaproteobacteria bacterium | reverse complement strand
AGACGATACCCACTATGTCTTTGGTATGCATGCGGTCACCGCCCTGCTGCGCAAGGAGCCGGAACTGGTAAAACGCCTCTGGCTCGAACAGTCGCGCCGTGATCAACGGGGACGCGAGCTGCTGGGCATGGCCCGGTCGCACGGCATTACGGTCGAGCGGGTTGATCGGCAGGCACTGGACCAACAGGTCGGCGAGGTCAAGCACCAGGGCGTAGTGGCCGAGAGTCAGAACCAGCCAGCGATGGATGAGGCCAGCTTTCTCGACTGGCTGGAACAGAGCGAAGTGGTGCCCTTTTTACTCATCCTCGACGGGGTCCAGGACCCGCATAATCTGGGCGCCTGTCTGCGCACCGCCGATGCGGTGGGCGTGCAGGCGGTCATCGCCCCCCGGGACAATGCCTGTGGGCTGACGGCCACGGTGCGCAAGGTGGCCTGCGGCGGCGCCGAGACGGTGCCCTTCGTCCAGGTGACCAATCTGGCAAGGGTCTTACGTCAGCTGCAGGAGCGGGGGGTATTCCTCATTGGTACCGCCGCGGAGGCGGAGGTCACGCTGTATCAGGCGGATCTGCGCGGCCCCATCGGGCTGGTGCTGGGCGCCGAGGGCAAGGGCATGCGGCGGCTCACCCGTGAGCACTGCGATACCCTGGTGTCCCTGCCCATGGTGGGGCAGGTGGAAAGCCTCAATGTCTCCGTCAGCGCCGGCGTGCTGTTATACGAAGCCCTGCGTCAACGGGGCATTTAAGCAAAAGCAGGAGTAAACCCCGGGGTGCACAGGGCGACACTGGAAAAACCAGCAAAATAAAACACCACGAATTGCCGTAAAATTCACGATATAACAATTAGTTATTACTGTATGCCCGGTTTTGGGGATACACGTTGGTTGAATCGTCTAATCCCCGCGTCCCCAGAGCCCCCTGTGGTACAAAAATGTTTTCTAAGCCTACGCTTCTGATTGCATTAGCCGTGTCGCTCCAGTAAAATCCCCGCTCTTTTCCGGCCTGTAGGCCGGATGCCTTGCTCCACCGCACCGGGTTTGCCCGGGTCGAGACGGGGGGCTATAAACCGAAAGGAACGACAATGAGACACTACGAAATCGTGTTTCTGGTCCACCCTGACCAGAGCGAACAGGTACCGGCGATGATCGACCGTTACCGTTCCACCATCGAATCACAAGACGGCAAGATTCACCGCCTGGAAGACTGGGGCCGTCGTCAGTTAGCCTACTCCATACAGAAAATCCACAAGGCCCACTATGTCCTGCTGAATATCGAATGTGCACAGGCTACCCTGGATGAGCTGGTCAGTGCCTTCCGTTTTAATGATGCCGTGTTGCGTCACATGGTCATTCGCCGTGATGAAGCCATCACCGAACCCTCACCGATGGGCAAAAGACCCGAGCGTGAGAGCAGCCACCGGGATCGCGACAGCAGCCGTGACCGCGATGATGCGGGTGACAGCGAAGACACTGCAGCGGCCTAAGCCAGCGACATAGAGGAGAACTAACATGGCACGTCATTTTCGTCGTAAAAAGTTTTGCCGTTTCACGGCCGAAGGTATTCAGCAGATCGATTATAAGGATCTGGAGATCCTGAAGGGCAATGTCACCGAGAGTGGCAAGATTGTCCCGAGTCGCATTACCGGCACCAGCGCGCGTTACCAGCGACAGCTGTCAACCGCGATCAAACGCGCCCGTTACCTGGCGTTGATCCCATACTGCGACGCGCACAAGCACTAAAAAAAACGCTTATTAAGAGGCAATATTAATGCGCGCGTTGGCGAGCTATATATTGCGTGGCAAGGCAGCGGCCGTCCTGGTGGCCTGCGGCTTTGGGGTCTTGAGCCTGATGTTGCCCCCTCTGTCCTGGCCGGCCGCCTTTTTCAGTAGTGCGGCCCTGGCCCTGGTGGTGCTGGTGAAAGGCTCAAAGGAAGGCATGCAAACGGCCATGCTGGCGCTGGTGGCCATGCTGGCCCTGACCGGTCTGGCCGCGCAGGTGCCGGTATTGGGTCTGGCCTATGCCTTGCTGTTGTGGCTACCGGCGCTACTGGTGGCCGAAGTGCTGCGCCAGCAACGCTCACTGGCGATGGCCCTGACCGGCGCCATGGTCCTGGCCGCGCTGGTGCTCATTGGTATTTATATCCTGGTGGACAATCCTACCGAGTGGTGGCGTGTCTACATTGGGCAGCAGGTGCTGCCGTTGCTTGAAAAGGCCGGCCTCACCGGGCCGCAAATGCCCATGGGTGAGCAGGAGATCCATGCGATCGCCCGGATCATGACCGGCACCCTGGTTAGCTTTTGGCTGTTCAGCCTGTGCGTGACCATGTTTTTGTCGCGTTGGTGGCAGGCGGTGGCGACCGGTATGGATGCGGCGTTTCGCGAAGAGTTTTACCAGCTCCGTTTTGGGACGCTGGTATCGGGACTGGCCCTGCTGACCGTGGCGGGTGCTTTTCTGACAGGAGGGCTGCTGGCCGAGCTGGCACACAACCTTTCTTTGTTAATACTGCTGGTATTTCTGTTTCAGGGATTATCAGTCATGCACCAGCGTCTGGGGCAGCGACAAAACGCAAAAGTCTGGTTGGTGGTGATGTATGTATTACTGGTACTGACCCTGCCCTATTTGCTGCTTGCCCTTGTCGTTACCGGATGGCTGGATAACTGGGTAAATTTACGTGGTCGTCGCTCTGACAGGACGGCGAACTGACATGTTGTAACCAAGAAGAGGTGACATCCCATGGAAGTCATACTGCTGGAAAAAGTCCCAAATCTGGGCAACCTGGGTGACCAGGTCAAGGTACGTGCGGGTTACGGACGTAATTTTCTGATCCCGGGCAAAAAGGCCGTGGCCGCCACCGAAGAGAACATCAAGGTCTTCGAAGAGCGTCGCGCCGAACTGGAAAAGGCCGCGGCGGAAGTCCTGGCGGCCGCCCAGGCGCGCGCCGAGTCACTGGCACAGCTGGCGACCATTACCATTCAGGCCAATGCCAGTGATGAGGGCAAGCTGTTTGGTTCTGTCGGACCGGTCGAGATTGCCGATGCCGTCAGTGCGGCCGGCGTCGAGATTGCCAAGAGTGAGGTCCTGATGCCGACTGGCCCCATCCATGACATCGGTGAAGTCAGCGTCGACATCCGCCTGCACAGCGATGTCATTCAGGCGGTGACGATTGTGGTCGAAGACCTCCGCTAAGTCCCCCGTCGGGCCTCGAACCAACAACACCCGACCCGTCATGGGTTGGGTGTAGTTGTTTGGTTTTTAAGAAAAAATCTTCTCCTCTGTGGTTTTTCCCGTGTTTGTTTACAAATCGCGTTATGCTTGCGGGCGCTTGTGTTAGACTTTTTACCGTCCTGTTGTAAAGCGTCTATGTTGTGGGAGATAGCGTGCAAGAACTTGCCCAGTCCAGTATGCGTCACGATGCGGATACCGCAGCCTTAAAGCTGCCTCCGCATTCCATCGAGGCGGAGCAGGCCGTCCTGGGCGGACTCATGATCGACAACAGCGCCTGGGACCGTGCCGGCGATGTCATCAACGAAGACGACTTTTACCGCCGCGATCACAAAATCATTTTCCGCGCCATCGCCCGTTTGTTTGAGGCGGGCATGCCCTGTGATGCGGTGACCATTTCCGAAGTCCTTTCCCAGCACAACGAGCTGGAGCAGATTGGCGGACTCGCCTATCTGGGAACACTGGCCAAGAACACCCCCACTGCCGCCAACATCAAGGCCTACGCCGAGATCGTGCGTGAGCGTGCGGTTCTGCGCCAGCTCATTAGTGTCTCCACCGAGATTGGTAATAGCGCCTTCAATCCCGAAGGCCGCGACAGTGGTGAGTTACTGGACCAGGCCGAGCGTCTGGTGTTTCAGATTGCCGAGAAGGGCGCCAAGCACCGCAAGGGCTATGTCGGGGTCAAGGAGTTGCTCGTCAGGGCGGTGGATCGTATTGATCAACTGTTCCAGTTGGACAGTCATATTACCGGCGTCCCCACGGGCTTTAACGATTTTGA
>JAWOIE010000111.1:0-9910 GCA_046484825.1 Gammaproteobacteria bacterium | reverse complement strand
GATTGACATAGCGTGGCGGGGACGTGGGGTATTTCAGGTTCAGCTTGGCGACACAGTCACGCGCAAAGCGGCGCACTTCCCGTTCGCTGCCGCAACGATAGCCGGTAATGGTATTCTGAATGTTACTGATTACATAGCGATACCAGGGCCGGGTGGTATTGCCGGCTACGGGTTCTGCCACTTCAATGGATACGATTCGATACATGGTCTGTCGCCTGTCATGGGGTTACCGGCCAAGGATGGGTGCGGTAGGTGTAGCGCGAGTGACAGGGGGATGACAGAGAGATGACAGGTGGGGGTTACGCCTGGGCGTCCAGCGCCTCCCAGCGTGCATAGGCCGTTGTCAGTTCGTTACCAAGGGCGTCAAGGCGGGCCAGGGTCTCGGCAATGACCGTCGGCTCCTGTTGATAGAATTCACTTTGGGCGACCTGCTGTTCGATCGCTCGCTGTTCCTGTTCCAGGCGTTCGATCTTCTCCGGCAGTTGTTTGAGCTCCTGCGTCTCCTTGTAACTGAGTTTCTTTCTGGCCGGGACCGGCGTGGCCGTCACGCTAGCCGGGCTCGCCGCGGGCGAGCGCGTGGTGTCGAAGGTCGGCAGGCTGCGGCGCTGGCGCAGGTAGTCTTCATAGCCGCCGACATATTCGCCAATGTGGCCCTCGCCCTCAAAGACCAGGGTGCTGGTGACCACATTATCGAGAAAACTCCGGTCATGACTCACCAGTAACAGCGTGCCTTCGTAGTCACTCAATAATTCCTCCAGCAGTTCCAGGGTATCCACGTCCAGGTCATTGGTGGGTTCGTCGAGGATCAGCATATTGGCTGGCTGTAAAAAGATCTTGGCCAGCAACAGACGGTTGCGTTCACCGCCGGAGAGGATCTTCACGGGCGCATCGATACGCTCCGGGGGAAACAGAAAGTCGCGCAGGTAACTGATGACATGGCGGGAACGGCCATTTAGCTCGACGTGGTCGCGGCCGGGGCTGACATTTTCGCGCACGGTCTTGGTGACATCCAGGTCACGGCGGTGTTGATCAAAATAGGCCACCTGCAGGCGCGTGCCCATAATGACCTCACCCTCCTGCGGCTGTAATTCGCCGAGGATGATTTTCAGCAGGGTGCTCTTGCCCGAACCATTGGCGCCGATGATGCCAATGCGGTCGCCGCGCATGATGCGGGTGGAAAAGTCGGCGATGATGCTGCGCTCGTCGTAACGAAAGCTGACATGGCGCAGGTCGGCCACCAGTTTGCCCGACAGTTCTCCGGCGTCGGCATTGAGCTGGACCTTACCCTGGGTGCTGATGCGATTGGCGTGGGCCTGGCGCATGGCCTCCAGGCGGCGCACCTTGCCCTCATTGCGGGTGCGACGCGCCTTGACGCCCTGGCGGATCCAGACCTCGTGTTCGGAAAGTTTTTTGTCAAAGCGGGCGTTGGCGCGGGCCTCGATCTCGAGCAGTTCGTCCTTCTTTTGCAGGTAGTGGTCAAAGTCTCCGGGAAAGGACACGAGCTGACCGCGATCCAGTTCCACAATGCGGGTGGCCAGGTGGCGCAAAAAGGTACGGTCATGGGTGATAAAGATCAGCGCGCCCTGATAGGCGAGCAGAAACTCCTCCATCCAGGTGATGGCGGCAATGTCCATGTGGTTGGTCGGCTCGTCCAGCAACAACAGGTCAGGTTCGCTTACCAGTGCCTGCGCCAGCATGACACGGCGACGCATGCCCCCGGAGCAACTGGAGAGCAGGGTGTCCGGCGCCAGCTCCAGGCGACTGAGTACAGACTCGACCTTCTGGTTGAGGTTCCAGCCATCGACCAGTTCGATTTTCTGTTGCAGGTCCGCAAGCTCGTGCAGGGGACTGTCATTGCCGTGGCTCATATCCGCAATGGCCTGGTGGTAGCGGGCCAGTAGCGAGCCGATCTCCCCCATCCCCGAGGCCACCACCTCAAAAATGGTCTGCTGCGAATCCGGTGGCACCTCCTGCTGGAGATAGGAAACGCGCAAGGTATCCTGACGCCAGACCTCGCCGTCGTCGGGGTCCGCCTGACCGCTGAGGACGCGGAACAGGGTCGACTTGCCGGTGCCATTACGACCGACCAGGCAGATACGCTCGCCCTTATCGACCTTGAGGTCGACTTTATCGAGCAGCGGGATGTGGCCATAGGCCAGCGAGACCTGGTTCAGAGACAATAGGGGCATGTGGGTATCAGCAAAATCAAAGAGGCGCCATTCTACGCGCACCGGGGCGCGACAGGCTAGGCCGGCGCGGCAAAATTAGCCGGGAAACATCGTGGGGCGTGACGCGGGGCCTGTCTGCAGCGTCCGCATCACGCGCAAAGCGAAGGGGTGATTAACGCAGGCGAATCTTGCCGCCGGCGCCACCCATGCCGCCGAGACCGCCCAGACCAGGATCGGCACCGGGAACGACAATCTGCGAAGCGGCCTCGCGCTGCATTTCCTTGAGTCGGTCAATGGTTTCTTCCATGGCCTGGCGGGCCTGGGCGCCGAATTGCGCCACCGCGTCTTTGAGACTGGCGGCATCAATCTCGAAATTGATGGGCAGGGCGCCGGCGGGGGTCATCATCTGGCTCTGGCCAAAATAGAGTATGCGGCGACTCGTGTCACTGCTGCCGTCGGCCGTGACCGGGGTGAGCACGCGAAGGCTGCCGATGTGTTGATCGGTATAGACGTCCTCGCGATAGAGTTCGTCGGGATTCATACTGATATCCGGGGATGTGGTGTCTGCCATAGTGATTCCGAAAATGTTAATCTCTGTGACGCATCATTATACGCAGACTGAGCATAATTTAAATGTCTGATCTGGTCTTGCCAGACATCTCACTTCACTGAAAAGAGTACATTGCCATGAACAGCCTTTGGGATGATCAGGAAGCCGCCCACTATCAGGGTGCGCTACAACAGCGCGTCTACAGTTCACGTCTGCTGGGTCGGGACCCTACCCTGGTATTGCACGGTGGTGGCAATACCTCGGTGAAAGTCCGGGAAAAAAATATTTTCGGTGAGGATGAGAATATTCTCTATGTCAAAGGCAGCGGCTGGGACCTGGTGAGTATTGAAGCAGATGGTTTCGCCCCGGTACAGCAGGACTACGTTGCCCGGCTGGCCGAGCTGCCCGAGTTGTCGGACCCGCAAATGGTCAACGAACTCAAGACCCACATGAAAAACGCCGCGGCGCCGACGCCGTCGGTGGAGGCGATCCTGCACGCGATCCTTCCCTATAAGTATGTTGACCACACCCACGCCAATGCGGTGCTGACCATTACCAACAGTGTCGGTGGCGCCGATAAAATTAAACAGATCTATGGTGACTCGGTGGTCATTGTGCCCTATGTGATGCCGGGCTTTGTCCTCTCCGGTGCCTGCAAGCGGGCCTATGAGGCACAGGTCAACGACCACACTATCGGCATGATCCTGCTCAACCACGGTGTGTTCTCCTTTGGCGAGACTGCCAAAGAGTCTTATGAACGTATGATTGCCCTGGTCCATAAGGCCGAGCAGTACTTAAAGGACAATAAGGCCTGGGACCTGCCGAGTATAAAAATCACTAAACCTGTCTGCGAACGCAAGCACATGAGTGAACTGCGACAGCGCATTTCGAAGGTCGCCGGCCGCCCCATGATCTGTAGGGTGCACAACGATGAACGCGTCATGCGCTTTGTTGCTCGGGATGATCTCGAACAGGTGTCGCAACAGGGACCGCTGACCCCGGACCACGTGATCCGCACCAAGCGCCTGCCCATGCTGGGTAATCACCTGGAGCATTATATTAAAGAGTACCAGGCCTATTTCCAGCAGCATTACAAAGACGGCCAGACCATGCTGGACCCGGCACCGCGGATTGTGCTGGATAAAACCCTGGGCATGATGACCATTGGTGATACCGCGAAATCCGCCGCCATTGTTGAGGACATCTACCGCTACAGTATGGACGTGATCGAACGCGCCGAATTGAATGGCGGCTATCGTGCCCTGCCCGCCAGTGATATTTTCGAGGTCGAATACTGGGACCTGGAACAGGCCAAGTTAAAGAGCGGTGGCAAGGCAGCGGAATTTAGCGGCGAAGTGGTATTGATTACCGGTGCCGCTTCGGGCATTGGCAAGGCCTGTGTGGAACGGTTTTTGAGTATGGGTGCGGCCGTGGTTGGCTGTGACATTAATCCCGAAATCGAAACCTTGTTTAATACAAAGTCATTTAAAGGTGTTATCTGTGATGTCAGTACCAACGAAAACCTGATCGCGGTACTGGATGAAGCAGTAAAAACTTTTGGTGGTCTCGACATGCTGGTGCTGAATGCCGGCATGTTTCCCGGCGGTTGTAAAATTGCCGATCTGGATGATGCGCAGTGGCGCAAGGTTATGCAGATTAACCTCGACGCCAACCTGACCCTGTTACGCGAGTCTTATCCCTTATTACAGCTGGCACCGAACGGTGGTCGGGTGGCGATTGTCGGCTCGAAAAATGTCCCGGCGCCAGGGCCGGGGGCCGCGGCCTATTCCGCCTCCAAGGCCGCGCTCAATCAACTGGCGCGTATTGCCGCACTGGAGTGGGGCAGCGACAACATCCGCATCAACAGCGTGCATCCCGATGCGGTGTTTGATACCGGTATCTGGACTGACGAAGTCTTACAATCACGCGCCAAACACTATGGCATGACGGTAGAAGAATACAAAACCAAAAATATTTTAAAGACCGAGATCACCAGCCACGACGTTGCCGAGCTGATTAGCACGATCTGCGGTAGTGCCTTTGACAAGACCACCGGTGCTCAGGTACCCATTGATGGGGGGAATGATCGGGTGATCTAAGTAAACTCTGCAAAAGCCCCTCCCTGGACTTTTGCAGAGTCGGAAAGCGCGGCTCGTGTCCGCGCTTTCCTTACGCGCTTCAATCACTTGCGTGATTGGCGCGGCGGGGCGTCCTGCCCCGCACGGAAGCTCTGCATAATTATGCAGAGCTTCCCTAATACAACCATCATTCCGGGCGAAATGAAATGTAGAACCGGAATCCAGGAAATCATATAAAATCACTGGATTCCCGCCTGCGCGGGAATGACAGGAAAAAGAATGCAACAAAAAATCATCGGTTTTCACCGCGACGAGGACAACGACTGGGTCGCCGACCTGGCGTGTGGTCATACCCGCCACGTGCGCCACAACCCGCCGTGGCAGAATCGACCCTGGGTAGAGACTAAAGAAGGCCAGCAGCAGTATCTTGGCACTGAATTAAACTGCGAGAAGTGTGATGCCGAGGTGTAGCCATTCTTGGGCATGGCTTTGCCTATGCAGTAAAAAGACCCTATTGAGAACGAAGGGTAAAAATGTTTTGCAGGTGTTGTTATCGATATTTGAGTGGTTTGCCTTTGCGGGCAATGCGTAGGGCACCGGCAGGCGGTAACACCTGAAATAAAAAAAGGCGAGGGTGAGTTACCCCTCGCCTTTTCCATTTGAGATCCAGGCGGATCTCTGTGCTTACCTTACCTGTTGCAGGCGTCGCGGCTTAGGCAGCTTTGACCCCCAGCTTGTCACGCCAGCCTGGGAACAACGCATCTGCATCACCCGGGAAGGATTCGAAGGCACGAGCAAATTCATTATGCTCTTTGGCCCATTCGATCGGATCCGCACCGGCCTTCCAGCACTCGTAAGCCTGACGCAGCGAGATGGCGCCAGCGGCCGGGCTGTCGATGTGACCGTAGGAACCACCACCGGCCGTGTTGATGATGTTGCCGTGACCGAGGTTTTCGAAAAAGCCGGGCAGGCGCAGGGCATTCATGCCACCGGAGATGATCGGCGTGGTGGGTTTCATGCCGTACCACTTCTGGTTGTAGACCGGGCCCTGACACTCATCGCGTTCGATCATGTAGGCGATGACCTTGTCGTCGTTCTCGCCTTCCATCTTGCCGTAACCCATGGTGCCAACGTGGATCCCCGAGGCACCCTGCAGACGTGACATCTTGGCCAGGACGAAGGCGGTGTAACCGCGTTTGGCGCTCGGTGAGGTGACGGCACCGTGACCGGCACGATGGTAGTGCAGGTACTGACCGGGATACTGGCGACGTGCCGTGGTGACCATGCCGGGACCACCGACATAACCATCGACCAGAAAGGCCAGCTTGTCGGCATCGGGACCAAAGGTCTCCAGGGCGAAGTCGGCGCGGGCGCACATTTCAAAATGGTCGTCGGCGGTAATGTTCAACGAGAACAGCTTGGCTTCGCCGGTTTCATCCTGGGCGCGCTTCAGTGAATCGTAAACCAGCGGCAGGGTCTTCTTTAGTGGTGAGAAAACCTGGTTGCCCTGGGGTTCGTCATTCTTGATGAAGTCGCCACCCAGCCAGAATTCATAGGCGGCCCTGGCGAACGGTTCCGGGCGCAGGCCCAGCTTGGGCTTGATGATGGTTCCGGAGATGTAACCACCGTCCTGGACCGGACGACCCAGGATACGCCACAGGTCAGAGATATCCTTGGCGGGACCATCGAACATCTGGATCACACGTTCGGGAACGTAGAAGTCGACCATCTTGGCGTGTTCCACGTCACCCATACCCTGGTTGTTACCAATGGTCAGGGTCAGGAACGACACCAGCATGAAGCGACCATCGGTAACGTTGCGGTCAAACAGGTCCAGCGGATAGGCGATGCGCATGTCTTCGGTCTTCTCGTCGATGTGGTAGACGAGCGCGTCGACGCCCTTGGTAAAATCGTCGGTGGTTGAGACTTCAACGTTGGTACCGGTCGAAGATTCGGCCGCGAAGTGGGCGGCGGTGGCGAGATAGTCATAGCCCGCCTTGGGTTTCATCGTATAGGCCACCAGGATGTGTCGGCCGCCGGCAATGAGTTCGGCTTCCGAAAGGTCGAGGTTAGCGTAACGACTGGATTGATCGTGAGCCATGTAGCCCTCCAAATAATCAGTTAACAAAATAAGGAAAGGCACTGTATTCCATAAGGTCTATAAGATATATTCAGTATTAATAAGATATACTCAAACTATTATTTATGTATAAGCTCACTCTTCGCCAACTGGAAATTCTCGATGCCGTGGCACGTTGCGGCAGTTTTTCACGCGCCAGCGCCGAGCTGCACCTGTCGCAGCCTGCCGTTTCCATGCAGATCAAGCAGTTAGAGTCAGTGCTGGGCCTGCCCCTGTTCGAGCACATGGGCAAGAAAATCCACCTGACCGAGGCGGGGCACGGTACGCTCAAGGCCGCCCGGGCCATTGAGCACGAACTGGACAATCTCGAACACAGCCTGGCCGATATGCAGGGTCTCAAGGGCGGTACCCTGACCGTGTCGGCCGCCAGTACCGCCAGCGTCTTTGCCGCCCGCATGATGGCGCTGTTTCGCCAGCAGCACCCGGAGGTGCGCATCAGCCTGAACGTCGTCAACCGCGAGAACCTGTTGCGTCACCTGGCAGAAAACAGCATCGACCTGGTGCTAATGGGTAAGCCCACCGAGGGGCAGGACCTGAGCGCCCTGCCGTTTATGGATAACCCGCTGGTGGTCATCGCCGCGACCAATCATCCCCTGGCCGGGCAGGCCAACGTTCCCCTGGCCCAGATGGTCCAGGAGCCCCTCATCGGCCGCGAACAGGGCTCCGGGACGCGCAGCGCACTGGAAAAATTTCTCGAGAGTAACGGCTACGTGTTTGAGGCGGCCATGGAAATGAACAAGAACGAGGCCATCAAACAGGCCGTCGAGGCCGGCCTGGGGCTCGGGGTGGTTTCGCTGTATACCGTGCAGGCCGAGATTGCCTCGGGCCAGTTATGTGTACTGGATGTGCAGGGCTTTCCGTTAAAGCGTCAGTGGTATCTGGTGCATCGTAAAGGCAAACGCCTGAGCCCCGCTGCGCAGGCCTTCACTGAACTGGTGTTAAAAGAGGCCAGGGCCTTTCATGTATAGGTGACCGGTGATTGAAACGCCTTCACCGTTTCAGGCAGGATCGCGATAGCCATGGCGTATTCACAACAACAATTCGATGCGGCGATCTGGAAAGTGGTTGCCGGTATATTGCCCGGAAGGGTGATGGGTTACGGCGAAGTGGCCCGGGCTGCCGGGTATCCGCGCCATGCCAGGATGGTGAGCAAGGCCATGAGCCGTTCACCCACACCGCTACCCTGGTATCGTGTGGTCCGATCAGATCGGACACTGGCCTTTGAAGTGGGCAGTGAAGCCTACAAGAAGCAAAAGGGCTTGCTGGAGCAGGAAGGGGTGCAGTTTATCAATGGAAAAGTGGTGCCGCTGGAATCCGATGATACGGTAGATATGGATAGGCTGCTGTGGGGGCCGACAGACAACTGAATTCAGGGTTGATACAATTTTTGGCAATGCGATTTTCGGAGGCTGTGGCAGCCCGTATCGAAAAAGTCCGGGATGTCGCAGGAGTTAACTACGATTGTGGCGGCCTTTCGTTTGCAGTAAAAAAAGTCAGAGAGCGCCTGCTCTCTGACTGACACCATCATTTTTGAATCACGTAATAATCATTCTGAAAGTCATGTTCCAACTGATGAATTTCGATTCGGCTAAAACCGGCCGCGGTCAGTAGTTCCTTCGCCTTTTCCTGTCCCCACATGGTGCCCAGACCCTCACCGCCCTGCGCCAGGGAGACGGTCATGCAGTGGGTGGTGGAGACGGCATACAGCAGTGGCGCGACCGGGTGGTCCAGGTTGTTCTCCACGTTGGATGAGGCATGAATGTCCTGCATTAAATAAATACCATCATCTTTTAAGGCATTGAAAATACCCTTTAAAACATTCAACGGCCTGGCCTGGTCATGCACCGCATCAAAGGTTGTGATCAGATCAAACTGTACAATATGCTCATCCTGGTCAAAGTCGGTGACATCCCTGGCAATAAAGCCGACATTGTCCAGGCCCTGCTGCCGGGCCTCGCTGGTGGCAAAGTCGATGGCCTCCTGCGACAGGTCGATGCCGACAAAGATACTGTTGGGATAAAGTCGTGCTAACAGGTTGATGGCCCGGCCGCGGCCGCAACCCACATCCAGTACGCGAATGCCCTGTTGCAGCTTTTCCACCAGGCCCGGTACCAGCGGCAGGATGTGTTCCTCAAGTGATGTCAGTACAGTTTGGCCGCTGTCCTCCGCCATCACTTCATGAAAGCGAGGGAAGCGTTCATAGGGCACGCCACCGCCGCTTTTGAAACAAGCCACGATGTCATCCTCGACAGTGCCCATGATGGGAATGTACTGGGCAAACACCGCGATGTTGCCGTCACTGGAACGGCGGGTCAGCCAGTTGGCATGTTCCGCCGGTAAATAATAAGTCTGCTCCCTGGGCTGGTAGTCGATGACCCGTGCTGCGACCAGCGCGTTTAACCATTCACGTACATAGCGTTCGTTGAGACCGGCGTGTTTTGCCAGCGCGCTACTGGTGATGGGCGGCTGGCCGTCCAGGTGATCGAACAGGCCGGTGCGATGGCCAATGGACAGCATCACACACAGGGCACCTTCATTCAGGGCGCTGATCAGGCGTTCGGCGAAGCCATCGGCCTTAGTGTGATCGAAGTTTTGCAGTTGATGATTCAGGCACATGTTATTTCTCCTTTTAGGTGGTGTGACCAGGTACATGGTCGTGAGTATTTACGTACAGCGATGCAGGTGGGGTGCTGACATCCCTGCCGACCAACATGGCGAGCAGACGAGCAGAGGCCCCCGGGTAAAATCCCACTGCGGTCGGGACAGCGTCGGCGCGCGGGTTATCAAAGGTGCCGAAGACCATGTCCCATAGCGGCAGATCAGAATAGTTGTAACGATGAACAGCCTTGCCGTGGTGGATGGCGTGACTCTCGGGACGCTGGATGAGATAGCCTAGCCAGCGCGGGGTGCTGATGTTGGCGTGCTGGAACATGGCGTTAAAGGTAAGGAACAGCGCGCCGATGAGGCCGGCCTC
>JAWOIE010000267.1:0-4232 GCA_046484825.1 Gammaproteobacteria bacterium | reverse complement strand
AAGCCATGGAACTGGAGCAGGAACACCGGCGCCTTGCCAATGCCAAAGACCTGATCCAGAGCTGCGACCGCATTCTGCAACAGCTCAGCGATGCCGAGCAGCAAACCGTCAACGATATTCTCAGTCGCGGTCACATCGAACTCAGCGGCATGGCCGAGACCGACCCGCAGCTGGCGGGCGTCGCCGAGATGATCAATACCGCCTTGATCCAGGTCCAGGAAGCCAGCAGTGAGCTGCGGCACTATCTCGACAGCATGGAACTGGATCCGGAGCGCCTCGAGGATATCGCGCAGCGCCTGTCCGACATCCATGAACTGTCACGCAAACATCACGTCAGCGCCGAGGATCTGGCAGCGCTGTTGCCGCAGTTTCAAACCGAGCTGGAGCAACTGGAGAAGGCGGACGAATCACTGGAACAACTCAAACGGGATATCGACGAGGCCAGCAAGGCCTACCGGGAGACCGCCGCGACGCTGAGCAAAAGCCGTAAAAAATTCGCCCGCCAGCTCAGCAAACAGGTCACCGACAGCCTGCAGACCCTGGGCATGGACGGGGGGATTTTCCAGATCGACCTGCACACGGATGAGGCCCAGGGCTTTTCCGCACAGGGTATGGAGCGCATCGAGTTTATGGTGAGCGCCAACCCCGGTCAGCCGCTCAAACCCCTGGCCAGGGTGGCCTCCGGGGGTGAGCTATCGCGCATCAGCCTGTCCATTCAGGTCAAGGCGGCCGAGCAGGTGCGTATCCCGACCCTGGTATTTGATGAGGTCGATGTAGGTATTGGCGGACGTGTCGCCGAAATCGTCGGCTACCTGCTGCGCGACCTGGCCCGCCACCGCCAGGTGCTCTGTGTCACCCACCTGCCCCAGGTCGCCGCCCTCGGCCACCACCACCTGCAGGTCCGCAAGCAGGTCGATAACCATGTCACCGTCACCTCCATTACCCCACTAAATGAAGTACAGCGCATCGATGAAGTCGCGCGCATGCTGGGCGGCATGGAGATTACCGCGCAGACCCTGTCTCATGCCCGGGAAATGCTGGAAAGGGCTCAGGCCTGAAGCCAGCCCCAATAATTCTCCCGACGGCGTGACACAGCAGAAGGGCTGCTGATATGAGGCACAGACACACCCGGTTATGGCGCCCCCTGTGGTGGGCCGCCGCCGCACTGATCCTCGCCGCCACCGTCTTTTTGCTGTACCTGCTGGTCCCGCTTATCCCGGACCCCAGCACAGACTTTGTCGCCCGCAAGAGCCAGCTCACGACCATTGAGATTACCCGGGAATGGCAGACCGAGGCCTCAAAGCTGGCGGAGATCAGCCTCAGGTCAGACACGGGCATCAACGTTGAACTAACTCTACGGGTCCCCAGGGAAGCGTCCGGCCCGCTCCCCGTCGCCGTGTTGCTTGGTGGCTATCGCACCGGCCGCGATGCCGTGCACCTGCTGCCAGAAACCCCGGGCGTTATTGTTGCCGCCCTCTCCTACCCGCACAACCAACCCGCCGCAGGGCCGCTCAAGCGTCTGGCGGTGTTGCAACAGGCCATTCTCGATACCCCCCCGGCAACATTACTGGCCCTCGACTATCTGTTTACACAGCCCTTTGTCGACACGCAAAGGCTTGAGCTCGCAGGTATCAGCCTAGGCGCATTTTTTATCCTACCCCCCGCCGTGCTGGACGAGCGCGTCAAGCGGGTATGGCTGATCCATGGGGCGGCTAAAACAGGCGATATTTTTCGTCACCAGCTACAAACATACCTGACCTTGGCACCGCTGCGCTGGCTGGCAGGCCATGGCCTTGCCGCACTCAGCTATGGTCATCACCTCTCGCCAGAGAAGTGGGCGGGCCGGATGTCCCCTCGCCCCGTAATGGTGATTAATACGCGCCAGGACCCTGCCTTTCCACAGAGCAGCATCAACGCCCTGCACCAGTCCCTGCAGCCACCGAACGAGATCATCTGGACAACGGGGCCGCATGTCACCCCCGCACAGCAGAAGGTCATTGCCCAACTCACGACACTAGTCATGGACCGTATCGCCCAGGGGCGGTGACAAAACCTGGTGAGGCGTCACAACCGGATCGCGCTGTCTAACGCCTGCATGCCACCGCGGAATACGAAAGGGTCTGGCAGAGCATAAAAAAGGCGCCCAAGGGGCGCCTTTTGAACAACGAGGTATAAAACCTAGACTTTACGGCGCATCAGGCCAAGGCCCAAAAGCCCCAGGCCCATCAGTGCCAGACTGCCAGGTTCAGAAACCGTGGTAGTATTGGAGCCGCAGCTACCCGAGTCCTGGCTGTTCGTGGTGCCATCAGAGACCCAACCGGAACAACCTTCCTCATAACGCACGTGTGCAGCATAGAGCGCACCATTCTCATTGGGCGTAAAAATGCCGGCACCATTCATTACGAAAAACAGTGGGCTGCTGATACCCGCGGTAGTACCACCATCCAGATTCTTCAGGCTCAGGAAACTACCAAAACCACCACCAGCAGTTGCGCCACCAAAGTTGGTGCTCCAATCAGCAGTTACATCGGCACCGGTGCCACCTATAGCCCCTTCCCACACCTGGCTGACCAGGACGTCGGAGTTATAAAAGACCGTATCGATACCGAGTGCACCGAGGCTATTACTTGCGCCGGCGCCCCACTGCATTGAAAACCAGGAAAATGAGGAGTCACCCTCACTGAAAATACCTGAGTTAACGGTCACAAAGTCACCACTGGCATCAAGGTCGACATCATTCCAGTTGTCGAGGACATAGGCATTCGCCGCAGTAAAGGGTAAGAGCAATACCGCGCTAAGCAGCACGCTATTGGTAAATTTTTTAAATTGGTATTTCATGATGCCACCACAAAAGTTAAGTTAGGATGCCTAAATACAAGCACATAATGTGCCACATTATAACCATATGTTTTTTATATATTTTTTATTTGAATTCTGCAAAAAGTGTAAATTATGTCGACGGCGTCACAAAAATCCCCCATCCCGTTATGTCCATCCCTCGCCCACTCATGGCCAATGTATCGCAAACTTTCAGCTGTAAATTTTTCCGACACCCTATAACGGTCATCGGCAGTGGCAACAATGGTATGGTTTACTACAGGCTGTTCCGGGGTGGCCCGACCATACGCAGCCATCCTTGATGGGTGACGTGGCAAGGCGGCCTGAGGCAGCCCTAACACTGCCAGATTACCCATGCCTCCTGTTATGAGGCACCGGGCACCACCGACCTGCACCGCAGTCACGCCCGGCGCTTCCGGCCAGCCTTTGGCTATTTTATGTATGGCCCTCGGTGATGTCTCTGGCGCGCCAGGCCTACTGCATCCGAAAAGGGGCCAGGCTTATGACTTTTTCTGGCAGGCGGGACAGACACCATAGATATACAGGGCATGGTCGGTCATGGCATAGCCCTTTTCCTCGGCAATCTTGCGCTGCCGCACTTCGATGGTCTCGTCCATGAACTCGTCCACCTGACCACACTTGACGCAGAGAATATGGTCATGATGCTGGCCACGCTCGATTTCGAAAACGGAGTTCCCACCTTCAAAGTGATGACGACTCACCAGCCCGGCGGTTTCAAACTGGGTCAGGACCCGGTAGACGGTGGCCAGGCCAATCTCTTCACCGGCCTCGAGGAGCGCCTTATAGACATCCTCGGCGCTCATGTGGCGCACCTTGCTGGATTCCAGAAAACTGAGAATCTTCATACGCGGAACGGTCGCTTTCAGACCCCGCTTTTTTAAATCTTCGCTTTCCACAACGCCCCTCCGCTGTCACTGACTGGTGGCTTGGGGTATGATTCGCCCCGTAATACCAACCTGAGTATACTCGAAAAGAGCTCCCAAATGCGAAAGATTCTCATTCTTCTCTGTGGCCTGATATTAAGCGGCTGTAGCATCTATCAAATCCACATCCAGCAGGGCAACGCGGTAGACGCCACCAAGGTGGAACAGTTACAACTGGGAATGAGTAAGCAACAGGTCAAATTTTTACTGGGCACCGCCATGCTCCAGGACAGCTTTCATCAGGATCGCTGGGACTATCTCTATCGCCTGGAACGGGGTGGCAAGCCACTGGCAGCATCCACCCTGACGCTCTTTTTTGACAATGACCGTCTGAACCGCATCGATGATAGTCGCTACCAGCCCGATGCCATGCCAAAACCTTAACGCTTACTCTCCCGACGGCTCCTCAGCCTGCTGCTGTTTCTTTTCCGCCCGCTTGCGGCGTGAGGC
>JAWOIE010000270.1:0-28256 GCA_046484825.1 Gammaproteobacteria bacterium | reverse complement strand
CAGGCCATGAGCAGTATTCCACTAGTCTTTTTCATCACGCCAGTAATCATAAAAGTTAAACCAGTTGAGCGGTGCCAGTTTTATATAGTGTTCCAGCCTGCTGGCGTATTGTTGCGCCAACGCGGCGACCACCTCGGCGCGTTCACTGCGCGGCACCTGCAGCGGTTCGCTCAGTTTCTCAAAGTATATCGCATAGCGGTTGCCACCGAGATAGAGGGGGAAAAACATCAGTACGGGGGCCTGCACAATCGTGGCAATAGTCAGGGGACCGGTAGGCAGCTCCACCGCTTCGCCCAGCAACTGACAGGTGCAGGTCTTTTCCTCGCCACTGCGGTCCGCCAGGGTGCCGACCATATCGCCCTGTTCCAGGGCCTCTTGCATTTTCAGCAGGGCATTGTCATCGGCAAGATTGATAATCGCCTCGGCTACCCGCGCATTGAGGCTGTCCAGTACCCGCATCATCATGGCATTGTGATCGTGGTACATCATAATCTTGAGTCGGATCTCGCTGCGGTTGATGGCCAGGCTGCGCAGGGCGTCGAAGCTGCCCAGGTGTGCGCCCAGCAGGATGCAACCCTGTTTGTGGCGCACGTAGTCATCGAACAACTCGACGCCCACCATCTCGATGTCAAAGCGTTCCATCTGGTCGGTGAGAAAATACACCCGGTCCAGTATGGTGGCGGCAAAGCAGTGAATATGGCGGAGCACGTCCCGTCGTGTCGGCGGTCGTTGCCAGACCCGGCGCAGGTAGTTCGCTGAGGCCCGTCGCGCCTGCGGCGCAGTCACATAAAAATACGCGGTAATGGGGTAGAGCAGTAAGCGGGCAAAGGCCCGCGAGGTATGCAGGGCCAGCCAGCAAATGAGTTTCAGGGTCAGGGGGTTGCTGCGCTCTTTTTGCTCTGCCCAGGCGTGCGCCATGCGCCTAGCCCTGCTCGGTGAAACGCATTTGCCCGTGACAGATCAGGGTCGCGCCGCGATAACAGCGAAAACCCAGGAGGGCCTGCTTTTTTTTCTCGACCTGGAGACGGACCGTCTCTGCAGGCAGCAAGGGGGCGAGAAATTTGACACTGGGCAGGGCGGTCAGCACCCGACCGGGGAGCGCGGCCTTGATGTGACACAGGACGGTGTCGAGAATGACCACTCCCGGCACTACAGGATGACCCGGGAAATGTCCCGGTAGCGCGGGGTGGTCTGCGGCAATACTAAATTTGCTGTCAATCACCATAGGGTTTGCGGCGCACAACCCCGGCAGGTGGGGCGGACGCACTCAGGTCCGGTTGGCCTGTACAAATGCGGCCAGTTGACGTAACGAGGAAAAAATCTTTTTGTTGTCCGGGTCATCGGATTTTAGTTTAACACCGTATTTTGTCGCCAGTGACATGGAGAGCTCCAGGGCATCGATGGAGTCCAGACCCAGGCCATCATTGAACAATGCCGCCTCCGGGTCAATTTCCTCCACCGCGATGTCTTCCAGGTTCAGGCTTTCAATAATCAGTGCGGCAACTTCGGATTCAAAATCAGTTAGATTCGACATGCTTGGTAAACTCTATACTTTATGTGAGGCCAGCTTAAAAACAGCAATCTACGCAGGCAAGCTCTGAACCCCCTCCAGGATGGTGCAGAACCCAACCACGGCACCAGTGTACTGTTACATTATACTGTGCTTTGCATTTTCGCTGGCCGGACCGGCAGCAAAAATAGCGGCGCCTTCGCGTACCGCGGAAACGCCGAGGTTATCTGCGCCTCCTAAGTTAATTTCTGGACGGTATATTCTGGAGGCCGGACCCTGGCCGTTTTATCGTTATTTTGCCGTGCCCCGGTCTATATTTCAGACACTTTTGCGCTACGGGTCCTGGGCGTCAAACTCATCCCAAACGCGGGAAAAAAGCCGACGCAAGTATGCCAATTAATGCCGGGTGAAGCAATCCGCCCCGGAGTCACGCCCGTGACCCCCTGGCGGGCGTTAAACCCTTGAAATATTGAGTAAAGCTTAAAGGGTCACTATCCGGTTACGGCCTGATTTTTTCGCCTCATACAGCGCCTTGTCGGCGCGGTCGAAAATGGTGTCGCCGCTGTCGTCCCTGTCGGCCTCGGTGATGCCGCCGGAGATGGTGATTTTTACCGGGTTGTCCCGATAGTAGAAGTCACACTTTTCAATCTTGCGCCGCAGCTTTTCCGCCACCTTGCTGCCCGACTTCAGGTCCGTCTCGGGCATCAGAATGACAAACTCCTCACCCCCAAAGCGGGCGACAAAGTCCGCGGCCCGCACATTGTCCTGCATGACCTCGGCAATGATTTTCAAGACCCGATCCCCGGCGGAATGGCCAAAGGTGTCATTGACCACCTTGAAGTGATCCACATCGACCACCAGGCAGAGAAACGACTTGCCATAGCGTTTGAAGCGGGCCAGTTCACTTTGCAGGCGCTCTTCGTAGGCCAGGCGGTTGGGGATACCGGTGAGCACATCGCGCAGGGCTTCGCTGTGTTTCTGTTGTAACTGGTTGCGTAGTAGGTCAGCCTCCTGCTCCATGGCATTGAGCTGTTTGCGCAGCTGTTTGATCAGCTTCAGGGAGTTGTCGCTGCGCTGTTCCTCGGTTTCTCTAAACCCCGCCATGTGGCGATCAATATCGTCCAGGCGCACGCGGATTGCCTTTCTGACTTCCAGCAGGTTTTCCGAGGAATCGAGCGAGGTATTGATGTGGCCGATGGCCGCACGCACACTGTCATCCAGATTGCGGCCTTCCTGGGTGGACAGCTCGCGCCACTGGCCGGTCTGCTGCAGTTCGGTATCAATCTGCTTGAGGCGACTGGCCGTCTCGAACAGGAATTTTTCCAGTTCGGCCTTTTCCCGGGTGATACGTTCATGCTGTTGTTTTACCAGGTCGGCAATATTTTCAATGCCGCGGATGACCAGGTAGTGATTTTCGTTGGCGGCCTCCTGCGACAGCATGGAGCGCACCACGTCCACCTGATTTTTCAGGTCCGTGGACAGGTCCAGCTTGTTGACCAGGCCCAGCAGGGCCTCACCAATCATATGGACCTCTTCGTTCATTTCCTGCTGCGCCGGTGTGGCGGGCAGCGCGACACTGAGTTGTTTTGCCAGGTCGTCAACGATGGGAAGCAGGTCGCCCCGCGAGCGCGCCTGGGTAACCTTGCGTTTCAGGGTTTTGATTTGCAGCTTGGCCTGTACCTGGGGTGGCAGGCGCAACATCAGCTGCAGGACCAGCTCGCCTGCGGCCGGGGCGATCAGGCGTTGCGCATCGACTTCCTGCATTTTGCGTTCGCTTTCGCTGCCACCCTTTTCCAGGAGGCGCTTTAAAAACGGCCGCTTCTCGGGCAGGGTCAGGTCCGGGCTTTTTTTTCGGAACTCTTCCTGCAGGAGTATATTGACGGTTTCTTCAAACAGGCCGGCAAACTCCGGCAGCACCGCACGCAGGTCCTGCTCGTTTTTCACCGCCTGGATCTTTTTCTTTAACGCCAGCCCCGCCCCGGCCGCGCCTTTTGGAAACTCAAACAGTTCCAGCAATTCGAGCAGCACCCCATTGGGCCGTTCCGCCACGGTGGTGTGCTGTTTTTGTTTATCCAGTTCCTGGATCAGTGTTGAGACGTCATCGACAATGGTTTGCAGTCTATCGGCACTGCTATCATCATTGATGGCGCCACGCAGTTCCGCCAGTTTACTGTTCAGGCTGTCGTGCTGTGAGTCCGGGGCGATCAGGGTCAGGCGTGAGATCGCCTTGCGCAGGACGCCCTCGACCTGTTTCCATGACTGCTCCTTGCGCTCCAGTTCATCCAGGCTGTTGAGATACTTGTTCTTCCAGTCATTGCTTGTGCCGTTCATCCCTGCCGTCCGTCCTTGTCTCTTGGTGGTTGTTTTACATTGTCGGGGGCACTAGCGCCCATGATTTTTATGCTTGTCGTTTGACTTGTGCTGTTTTTCTGCAGCGGCCTTTTTGTTTGCCTTGTCTTTCTGTTCCTGCGCATGCTCATCGGACTTGCCCAGTTTCTTTGCGAGCGCCTTGAGCATGGCCTTGAGCTTCGCCGCCAGAGCCTCATGTTGTTGCTTGGTGGGCGCGCCCACTACTGCTTCGCTGGCGTCATAGAACTGGCCATCGTCTAGCGGTTGCCACTGCCGCTTGTGGTCGTGGCGCGGCGAGACGTGCCTGTCCCCTTTATCGTTCCCTTTGTGTTTAAACTTGAGTTTATCGGCGCGGTGGTTTTTGCGTGATACAGGCACCCCGACACTGACGCTGCCACTGCAGACCTCCAGGCCATCACTGGCCTCGAAGTGGATGGCATAGACGCGGCCATTGCCCAGGGCGCTGCGTTCGGCACGCAACAGGGCGCTATCGTCCGGCGCACCGCGCTGGATCACCCCATCCGGACTGGTGCGGCCATCGCCACGACCGTCTACGGGTTCGTCCTGGGTAATGGCGGTAATGTTGATGGCGACCTGGTTGTAGAGGCTATCCTCATCGGTGATCCCATGGATACTCACTTTCACCATTTTGTGATTGGGCGGCCACAGGAGTTCCTGGCTGGGTTGCGCCAGGTCACAGCGTGGCGGGTCATTGATGTTGCGCACATGCACCACGACCTGGTCCGTCGCGGACAGGGGCTTGAGCGGATCGGTGTCGGTCACCGTCAGTTCGAAGACCAGGTCGACACCACCGTGCGCGACGGTCGGTGCCGTGAATGTGGGCGTGGCCGAGAGGCTGCGCTCCAGCGCGACCTCGGGGCCGCTGACCTGGCGCCAGTGGTGCAGGATGACATCGCCATCCGCATCGCTGCTGCCGAGGCCGTTGAGCGCCACGATGCTGGCCTCGTCCCTGACGCTATCGGCGCCGGCATCCGCGAGCGGCGGAGTATTGTCCAGCACGGTCAGGCTGACGGTATCCACCTCGCTCACCGCCTTGCCGTCACTGACCTCCAGGGTGAAACTCAGGCGCTCACCCACCGCAGGGGGGACCTGAAACTCGGGTCTGACGGCCGTGCTATCGCTCAGGGTGACCGGGTGTCCGGCCACCTGCCGCCAGGTATAACTCAGCAACGGGTCGTCATCGGGGTCGTAGCTGCGGCTGGCATCCAGTTGCGCCATGGCGCCGGCCTTGATCGCCAGGTCATCACCGGCGTCGGCCACCGGGGCCCGGTTGACGTCCTTGACCGTGACATTGAGATAGACGGGTTCACTGCTCAGACCACGGGCATTGGTCACCACCAGCCGGTAGGTCACGACCAGGGTGTCCGTAACCAGCGGGGCGGTAAATTGCGGTTGCGCCGCGCTCGGGTCATCAAGCAACTGACTGGGCTGTTGCGGGGAGACCTGTTGCCAGTCATAGCTGAGCGGGCTGTTTTGCGGGTCCACACTGGCCGAACCATCCAGCACCACGCTCTGGCCTTCATCTACACTGACGTCTCCGGCCACCCTGGCCTGCGGCGCGCGCTGGGCCAGGTCGGCAGTGTAGGCGATGACATTCGGCGTATAGACATAGCCAATCTGCAGGCACAGTGAGCGCACCGGCTCCACATTATAAAATGAACAATACGGAATGAAGCGCAGGTAGTAATCCAGGGGAATGGAAGAATACAGCACATGCCCGAGGCCGTGCGGATAGCTGAACACCACGCTGCGATTGGCTTCGGTCTGACTCAGCAGGTTGCGCACCCCCGCGGGGAAGGTGTTGGCATCGACATAGCCATGACTGGCCGCATGGCCTCCATCAAGGGTGCTGTTGTCGATGACCCCGCCGGGGCCGTCGGTCAGCAGGGTGGTGTCATCCTGCACCTGGGTGTCCGTCGTAGGGTTCCAGATAAAGGCCATGTGCTGACCGAGGCCGGGGAGCACCGTCGCGGCCAGGTCGACATTACGGTCGTGCAGGGCCATGATCAGCCCCTCACTGACGGCGGCATGGATCTCCGGCAGACGCCGGGTGAATTCTTCAAAGTGGTAAAACAGGCTGCAGTTGGTGACGAACAGGACGTCGATATCGGCCAGGTCGGCGCGGGTCAGGTCGGTAAGGAGTTTGGGGGTGTGGCCGGCGGCCTCGATGGCGGGAATGATCCAGCTCTCGCCCTTGCGGCTGCATTCTTCGTAATGGCCGACGACGGCGGCGTGCGTCGGCAGGGACATGGCAAGCAGCCACAGGATCACCGAAAACCGCCCGAATCGGTTGCCTTGGTTGGCCATACATCACCTCATTATTATCTAACGTTATGTATTCCTTAAAAAATTCTTCTCCTCAAGATTCTGTCCCTACACTGCACGGATTTTTCCTGTCCGTAACAATAAGTAATCGGCTACAAAAATTCAGTATTTAATTTTTTTTCAAAAAAGATGCATTAACCCTGCTATTGATCAGGATTCAGGCGGCCGCCAGTGTGGTCAGGTTGATTTCATCCGGCAGGTCCAGCTCCATGACTATGGGCAGGTGATCGGAATAGGCATGGCTCAGGGCATGCACGTCATGCACCTTGAGGCCCGGGGTGACCAGGATGTGGTCGATGTGGTGGCGTGGCCGCCAGCTGGGAAAGGTCAGGGTCTCTTCTTCCGGCTCAAACAACTGGGTACGCTGAAAGAGTAACTGCATTTCCGGGCTACCGGGCCGGCAGTTCATATCGCCCATGAGAATGACGTGGGGGTACTGGTTGACGATGTCGCTGATAAAGGCCAACTGGCGGAAGCGCGCCTTTCGGCTCAGGGCCAGGTGCAGCATGATCAATACCAGCGGGTGCTCGTGGCTGCCATAGCGCGCCAGGATGGCATTACGCCCGGGGATCAAACCGGGCAGGGGGATGTCCTGAATCTCCGCCGGGGTAAAACGGCTCAGCAGGCCGTTGCTGTGTTTGGCGATGCGACCAATGCTGCGATTGAGCTGGTGGTGCCAGAACGGAAAGCCGGCACGAAAGGCCAGATACTCGGCCAGATTGATATAGTTGCTGCGCAGGCTGCCTGCATCCACCTCCTGCAGGCCGACGATATCGATGTCGCTGAGCAGATTGGCGGCGCGGTCCAGATTTTCCAGACGCTGGGTGTGGGGTAGGACATGCTTCCAGCTATGCGTGAGATACTGGTGCGGACGTCGGGTGGTAATCCCCACCTGAACGTTGTAGCTCATAATCTTTATGCGTCGTCCACTCACGGTTATACATGCTTTAGATCGGGCAAATCATTTCGCCGAGTTTGCCGGTCAACTTGAGGTTTTCACTATAGTCCACCGGGCAGTCAATAATACTGACGGTGTCATCCGCCAGGGCCTTTTTCAGGGTGGGCAACAGCTCCTCCCCGTTTTTGATTCTGTAACCCCTGGCGCCAAAAGACTCTGCATACATCACAAAATCAGGATTTGTGAAACTGATATTGGAAGGCCGGCCAAACTGATTCATCTGCTTCCACTCGATCAGGCCATAGGCATTGTCGTTCCAGATCAGAATGACAATGGCCGTCTTCAGGCGCATGGCGGTTTCGATCTCCTGCGAGTTCATGAGAAAACCGGCGTCGCCGGTCACGGCCACCACCTTGCGCTCCGGAAAGGCCAGCTTGGCGGCGATCGCCCCGGGCACGGCAATACCCATGCTGGCAAAACCATTGGAGATAATACAGGTATTAGGATATTCACAGCGGAACATGCGCGACATCCACATTTTGTGTGCGCCGACATCGGAGATGGCGATGTCTTCCAGGTGCATGGCCGTGCGCAGATCCCAGATAATCTTTTGCGGCTTCATGGGCACACTGGTGTCGTCCTTGCACTGATTCATGTCCTCGATCAGTGCCTCGCGTAATGCCCGCATGGCGCTGCCGGTATGCGGGCTGGCCAGTTTCATGATGCGCAGCAGCGAATGCTTGATGTCACCAATCACGCCGACGTGCACCGGATAATAGGCATCGACCTCGGCCGGCGACTGGTCGATATGAATAATGATGCGGTCTTTGGTCGGGTGCCACAGGTAGGGATGGTATTCCACCAGGTCATAACCGATACAGATAATGACATCGGCACGGTCAAAGCCACAGCTGACATAGTCCTTGGCCTGCAAGCCGGCGCTGCCCAGGGCCATGGTATGTTTGAAGGGCACCACCCCCTTCGCCATAAAGGTATTGGCGACAGGGATGCGCAGCTCCTCGGCAAAGTCGGCCAGCTGCTTCCAGGCCTTGCTGCGAATCACGCCATTACCGGCGAGAATAATCGGATTTTTGGCGGCGGAGATGAGCTCGGCGGCGCGCTCCACCCGCTCCCCGGCAGGCTCGGAGGCGTGCGGGTGTTTGACAAACAGCGGCTCGGCGTCGATGTCCATTTCCGCGATGTTTTCCGGAAACTCGATAAAGGTCGCGCCGGTCTTTTCGGTCTGCGCCACCTTGAAGGCCTTGCGCACTACCTCCGGGATAATGTCCGGCGTCAACAGGCGTGAGGAATACTTGGTAATGGGCCGAAAGATCTCCTCCAGGTCCAGCACCTGATGTGACTCCTTGTGCAGGCGATGGGTGCTGGCCTGACCGGCAATCGCCACCAATGGCGCGTGGTCCATATTGGCATCGGCCACGCCGGTGATCAGATTGGTCGCGCCGGGCCCCAGGGTGGCCAGACAGACACCCGCCTTGCCGGTCAGACGCCCGTAGACGTCCGCCATGAAGGCCGCGCCCTGTTCGTGACGCACGGTAATGAATTTAATCGGGGAATCAAGCAGGGCATCCATGACGTCGAGATTCTCCTCGCCGGGGATACCAAAAATATATTCTACGCCCTCATTTTCCAGGCATTTTACAAACAGCTCGGCTGCTCGCATGCGGCTCTCCTTGTCGTGAATTGGCCATTAACTACTGCTAATGATATCGGCAGCCTGCGCCACCGCTTTACCCCCAGGCACCGGGTTTTATCGCGGCGGAGCGGGCCGCAGGAGTGGGAACTATCTCGGACCTTAGTCTTTGGCTTCCTGCTTAATCAGGTGGTCCACCACCAGCAGCATTTTTTCACGACTGCCCGCCATGGAGCCGCTGGTACGATACTTGCCATTGACGATCAGGGTCGGCACACCATCGATGGCATAACGCTGGGTCAGGTCGGTGGCGCGCCGGACCTTGGCATCGACGGCAAAAGAGTTGAAGGTCTCGATAAACTTTTCCTTACTGACACCGTGCGCGGCAAAAAAGCTCGCCAGCTCATCGCTGCTTTCCATTTTCTGTTTTTTCAGGTGCATGGCGTCAAACAGGGCCTGGTGGGTCTTGTCCAGTACGCCCAGGACCTCCGCGGTGTAATAGGCACGGGCATGCAGCCCCCAGCGCGGATTAAACACGGCCGGGACCCGGACAAAATTCACATTTGCCGGCTTGGTCTTTAGCCACTCGTGCAGATTAGGCTCAAAGGCAAAACAGTGTGAACAGCCGTACCAGAACATTTCCACCACTTCGGTCTTGCCGTCGTCAATATGGTTGGCGACTCTGGGGGAAACGCTCTTGTACTCGATACCTTCATCATAGCCGGCGGCCCATAGTGGCATGGCCAGTAGCAATAATATGCCGGTTAACCAGACTCTTGCATGCACTAACATCTCGCGTCCCTCATTGTTTCTTTACTATCTCAAGTGATCCGAAATAAAGCTACCGTATACGTTCAATCGCGGGTCCGCCATCGAAAGGCGCGGCACCGCTGTGTGCTGTGACATGCTAAACCACTGCACACTTCCTTTAGCCTGCTTCCCGGTTACAACTCACCATATGAGTGCAGGCCGGAGAGAAAAATATTCACCCCCAGAAAGGCGAAGGTTGTGATCAGCAGGCCAATGACAGCCCACCAGGCCAGCGCCGTACCGCGCCACCCCTTGGTCAGACGCATATGCAACCAGGCCGCATAGTTTAACCAGACGATCAGCGCCCAGGTCTCCTTCGGGTCCCAGGACCAGTACCCACCCCAGGCCTCGGCGGCCCACATGGCGCCCAACACCGTGGCAATGGTAAAAAAGGCAAAACCCAACGCAATGGATTTGTGCATCACATCGTCGAGCATGTCGAGGTCCGGCAGGTGGCGGGCCATATAACCCTGTGGATTGGCCCGCACCGCCTTGTCTTTTAACAGGTAGGCCACCCCCAGCATGGCGGCCAGGGCAAAGGCACCGTAGCCGACAAAATTCGCCGGCACGTGGATCTTCATCCAGTAACTCTGTAATGCCGGCACCAACGGTTTAATCTCGTGCGCGCCCTTTTCAAAGTGATACCAGAGCAGGAAGACGACCGAGGCGGTAATCACCAACAGGACAAAGCCCCCCATTTTCCGGGTCTGGTATTTTTGTTCGTAATATAAATAGATAAGAGCGGTAATCACGGCAAACAGGATAAAGATTTCATAGAGGTTGCTGACCGGGATATAACCGATATCCGCCCCATGCAAATATGTCTCACGCCAGCGCACCATCAAACCAATAAAACCCATGGCCGTTGCCGTCCAGGTCATGGCCGTGGCGACCTTGCCGACAAATTCATTGTCGCGGAAGGTGGCGATGAAATACGTCGCCGTCGCCAGCACAAACAGGGCGCTCATCCACATGGTGGCCGACTGACTGGAAATGAGAAACTTGAGCAGAAATTTCTGTTCACCCGCCGCCAGGTCGGCCCCATACAGACTGATGGCCCACAGACTGACCAGGGCTACCGCGATGGAGATGGTGCGAAAGGATTTCCAGAACCAGCCCATGGCAATCACGGAGAGCGCCGTACCAAACAAGATGCCGACTTCATAGCCGTCCATCAGGCTGGAATAGCGATGATAGGCGTAGCCTGCGCCCACCAGCACCGCCACGGCCCAGAGGGCATCCCAGAGGTTTAGCCGCTTGACCCAGGACCAACGTTCAAACGATGAAGGCAGTACATCTTGATTCGTGTTCATTTTAGGTTCCCCTCGCGCTTGCTACTGCCTTTTGGCAGCCTCAATCACCTTAAGTTCAAAAGCCTTGCTCAGCTCGACAAAGTGCTTACTAAAATCTTCCTTGTTACGCATGCCACTCCCGGCCAGGATTAATTGCAGCTTGCCGTCGACCGGTTTGAGCATTAGCCACAGTCGCTGTGGCAAAATATAAAACATCATAAAAATACCGATAATGAGCATAACACAGCCCAGATAAACAATATTCTTGCCCGGCGAGCGGGTAATTTGCAGCCCAGAGGCCTCGCGGTGCTCAAAGGACTCCAGCTGGGCATAAAACGGCGCGCCATACTTGCTGATCCCCGCCAGATTGGTCATGGCATCCTCAAAAAATTGCTGGTCCAGAGCGGTCATTGTGCTCGTGTCCGCACCTTCCTCTCGGAGGAGTTCGATATAGGCCGCCTGCATCACGTTACGCAGGATCTTGATATAGGCCTCGGCCACGTTGGCCTGCTTGTCGCCGGGTACACGCTGGCGAATGTCCTCATCAATGGCGGCAAAACCGCCGTTCACATACAGCCGCACCAGGTGACCCATAGAGGTCACAATGCGCTCACGCATTTCCTCGGTATTCAGGTTGGCGCTCTGCAGGGCATTACTGGCATTGCGCCGGGCAATCTGTTCTATGCGCTTGGCATCGCTCAGCATGGCATGAAACTTCATAAAACGGTCGACCTTGCCCTCCGGGTCCATGGGTATATGTAGATACCGATAGGGGTCCGCCACCGACCTTCTCACGCCACTGATAAAGAACATGCGGCCATCCTGCTCTACCGGTAACATATAGTTGAGATACTCTATGCCCACACCACTGGCATCGCGCAGCTTGAAGACAAAGCTGGGACCATAATTGTTAAATTTCTTGCCACTGCCTTCTTCCGCAGGAAAGACATTAAAGGCCTTAAATTCAGCCGCTTCCAGCGTGATGACCTCATCGACGATCTGTAGCTCACGCTTGGTAAAGACTTCCGCATCGATGGTCACGGTCTTTAATTGCGGATCAAAAAACGGCCATAGCTTGAGTTGCAGCTTTGAGCCACCATCGCCAAAACTGGCCTGGTAAATGGTGTGACCGCGATAAATCAACGGGTAGTTCACCGCAATGGTCTTCTCCAGCGGCGTCTCCAGCTGCTCGTCACGGATAATCAGATCGCTCTCGAAGGACTTCGGCTGACCTGAAGGGTAGTGCTCCACACGAAAATCCTTGAGCTCTACGGTAAAGGGTAATTCCTGTACCAGGTAGCCATCGCGCACGTTGAGAAAGACCAGGTTGCTCATGCTGCCCTCAGGCAGGGTAATGGAGCCACGAAAGGAAAAGTTATCCGCCGGCTTAAGACGACTCTTGTCCGGCACTTCATTGGCCATGATGTCGCGTGTCTCCAGCGCAATGGCGCCCCGCCATTCCTTGATTTTCAATGGCAAATTACCGTCGATCAGACCGCCGATACAGATGACCACAATACCAACATGCGTAAAGACATAGCCAAAACGGTTCAGACCGCCCTTGATCATGGCAAACAGACGATGGTCCCCGTGGTCCTTGCTCCGCAGGCGATAACCGGCGACCTGAAAAAAACCACGGACGCTCTGTTCGGTCTTTTCTATGTCCTGGTCCACCAGCCATTCCTGCTTGTTAGCCATGGTACGCAGGGACTTTTCCTGGGTCTTTAGGCGAAAATGCAAAACGTCACGCAGGATAATAGGGGTATTGCGATAGACACATACCGAGGTGCTGAGCAGCAAAAAGCCCAGCAACACCAGAAACCAGACCGCCCCGTAGACGTCGTATAGGCCAAGGGTGACAAAGACCTCATGCCAGAAGGGGCCAAACTTGATGATGTAATCGGTATACGGCTGGTTTTGTTGCAGCACGGTGCCAATCACCGAGGCAATCGCCAGCACGACCAGAAAGGTGATGGCCAGGTTCATTGACCCCAGAAAGGTCAACCAGACATTTTCGGATTTTTTCTTGCTTGTACTATTCTCTGACACGAGTCCAACCTTGCTGATTCAATCGCAGACGTACCTTACACAAAAAACAAAGGGCGGTCTTTAAAATAAAGACCACCCTTTTTATATTGCGATTATTGCGGTGCCGCGTTCCGTTCAGTGCAAACCCTGAATATAGGCGGCGACCGCCTTAATATCAGCATCTGACATGCGGCTGGCAATATCCCGCATCATTTTATTGGGATCATTGCTACGCGCACCACTGCGAAAATCCTGCATGGTCTTGCTAACATAAGCCGCATACTGCCCGTTCAGGGCGGGAAAACCCGCGGGTGGATTACCGTTGCCGGCAGGGCCGTGACAGCCCATGCAGGCCGCAACCTTCTTGTCCTTGATGCCACCGTGGTAGATCTTTTTGCCCGCTTCCACCAACGTTTCATCGGCACCGCCAAGACTGACCTGCTGGGCCGCAAAAAAGGCACCCAGATCCGCCATGTCCTGATCGCTCAGCGCAGCAACCTGTGTGCTCATAACCGGGTCTTTACGCAGACCGGTTTTGAAATCATCCAGTTGCTTAACGGTATATTTTGCGTGTTGTCCTGCCAGTTTTGGCCAGAGAGGGTTGGTGCTCACCCCATTGACGCCATGACAGTCAAAACAGGCTTTGGCCTTGGCCTTGCCTGCCTTGACGTCACCAGCAGCAAATGCAGAACCTGCCAACGCCAGTAAGGCGCCGGCAATTACGATTTTGCTCAATTTCATTGTGACTGGGCTACCATGTAATCTACAGCGGCCTTAACAGCGTCGTCACTCAGGCTGGCATTGCCGCCCTTGGCCGGCATGAAGCCCTTGCTACCTTTGTAACCCTTGATGGCGTTTTCATATAGCTTGGAATTGCCCTGGGCAATGCGGTCAGCCCATGCAGCCTTGTCACCGGTCTTGGGTGCACCGGCAACGCCTGCGGCATGACAGCTGGCACATGACTTTCTGTACGTATCGTCAGCCTGAGCTACGCCCATGGCACCGAACAGCGCGATAGCGGAAACCACTGCGATTGTCTTTTTCATCTTAGGGAAACTCCTCAATTATATTTTGGACCTGAATAATGCCTCGATTCGCCAACTGGTTCATAATGCCCAACTGCGGCCCGAAACTCGTTAAAATTTTGCGGCTCTTATATACCAATTAAGACCCGCCGTGGTCAAGAGAACAAAGACCTATGACTTCAGTCAGAAACCCCGCCCGTTACGCGCAAGCCGAATTCCTGCTCAGTGTACCGCACCCGCGACAGGCACCCCCGGATGAGGGTTATGAGGTCGCCTTTGCCGGGCGCTCCAACGCCGGCAAGTCCAGTGCCCTCAATACCATCACCGGGCGCAAGGCCCTGGCGCGCACCAGTAAAACCCCGGGGCGCACCCAGCACCTGGTCTTTTTTCGCCTTGATGATCACCGTCGCCTGGTTGACCTGCCCGGCTATGGCTACGCCAAGGTGCCCGAGGCCACCAAGCTCAAGTGGCAGCAGGCCATGCAGACCTATCTCACTGAAAGACAAGCCTTAAAAGGCCTTGTCCTGATCATGGACATACGTCGACCGATGACCGAGTTTGACCAGATCCTGCTCGACTGGTGCATTCACCACAAGCTCCCCGTCCATATTCTGCTCAGTAAGGCCGACAAGCTCAAACGTGGTGCTGCCAAGAGTACCCTGCTGAAGCTGAACCGTGACTTAATGGAATTCGAGGGCATCAGCGCGCAACTGTTTTCCTCGTTAAAGCGCGACGGCGTCGAAGAGGCGCAAAAAAAGCTCGACGAGTGGCTGGCGTGGGATGAGGGGGCGTTGTCGGCAACGGCAACCGCGCCGCGAGATGCCAACGAGCAAGCCGATAGTGATTGAAAAAATCGCCCCGGTCATATGGGATAGGGGGGGGGTGACCGGGGCTACAAGTATCAACCCGGTTTGGGGAAAACCGGATTACCGCCATCCATCAGGGAGGGCGTGGACGACGGTATTAATAAGAGTGTAACGGCTTTATCCGATTATACCAGTCAGACATTGTCAACAATTGTCAAAACTGTGCGCGAGCTCCCGCCATAACACCACCGTGCCGCGATGCCCTTAAATGGGGAGTCAATCCCCGGCGCCAGCGAAGCCACACTGCCGCCAGGCCTCGTAGATCACCACCGCGACGCTATTGGACAAATTCATACTGCGATTCTCCGCCCGCATGGGCAGGCGCAGCACCGATTCGGCACCCAGCCGCTGCCGCAGGTCCTCGGACAGGCCGCGGGTCTCCGGACCAAAGACAAAGGCATCGCCCGCCTGGTAGTGCCCCTCATAAAATCCCCGACGGCCCTTGGTCGACAGGCCAAAGACCCGTGCCGGAGCGACCTGTGCCAGAAAGGCATCGAAGCTCTCGTGCTGCTGGACATTGGCGTATTCACGGTAATCCAGCCCCGCGCGCTTCAGGCGTTTGTCGTCGAGGGCAAAACCCAGGGGCTGGATCAGATGCAGATGGCAGCCGGTATTGGCGCAGAGGCGAATAATATTGCCGGTGTTAGGGGGGATCTCAGGTTGATACAGAACCAGATGAAACACCATTTTTTCCCCGTGTGATGAACCGCATAAAACACAATCAGCCTAAGCTTTAGTATCATAACCCATACACCTGGGCTACTCTGCAACGGTTGTATAATGTTTTATCACTTCACCAGAAGGAAACGGTCATGCGCATAAAACTCACGCTACTCTGCCTGCTGGGCCTGGTCCTCGGCGCCTGTGCCGGTAACCCCAATAGCACCATTGCTCATCAGTGTGAGCAGGGCCTCAAGATCGCCCATGAGGAACTCGACTTTGCCAACGCCAAGGGCTTTAGCGGCACGGTTGAATATACCAAGGCGGTCAGTCTGTTAGGCGCCGCCAAGATCCAGTATGAATTCGGCAAGTACCCAAACTGTGTGGACAAGGTGCAGCGCGCCCGCGAATTCATCAAGCGATCGCAGCATCAATAATTCTGGTTACGCGCTAGTCCGTAACGGTGAAGCTGTTTGACAGTCACTTTCATATCATCGACAGGCGCTTTCCGCTGGTTGAAAACCACGGTTTTGTACCCGCGAAATATAGTGTCGCGGACTACCAGCAACAGACCGACGCGCTTCACCTTGTCGGTGGCGCCGTAGTCTCTGGCTCCTTTCAGGCCTTTGATCAAGGCTATTTGCTCGCCGCGCTCCAGCAACTCGGCCCCGGCTTTGTCGGGGTCACGCAGTTACCCGCCAGCTGTAGCGACGCCGAGATTCTCGACCTCGACAGGGCCGGGGTGCGCGCGGTGCGTTTTAATCTGCACCGCGGCGGCTCCGCGGACATTCGCCATCTGGCGTCGCTGGCGCAGCGTGTTTATGAGCTGGCCCACTGGCATGTGGAGCTGTATGTTGACTCCGCCGAGCTGGATGGCCTGTATCCCACCTTGAGACAGTTACCCAGGGTCAGCATTGATCACCTGGGGCTCTCGGCCGCTGGCTTTGCCACGCTGTTAAAACTCGTCGAGCATGGGGTGCGCGTCAAGGCCAGTGGCTTTGGCCGACTTGAGCTGGATGTGGCCGCCGCCCTGCGTCAGATCAGCGCCATCAACCCGGAGGCCCTGCTGTTTGGCACCGACCTGCCCGGCACCCGCGCCCCCCGCGCCTTTGCCATGGCGGACCTGCACCTGATCGAATCGCTGTTTGATGAGACCCTGTGCCATAAAATCCGCTATGCCAATGCGGCCGCCTGGTACCGGCTCGCCGACTCTTAGTGTGCCCCACCAAGATTGCCGCTAACCTGCGCCACGACTTACGCTATAATCGAGCGCGCTAAAAAACTATCAGGAAGTCTCCATGGCCAACGACGCTACCGACCTGCTCACGTCCGAATTTTGCGGCATGAGGTTCCACTCCCCGCTGGTGCTGCTTTCCGGTTGCGTCGGTTTTGGTGAGGAATACACCCGTGTCAAAGGCTTCTCCAATCGTGATGTCGGTGCCGTCTGCCTCAAGGGCACGACCCTGGAGCCGCGTCTGGGCAACGCCCCGCACCGGGTCTATGAAACCCCGGACGGCATGCTCAACGCCATTGGCCTGCAAAATCCCGGCGCCCGCCATGTGGTCGATAACATCCTGCCCTCGCTGGATTTTTCCGAGACCCGCTTTATCGCCAACCTCTCCGGCTCGACGGTGGAGGAGTACGCCGAGGTGGCGCGCATTTTTGATGACTCGCCCATCGACGCCATGGAGATCAACATCTCCTGCCCCAACGTGAAGGAGGGCGGGGTCGCCTTTGGCAACGACCCGGACATGTCGGCGCGCGTCGTGGCGGCCTGCCGCAAGGTTACCCAAAAACCCCTTATCACCAAGTTATCGCCTAATCAGACCAATATCGCCGAAAATGCCCGACGTTGTATCGAGGCCGGCACGGACGGTTTTGCCGTGATCAATACCCTGATGGGCATGGCCATCGACATTGAGTCCCGCAGCCCCATTATCGGCAACAATCAGGGGGGACTCTCCGGGCCGGCCATCAAGCCCATTGCCCTGCTCAAGGTACATCAGGTCTATCAGGTCTGCCGCGCGCATGGCATTCCGATTATCGGGCAGGGCGGCATTACCACCGCCGAGGACGCCCTCGAATTCCTCATCGCCGGGGCCTCGGCCATCGGCATCGGTACCGCCCTGTTCTACGACCCGCTGGTGTGTCCCAAAATCAATGCCGGCATTGTCGATTATTTACAACGCCATGAACTCGCCAGCGTCTCCCAGCTAGTCGGCAGCCTGAGCCTGAATCGCTAAGCAACTCATTCTTTACTCAAGCTTTTTCCCGCCGGAGTCGATACAACCGCTATCCGGTGGTAATGGCGTATTTGAGGCGAGATGGCAATAAAACGAAAAATCCGTATTGGCGACCTGCTGGTCGAGCAGGGGGCGATTACCCAGGAACAGCTCATGGCCGCGCTGGCGGCGCAAAAACGCACCGGCCACAAGCTGGGCCGTAGCCTGATCCAGCAAAATTTTATCAAGGAAGAGCAGTTGCTGGAGATCCTCTCGACCCAGTTACAGATCCCCTATATCGATCTCAAGCACTACAAATTTGACCCGGCCACGGTACAAAAGGTCCCCGAGACCATGGCGCGTCGTTATCGGGTCGTGGCCCTCAAGGAACAGGCCGACGGTTCACTGCTGGTGGGCATGGCCGACCCCACCGATATTTTTGCCTATGACGAACTGACCAAACAGCTCAAGTGCAATATTCATCAGGCGGTGGTACGTGAATCGCAATTACTCGCCACCATCGATCAGTGTTACCGCCGCACCTCGGACATCTCCACCCTGGCGGAAGAGCTGCACGATGAACTGGGTGAAACGGATTTCGACCTGGCACAACTGGGGCAGGAAGAGGATGTCGTCAATGCCCCTGTGGTCAAACTCCTGCAATCACTGTTTGAAGACGCCGTGCAGATCGGCGCCTCGGATATTCACATCGAACCGGATGAGACTGTGCTGCGCATCCGCCAGCGTGTCGACGGCGTCCTGCAGGAACAGGTCATGAAGGAGAAGCGTATTGCCACCGCCCTGGTGTCGCGCCTCAAGCTCATGTCGGGCCTGAACATTTCCGAGAAGCGCATGCCGCAGGATGGCCGCTTTAATATCCGTGTGCGGGATCGCAGTATTGATGTGCGTGTCTCGACCATGCCCATACAACATGGGGAATCCGTGGTCATGCGCCTGCTGGATCAATCCGGTGACATGCTCAACCTGGAACAGCTGGGTATGCCGGAGACGATCGTGGCGCGTTTTCGTAATCACATTCACCGCCCCTACGGCATGATCCTGGTCACCGGCCCGACCGGTAGTGGTAAGACCACCACCCTGTATGCCGCGCTCAGGGAACTCAACGAGCCCAGTAAAAAAATAATCACGGTCGAAGACCCGGTGGAATATCGCATGCCCCGCATTAACCAGGTGCAGGTGCATGCACAGATCGGCCTGACCTTTGCCAGTGTCCTGCGCTCTGCCCTGCGTCAGGACCCGGACATCGTCCTCATCGGGGAAATGCGTGATCACGAAACCGCCGAGATCGGCCTGCGCGCCTCCATGACCGGTCACCTGGTCATGTCGACCCTGCATACCAATGATGCCATTGCCACCGTCAACCGCTTACTGGATATGGGGACCGAGGGTTATCTCCTGGCCAGTGCCCTGCGCTGTGTTATTGCCCAACGTCTGGTGCGACGTATTTGTGAAAGCTGCAAGACCCCTTATCAACCGGATAGCCATGAAATGGCCTGGTTGCTCAACCTGCTCGACGATCAGGAAATGAACATCCAGTTTCATCGTGGCAACGGTTGCCCGCACTGTAACAACACCGGCTATGCCGGACGTATCGGCGTGTTTGAGTTGCTCGAATTTGACGAAACCCTGGCCGACGCCCTGCGGCGTGAAGATGTTTCGGGGTTTTCGCGCGCCGCCCGACAGGCCAAATTCTTTCGGCCCTTTTCCACCCACGCCCTCGACTATGCCCGTCAGGGCATAACCTCACTGGAAGAGGTCATGCGCGTCTCCAGTTCTGTGGATGAGATCGAATTGCCCGAGACCCATGTCGAGGAAATAGCCTCTTAACATGCCACAGTTTATCTACAAGGGTCGCGATCGGGCCGGCGGTGCCATTGAGGGCGAGGTCGAAGCGACCAGTGCCGATGCCGTCGCCCTGCAGCTACAAAGCAAGGGCATCACGCCGATCGATATCAACGAACATCAACCATCCATCAATCCCCTGGCACAACTCGCCAGCCGCTATCAGGAATCGCGTCCGGTCAAGCTGGAAGACATTATTCTCTTTAGCCGCCAGATGTATACCCTGCTACGCGCCGGGGTGCCGATCATTCGGGCCATCAATGGCCTGTCCGAGACCACGCGGAATTTCCAGTTCAAGACCGCACTCAAACAGATCGCCAACGACCTGGAGTCGGGCTATGAGCTGTCTCGCGCACTCAATCAACACCCGCACGTCTTTAGCAGTCTGTTTGTCAGCATGGTGCAGGTCGGTGAAAACACCGGCAACATGGACGATGCCTTTTTGCAGTTGTCTGACTATCTGGAGCGAGAGCGGGAGACACGCGCCCAGGTCAAATCCGCCATGCGCTATCCACTGTTTGTCATCGGCGCCATTTCGGTGGCCATGCTGATCATTAACATCTGGGTGATTCCCACCTTCACCAAGGTCTTTGCCGGTTTTGGCGCGGAACTGCCTCTGCCCACACGGATGCTGATTGGCCTGTCGGATTTTTTTGTCGCTGCCTGGCCCTTCCTGTTGTTGGGCCTCATGGTCAGCATCTTTGTCGGCAAAAAATATTTGCGCACCGAGAGCGGCCGCTATCACTGGGACCGCCTCAAACTGAAACAGCCGGTGGTCGGCAGTATTTTACAACGCGCCCTGCTGGCGCGCTTTGGCCGCGCCTTCTCCATGGCCCTGCGCGCCGGCGTGCCTCTGGTGCAGGGTTTGAATCTGGTCGCCAAGGCCGTCGATAATACCTTTGTGGGTAAAAACATTAACGACATGCGCATCGGTGTCGAGCGCGGCGATACCCTGACCCACACCGCCGCTGCCACCCAGATGTTTACCCCGCTGGTCATTCAGATGCTGGCCGTGGGCGAGGAGAGCGGTGCGGTGGATGACCTGCTGGAACAGGTGGCCGACTTTTATGATCGCGAGGTGGACTACGACCTCAAAAGCCTCTCCAGCAAACTCGAGCCGCTGCTGATTATTGTCATTGGCATTATGGTGCTGGTGCTGGCGCTGGGCGTGTTCCTGCCCATGTGGGACCTGATCAATGCAGCGAAATAATTTCCTGCTGTCTATTCCGTCTCTCGCCGAGGCACGGTCCCCGCACGAGGCAGATGCCCTAAATACGCTATCGCGCCGGGACGGCACTCCTGGCGGGTTCTTTTTCTAATCATGCGGCTACCACGACTCAGGCAACGCGGTTTTACCCTGCTGGAACTGGTAGTCGTCATCAGCATTATTTCCACGATTGGTATTGTTGCCGTCAATCGATTCTGGCAATGGAGTGTCGTCGCCGAGCGCGCCAGTATGCAAACCGTGGTTGGCGCCATGCGTACGGCCCTGGGCCTGGAGACAACGCGCCTGGCCTTACGCCAGCAACTTTCCCTGCTACCCAACCTTGTCGGGACAAACCCGATGCAGCTCCTGGCACAGGCACCTGCCAACTATCTGGGTGAAGTCGACAATAAACATCAACCTGTAGAGGATGGCCGTTGGTACTACGACAACGACACACAACTTTTAGTATATCGTTTGAAATATACCGATGGCTTTTCCACAAGCCTGGAAGGTGCGCCGCGGATTCGCTATCGTATCCAGCTGGTCTATACCGACAACAATGGTAATCAACGCTTTGATCGCGGCATCGACGACATTGGCGGTATCGATCTGGTTCCGGCGGAAGCCTACACCTGGCAACCACCACCGCCTTGAGGAGTCCCCGGCATGTCACCACAACTCACTGCCTGGCTGTTTGACAGTATTGTCCTGTTTATTCAGATTAGCGTTGCGGCCGTCTGGCTATTTGGCCTGTTGCTCGTCATTGCCCCCAGCCGGGCATTGTCACTACAACACCGCCTCAATATTCGCTTTTCCGGTCGAAAGATAGCACGGCCGCTGGAAGTGCCCGTGAACATAGATCGCTACTTTTATCGCCACGCCCGGCCCGTTGGCGTGGTGCTCATGCTGGGTGCTATCGGCCTGCTGGTACTGAACGGGCAGCTCCCCGGTCATGTACAGGCCAATACCCCTGCCGTGTGGGCCTGGCTGGCCGAGTCCCTGTTCTGGTTCCTGTGGATTGCAGGAATGGCTATATTTTTCATTGGCCTGGCCTGTGTTGTCCGCCCCAGCCTGTTGAAACCACTGGAAACAAGAGCGAACCAGTGGGTCTCAACCCGACAGAAATCGCGCGTTCTGAGTCAGGAATTCAACCCCCTGGACCACCTGCTACAGCAAAACCCTCGCCTTATGGGCCTGGTCATTGCGGCAATTAGCAGTATACTGTTACTTATCCTGATAAGAGCCTAAAATAATTAAAGTTTTTCTGCTTTTCTGTCGATAGACCAGTAATAAGGAAATTCCCCTGAAAAGGGTCTGTTATTGCCGCTGCGGCGGCGCGAAATCACATGTTCAGGCGACTGCGGTTGCCGTAATGGACCAACCCCTGGAGAGTCAAAATGTTACAACAATCACGTGGTTTTACCCTGATCGAGCTGGTGGTGGTGATCCTGATTTTGGGAATACTGTCAGCAACTGCCTTACCAAGATTTTTAAATGTTAACCAACAAGCACATATTGCTGCACTGAATGGTGCCGGTGGCGGCTTTGCTGCTGGCGTAGCATTGGCGCGCGCTGGCTGGCTAGCCCAAGGAAGTACAACAGCAGCTGTAGTCGCAAATTTTGGTGATGGTACTATCCAAACTAACAATACTGGCTGGCCAGTTGGCACAGATGGTACGTTCAACGATGAAGCTGATTGTACAGCCCTTTGGACCGGTTTGATGCAAAGTCCTCCATCAACCAATGTTGGTACTGCCGCAGCCGCTGTTACAGCAGGCGCAGATTATGCAATAGCAATTGATGCTACACCTTCCTGTGTATACACCTACGCAACGGTACCAGGTATGACTATAACGTATACACCAGGAACTGGCGCTATCGTCATTGACGATACACCATAATATATAAAACTACGCCGACATTAGTCGGCGTAGACGTTATGGCTAAGCCCAATCGGCAACCAATAAACCGGCGATCGCCGGTTTTTCAATCAGGGTTTACCCTGGTGGAGCTGGTGGTGACCATCTTGCTGGTCGGTATCCTGGCCTTTGTGGCCGCGCCGCGCTTTTTTCAAACCTCGGGTTTTACCGAACGCAATGCCGCCGAGGAGCTGGTCACGGCGTTTCGTTATGCCCAGCAACTGGCCATGGCGCGCGGGGGTGATGTGCAGGTCGTCATTACCGGCAATCACTATCAGGTGCAGGCCGTCGGCCCACCAGTAGTGGTAGTCGCCAATCCCAATGGCAGCGGCACCTACAGTGTCAACCTGCCCGGTGGCATTAGCGCCGGCAGCGTCACGATCACCTTTGATAGTCTGGGGCGACCTCTGCCCAATAACCGTACCGACATTAGCATTGCGGGCGGCGCGTTTACGGTCCGCATCGAAGAGGAGACCGGCTATGCCCACCGTCTCTAATCGGCAACGCGGTGTGACGCTCATTGAGCTGGTGATCTACATCAGCATTGTCTCGGTGGCGCTGGTGGCCGTGCTGGGGATTTATCTCACCAGCAGCCGTTACAGCGCCGACCCCATGATCCGCCTGCGGACCATTGAACTGGGCCAGTCGTTTCTGGAGGAGATCATACTCAAGGCCTATGACAACAACACCCCCAATGGTGGCGGCTGTGTGACCTATGCGACTGGGAGTCGTTGCGCTTCAAGTGATGCGGCGAGTGCGGGATTGCAGGCCGAACCGGGCGAGAACCGCACGACCTTTGATGATGTGGATGATTATCACAATATTTCTTATTGCGGCAACAACGTTACCAGTGCCGACGCCGCCTGCACCTCGGCCTGTCAGCCCATGTTGAATGCGGCGGGGACCAGCATCGCCGGCGAGTATGCCGGCTTTGCGGTGTGTATCCGCGTCGCCTTTGCCGGTAATGAACTGAACAGCGTGGCGCCGGGCACCGGTACCACGGTTCTGGCAAACGATGCCAAACGCATTGATGTCATTGTTACCGACCATTTGAGCTCCCGCATGGTCTTTTCCGCTTACAGGACCAACTTCTGATGCGCGCCCGCGGCTTTACCCTGATCGAAGTCATCGTCGTCATCGTACTGCTGGGTATTGTCGGCTCCATGACGGCCTCGATTATCAGTAGCAGTATGGAAGGTTATAACAACCAGGTCCGCCGTGACCGCCTGCAATCGAGTGCTCGACTGGCCATTGAGCGCATTCAGCGCGAGGTACGCCACGCCCTGCCCAATAGCATTTGTACCCGCCTGGCGGGCAGTTGTAATAATACTGCGCCGACACTCTATTTTATGCGGGTCAAGGACGCCGGGCGCTATCAGGACCAGAGCGGCGTCTATGCCTCGGGCGTGGCCCGCGCGCCCTTACCGGTACCGTCTGTTGGCGCCGCCAGCAGCTTCGATGTGATCTCCGGCAGCGGGCTCGGTGCCAACGTCAATGACTGGGTGGTGGTCTATAACCTCAACAACAGCTCCCTTTATACTATCGGCAGTCGTCGCAAGCAGATCACCGGCATTGCACAAAAGGATGTCGATGGTGATAGCGTCAATGATACCGACGTCATCCAGTTTGCCAGCGGCACCTTTCCACAACACTCCCCCAACCGCCGCTTTCATATTATTGAACCCACCGCGACCCTGTTTTACTGCCAGGGGGGAAATCTACTTCGCGCCACGAGTAATTTTGCGACACCCGACACACCTAATGAAGCCACGCCGCCGTTATTGCTGGAAAATGTTACCGCCTGTAGCTTTACTTATGATCCGGGCAGCCAGCAGCGCGCGGGACTATTGCGCATTGATCTGACCATTACCGACCAGGGCGAGACCATCCGTATCAGCCATGAGGTTCATGTCTACAATGTTTCTTAATCAATCGCAGCATTCAAATATCTCCTTCTCCCTGCGTGACCAGAAGGGTATTACCCTGGTCGGTGCTCTTTTTATCATTGTTGTCATGGCATTATTGGGTACGGGCCTTCTACAGTTAACCACCACCAGCCAGCAATCCATTGGCCAGGAGGTGACATCGGTCAAGGCCTATTTTGCCGCGCATTCGGCTTTGCAATGGGGCATGTACCAGGCGGCGTATGCCGGTGCGGCGGCCAACGGGGCACACACCCTGACCTTCAGCAGTGCGGGCCTGATCAATACGACAGGAACGACCGACATTTCATCTCGTACTCTTGAGGGACGCAACTTCTATCTAATCCAGGCCGCCGGCCGGTACGGTATCAGTAGCGATCCGGAATTTGCACTACGCAACCTGCAACTGCGCTTTGAGTTTTAGGTGTGCCTACCATGAGTCTTCTGACCTCAATATCATGTACACGCTGGCAACTTCTATATCGCCATGCCCTGGGCTTGCTACTGCTGCTGCCAGCGGTCTCCTATGCCGCCGACTGTACGCTGTCACCTTATGCCGGCCGGGCCTCGCTCAATGAATTCTTCAAAGACCGGGCCAATCAGGCCAACGACCCGGATGACTTTGTCGAAGTCAAGGTCATGGACCCCGCCATCACCTCACCTATATACGACACCTGGAGCATTCGCGTCTGTGAATATAATGCGCCCGGTAACCAGAATGATAATGACGGCTGTAGTGGCACGGTTTCCCTGAGCACGTTCGCCGAAGACGGTCTGCCGTGGCTGGTGCTGAAAAACGGCACCATCGGTCGTTATTTCAACTTCAATACCGGCTTTGATGCGGTCCTGCTCGACGCCGCTAACAATGTCATTGATTACCTGAGCGTCTCCGGGCGCAGCGCGGTGGAGACCCAGCTGGGCTGCACCATCAACGGTCTGCCTTATGATACGCAGGCCAACGCCCCGGGGGGCAGCGCCAAATTTCTGTTTCGCTCACCGGATGGCAGCGGTGACTGGGACAGCGCGACGTCGGCCGCGGCACCGCCTACAGAGGAAGATACCAATGATGAGGCGCCGGACGGTTCACCGGCACCGGTGATCACTGTGGCCGATGTCATCGTCACAAAGGGTCAGACCGCCGTCTTTACCTTTACGCTTGAGGGTGCGCCAAAGTCCTATGCCGTGGCGGTTGACTACCGCACTCTCGATGCCACCGCCGTGGCGGGCACAGACTATACCTACACCGCTGGTACCGTGACCATTGCCGCCGGGGATAGCTCGGCGACGGTCTCTGTCCCCACCAACGCGGCCAGTACTTCCGGGATTGTCTATTTCTATCTCTATCTGGATAGCCAGGTCAATGCCACGCTCGCCAACAGTTACCCGCGCGGGACAATCAATGCCAATACCAGCAGCGAATGGCGCATGGATGAATCTCTATGGAGCGGTACATCCAATGATGTCATCGACATCAGCAGCAATAATAATCATGGCCGTGCCTACAATGGCCTGACAACGGACACAGGCTATCTCTGTAATGCCGGTAACTTTGATGGCAGCAATGATTATCTCGAGATACCGAATAGCAGCTCACTCAATGGCAGCTCCACGCTGACTTATACCGCCTGGATCCAGCCGGACACCTGGGCGGGTGGCGTCCGCCAGGTCATGGCCAAGTCGGTCCATGCGGGGGGTAGTGGGCGCGCGCAGATGGGGATCTTTTCCGAGAGTGGTGTCATCAAGGGTCGTGCCGAGACTGTTGCAGGCCGCTATGAAGTCACTGCCGCCCTGCCCCCCACAGGCAGCTGGACCCACGTCGCCCTGGTGTTCAATGGCTATAACCTGGAACTCTATATCAATGGCAGTCTAAGCAGCGTGCAATTCTTTTCAGCAACAACTTTGGTGCAAACAACCGATCCGCTTGTTATCGGCAAACGCTATGGCTCAAACCAGTATTTCTTTGACGGCAAAATTGACGAGGTGATTGTCTCAAAGAATGCCTTGCCTGCCAATCTGATAAAGACTATGTATGATAACTATCAACTCGGTCTAAACTGGGATGGTACGGCACGGACTTGCATACTGCTGCATCACTATGAAATCCGTCATGATGGCAGTGCCCTCACCTGTAATCCTGAAGAAGTCACCGTTCGCGCCTGCGCCAATAGTGATTGTTCTACCCTCTATACCAATGCCGCTACCGTCACCTTAAATACCACGCCATCCGGCACCGCCGTCTCGCAGAGCTTTACCGGTTCGGGGACATTTCAATTACGCCGCACCACCGCAGGGGCGTACACGCTCGGCATCACATCCTCTTCACCGGCACCGACTAGCTCAAATGTCTGTGTGGATACGAACGCCGTAAATAATAGTTGCGTACTGACGTTTCACGATAGCGGCTTTATTTATAGCGCCCCGGATATTACGGCCTGTCAAGGCTCTGCCAGCTTTACTGTTCAGGCGGTAAAAAAATCGGCGCCCAATGATCAATGTGTGCCGGCTTTTCAAAATCGTACCGAGACGATTAATTTCTGGACCACCTATTCAAGTCCGAATACAGGCACTAAGTCGTTACGACTCACACATAATGCCGTCAATACTACGTTAGCGACTACTTCACCCGGCACCCCGGTCAGCCTTGGCTTTGATGCGAATGCCACCGCTGCCGTCACTGTTTATTATGAGGACGCGGGTGAAGTTGTCTTGCATAGCTCATTTACCGGCACGGGTACTGAAGCGGGTCTTACCATGACCGGCAGCGATACCTTTGTCAGCAAGCCCGGAACCCTGTACGTATACAGCGATGATGCAAATAGTGACTGTGCGCCTGCCAGCGCCGCCTGTTCGGCGTTTCGCAAAACCGGTGAGAGCTTTAATCTCAAAGTACGTGCCGCCTGTGACAATGGCCCGACCTATACCACTACGCCCAACTTTCGCCTCAACACCGTGGCCTTAACCACCACCAATGTGGCCCCCGCGGTGGCTAACGGTAGTCTTGGCGTGAGCAGTATCAATTTTGATGCCACCGCCAATGGTGAGGTTGTAATAAATAATCAAACCCTGGATGAAGTTGGCGTCTTTACCATTACCGCTACTGCGCCCAGCTATTTCGGACTCACCATTCCTGCCAGCACGAGCGCCAATATCGGTCGCTTTACCCCTGACCATTTTGCCGTTTCAGCTCCGACATTAACGAATCGTAGTGACCTGCCCGGCTGCCTCGACACCTTTACGTATATGGATGAGGATTTTCGTCTAGCCTATAGCATTGAGGCACGTAACCATAATGACCTTGTCACGCAAAATTATAGCGGCGCCTTTGCCAAGCTGGATCCAACAACGGGTGTGGCGACTTTTAACTACGGCGCAACCGCAAATAATACTGACTACACCGCGCGCCTGAGCAGCGCTCACACCGGCAGCACCTTATTTGTGAATGGCGTTGCCAACATCACAAATACGCTCCAGTTTGCGCGCGCAGCCACGTTGGACGGGCCATACAATCCCCTGACAATCGGTATTGCGCCACAGGATAGCGACGGCACCTTAATGAAGGCGCCCTATAATCTTGCGCTCAATGGCGGTAGCACCACCCATACACAGCTCATCAACAATGCCGATATCCGTTACGGTCGCTTTAATATAGAAAATGCCTTTGGTCCACAGACCTTGAATCTCGTCATGA
>JAWOIE010000115.1:0-12537 GCA_046484825.1 Gammaproteobacteria bacterium | reverse complement strand
GCGGGGAAAATTCTGCGTCATTCGCCGCCCAGGGACCCATCAATCCTCGGCGAGTATGGCGCTGACCGCGCGCGTCAATCGCTGCAGGTCGATATCATCAATAATAAAGGGCGGCATCAGGTAGACCAGTTTGCCAAAGGGCCGGACCCAGACACCGGCGGCGACAAACTTTTCGGTAATGGACTTCATGTCCACGGCTTCGTGCAATTCGACCACACCAATAGCGCCCAACACGCGAACGTCATGAACCCGCGCCATCTTTCGACAGGCCGCCAGCCCCTGCTCCAGCCCGGCGGCTATGCGCTGCACATTTTGCTGCCAGGGTGATTCCTCCAGCAGGCGCAGGCTGGTGAGTGCCGCACTGCAGGCCAGGGGATTGGCCATAAAGGTCGGGCCATGCATAAATACGCCGGGGTCGCCCCGGCCAATGGTGTCACTGACTTCCTCTGTCGTCAGTGTCGCCGCCAGGGTCAGGTAACCACCCGTCAGCGCCTTGCCCACGCACATAATATCCGGCGCGATGCCCGCGTGTTCACAGGCAAACAGTTTACCAGTGCGTCCAAAGCCGGTGGCGATCTCATCCAGGATCAACAACACCCCGTAGTGATCACAGAGCCGGCGCAGTCGTGACAGATAGTCCGCAGAATAAAAACGCATGCCGCCGGCGCCCTGAACAATGGGTTCAACAATGACCGCGGCGATTTCCTCCTGATGCTGTTCCAGCATCTGCGCCATGGGCGCTATCTGTACTTCACTACAGGTTTCATCAAAACGGCAGCTGGGCGTCTCGACAAAAAACTGTTGACTCAACATTTTCGCAAACAGACCGTGCATCCCCGTCACCGGGTCACACACCGACATGGCCCCGAGGGTATCGCCGTGATAGCCACCGCGGAGGGTGACAAAGTGCTGTCGCTGCTGTTGTCCCTGGGCATGCCAGTATTGAATGGCCATTTTCATAGCCACCTCGACGGCGACCGAACCGGAGTCAGAAAAGAATACGTGTTGCAGTGGCGCCGGTGTCAGCTCGACCAGACGCCGGGCCAGTTCCACGGCTGGCGCATGGGTCAGGCCGCCAAACATCACATGTGACATTTGATCGATCTGTGCCTTGAGGGCGCGGTTCATTTCCGGATGATTGTAGCCATGAATCACACACCACCAGGAGGCCATGCCATCGATCAACTCACGGCCGTCGGCGAGTTTGAGCCGCACACCCTGCGCCGAGACCACGGGATACACCGGCAACCCTGAGTGCATGGCACTGTATGGGTGCCAGAGATGCTGGCGATCGAGGTCGAGCAGGTGTTGTGCGTCAATCATGGTCCTGGGGTTCCGGCAGGGTGGCTTACAGGCTTCTAGGTTAAAGGCTAAGCGGGCTGGAGGGAAGCGGTGGTGCCGGAGTGGGCACGATTTTCCTTGTCACGGTACTCCCCTCAGGGATAAATTCCGCCTGAGCCGAAACAGCGATTTACTATGGAGGTGCTATGGCACGCGCAGAACTGGGCAACACAGCGACGGCGCCGGCCTGCCGGCAAATACATGTCCCTCACCTTTGCGGGAATACACGCCATGCACACTAATATCCTGCTCTTTGTTGGTGGCCTGACCCTGAGCAATATCTTCATGACCCTGGCCTGGTACGGCCACCTGAAAAACATGAACGACAAGCCCTGGCTGCTGGCCGCCCTGCTCAGCTGGGGGATTGCCCTGTTCGAGTATCTGCTCCAGGTCCCGGCCAACCGCGTCGGCTATCAGGTGCTGACTCTGGGTCAACTGAAGATTATCCAGGAAGTCATCACCCTTACGGTCTTTATCCCCTTTGCCATTTTTTATATGAAGGAAAAGATCGGGCTCAACTTTGTCCTGGCCGGCCTGTGTCTGCTCGGGGCGGTGTATTTTATTTTTCGCGGGAGTATTGAAACTTCCTAAAGAAAAAGCCCGCCATAAAGGCGGGCCTCTCTTTATGCTTCAAGCAGAACTTAAGCCTGTTTTTTTTTCTTTGCCTGAATCCGCAAGCGCAGGGCATTGAGCTTGATAAAGCCTTCGGCATCTTTCTGGTTATAGGCGCCGGCATCGTCTTCAAAGGTGGCGATGTTAGCATCGAACAGTGAGTCCGTCTCCGACTGGCGCCCGGCCACGTAGACATTGCCCTTGTATAGTTTCATGCGCACTACACCATTGACCGTGGCCTGGGAGGCGTCGATCATTTTCTGCAGCATTTCACGCTCCGGTGACCACCAGTAACCGTTATAGATCAGCTTGGCATAACGCGGCATGAGCTCATCCTTGAGGTGCATGACTTCACGGTCCAGCGTCAATGACTCCATGGCACGATGGGCCTTGAGCATAATGGTGCCTGCGGGGGTTTCATAGCAACCGCGTGACTTCATACCCACATAGCGGTTCTCGACAATATCATCACGGCCAATGCCATTGTCGCCGCCGACTTTATTCAGATATTCCATGACCTGAGCCGGGCTCATGGCCTGGCCGTCAATGGCGCAGATGTCACCCTGGCGGTAGGTCAGCTCCACATAGGTGGGCTGGTCGGGGGCCTGTTCCGGTGACACGGACCAGCGCCACATGTCTTCTTCGGGCTCGGCCCAGGGGTCTTCGAGAATGCCGCCTTCATAGGAGATATGCAGCAGGTTGGCGTCCATGGAATACGGTGACTTCTTGCCCTTCTTTTTAAAATCCACGGGGATGTTGTGTTCCTCGGCATAGGCCATGAGTTTTTCCCGAGAGTTCAGCTCCCACTCGCGCCAGGGGGCGATGACCTTGACATCGGGCATCAGGGCATAGGCGCCCAGCTCGAAGCGTACCTGGTCATTGCCCTTGCCGGTGGCGCCGTGGGAAATGGCATCGGCGCCGGTTTCTTTTGCGATCTCCACCAGGCGTTTGGCGATCAGCGGCCGGGCAATCGAGGTACCGAGCAGGTACTCGCCTTCATAAATCGTATTGGCCCGAAACATGGGAAAGACGTAGTCACGGGCGTATTCCTCACGCAGGTCTTCAATGAAGATCTCCTTGACGCCCATGGCCTGCGCCTTGGCGCGGGCTGGCTCGACTTCTTCACCCTGGCCAATGTCGGCGGTAAAGGTGACGACCTCACAGCCATAGACATCCTCCAGCCACTTGAGAATGATGGAGGTGTCCAGCCCGCCGGAATAGGCCAGTACGACTTTCTTGATATCGCCCATGTTGTTGCTCCTGAAGTGCCAAGAAAAAGCGCCCCGATCGGGCGCTCCTGAATGGGGCAATTATACCTCAAGTGCGACGGGGCAGACGATGCCCGTGACGGACCTATTTGAACAAACTGACGTGGACGCGCCGGTTCTGCGCCCGACCCTCGGCGGATTTATTGCTCGCGGCCGGCTTTTTAGCGCCATAGGCCTCGGCGCGCAGCACCAGCCGCGACTTCGTGACCCCACGGTCAAGAAAGAATTTTTCCACCGCTGCGGCGCGCTGACCGGCCAGACGCTGATTGTAGCGGCGCTTGCCCTTGCTGTCGGTATGCCCCTCGATGACGATACTTTTGACGCCTTGATCCTGGCGCACATACTCCACCACCCGTTCCAGGGCCTGTTGCGCCTCGTCGGTGAGTGTGTCGCTGTCAAAGTTAAAATAGACAATGGAGGCCTTGACCTCTTCAAAATCGAACGGCAACAGATTGCCGATGCAGCGCTGGAACTCCTCCAGCTTGTCCACAAAGGTCCGCGCCGACAGGGTGACCACGACCTCATCACTGCGCTCATCACTACCCATGCGATAGGTCAGGCGCGGCGCCATGCCGGCCAGTAATTCATTGATCAGTGCCACGGCCCCCTCTTGCGGCACAGTCATGCTCGACTGCTGCATGCTGGCCGTGAGCGGCATGTCCCGCTGGTGGCTCTGGTGCCCCCAGAGGGTAGGCTGTGATTCGAAACTCGCCTGATGGATCTCCTCGTAACGCCGATTCAGTTGCAGGACAAATTCAAGCTCAGTGGCGACCTTTTGCCGGAACATGACATCACCCAGGCGTGGTACCCGCTGCGTCAGCCTGCACTCCAGACGCGTCGCGGCAACGTCCCAGCGGCCATCCTGCAAGCGCACGGTGTAGACGTGGCTGTCGGGCACAATCACCGGTTTCAGGGGGATACCCTGACGCTGACGCCGCATGCGCTCCCACCAGCTGAGTTTTTCGTCCATGACGGGGGGCGGCGGCTCGGTCTGCCGCTCCTGGGTGACAATCACCTTCGCGCTCGGTGGTGGTGTCTGGCGATCGTCCTGGCTGGCGGTGGGCATGCGCCGGCCTTTGGTGGGGGGGCCGAGGGCGGTGCCCTCCTCGCTACCCGCCGTGGCGCTGCGGCTGCCAGGCCTGGCTGGCTCAGCGGCAGGGCTTTCGTCGCGGGGCTTTTGCACCTGCGCGGCGGGTTTCGCTGTGGCCTGGGCGGGGGCCTCCGAAGATGGCTTGACGCTGCTGTCACCACTGTCGGCCACAACCATGGACGGCGCGGTCTGGGCACTGGTGCGGGCCATATCCCTGTTCTGCCAGTCGCCCCAGTTTTCATAGCGCGGCGGCGCGGCCTGGAGCAGGACCGGCCACAGCGACAGGCTGCCAAAAAGCAGTACGAGCAGGACATTATTTTTCATAGCGGGAAAAAAGCAATTTTCGTTCCAACCACAAAAAAGGGGCGCTGCTGCGCCCCTCTTGTCGATACCGGAGGACCCGGCTATTGCGGTTTTTTGCGCCGCGCGGAGCGTTTTAAACGCGACGACAGCCGGCGCGCCAGTTCGCCGAACAGCTCGGTCTGGGTCGGGTGCGGGTGTATGGCCTGCCCGACCTGTTCCAGGGTCATATTGCCGGAGACCATCATCACCGCCTCACCGATCAACGTATCGGCGTGGTCGGCGAGGAAGTGCACCCCGACGACCCGATGACTGGCCTTATCCGCGACGATCTTGATAAGTCCCTGAGTTTCCCCGGTAATCATGGCCTTGGCGTCGACACTCATGGGCACCTTGACCTCGGCGGCATCGATACCCCGGGCCTTGGCCTGGTCCATGGAAAGCCCCACAAAGGCGGCCTCGGGACGGGTAAAGATCACCCCGGAGTCCTTGTCCTGGTCGTAGACCATGTCCTCGCCGGCAATGGTCATGGCGGCGACACGGCCCTGCTGACCGGCGGTGTGCGCCAGCATCAGGCCGCCAATGACATCGCCCACGGCAAAGATATGTGGCACGCTGGTGCGGCAACGATTGTCCGCCAGGATGACACCCTTTTCCGCCTGTACACCCGTGCTGGCCAGATTGAGCGGTTCCAGCACCGGGCGCTTGCCGGTGGCCATAATGACGTAGTCACAGCTGTAGGTACGTAGCTTGCCTTCGGCATCGTCGTAGACGACTTTCATCTTGCCCGGCGTGCCCTTGATCTCCTTGATTTTGGCCAAGGTCTCAATGGTCAGGCGCGGGTCATCATTCAAAATCGCGGTCAACTGCTTGGCCACCTCGGGCTCCACCTCGGCGAGGATACGCTCCTGGCCTTCGAACAGTTGTACCTTGCTGCCGAAGTCCTGGAAGATCTGCGCCATCTCGACACCGATGGCGCCGCCACCGATGACGCCAAGGCGCTTGGGAATCGCGCTCAGACCCCAGACGGTATCCGAGGTCAGGACGCCACCGGCCTCGACGCCTTCACGGGCACCGGGGATCGGTGGTACAAACGGCGGTGCGCCGGTAGCAATAATCGCGGCGCCGAAAGAAATCTTTTTACCTTTTTTACCATTGCCCTGTGGTGCGCGGCTGTGTGGGTCGTTCTGATTGCCACCCTGATCCACGAACACGGTGTGGTCGTCGACAAAACTGGCGAAGCCCTGGATGACGTCGATCTTCACACCCTTGTCGGTGTTGAGCGCCATCTTGCCGCGCTCTTCGAGAATACCGCGACGGTGCTGTTCCAGTTTTTTCCAGTTGATCTCGGGTTTGGTGTTGGCCTTGATGCCCATCATGCCATCGTGGGCACGGTCGCGAATCCGATCCGCCGCCGCCCGCCAGGCCTTGGACGGGATGCAACCGCGCCACAGGCACTCGCCGCCGGGAAAGGGCGCGTCGTTAACCATGGCCACTTTAAAACCGTGTTCACTCAGGTCGCGGGCGGCGTCTTCACCACCGGGGCCACCACCAATGACCACGACGTCATAGTCCCAGTCCCCCTGGGGCATGGCAAAGGCGGCCCCCTGGGCCAGGCCCGCCGCCGGGGTGGCCGCGGCATCCAGCCAGGTGGGGGTTTCCACCAGTTGCTTGAAGGTATTCATAAACTTGGCCGCGTCGGCACCGTTCACAATACGATGGTCCGCGGTAATGGTGACCGGCATGCCCATGGGGCCAACGGTGGCGATGGCAAAGATCGCCGAGGTCCCCGGTGAGGGAATGGCGTCGAACTGACTCACTCCCATCATGCCCATGTTGGATATGGTAAAGGTCGGGTTGGAGTACTCATCCGGTTTCAGACGGCGGGCGCGGGCGCGGTCCACCATGTCTTTCCAGTTGGCACTCAGACTGCTGAGGTCGTTGTTGACCACATCACGCAATACGGGCACCACCAGGCCCATGCCCTCGGTCTCGACGGCGATGCCGATATCGATCTGTTCGCGTTCGACAATGCGGTCTTCGTGCTGATAGACGGCATTGACGATCGGGTGCTTTTCGATGGCCAGCGCCGCCGCCTTGGCCAGGGTGACCGTCAGGGAAAAGCCCTTGGCCTTGGAGGCCTGTTTCAGCGACGTGGGGTCAATGTGTACGGTGACACGAAACAACGGCATGGAGAGGGAGTACTCCATGTTGTGCGAGACGGCCTTTTCCATGGAAGTCATGGCGCGACCGGCGCCCGCGACCTGAAAAATGCGCTGCGTGGAGGTCTTCTGCACATTGCTGTTGAGGACGTCGGCGGCGATGATCGCCCCACCGGGACCACTGCCGGGAATACTGTTGAGGTCGATGCCATGCGCGCCCGCCAGCTGCCGCGCATAGGGCGTGGCGTTTTTAGCAGTGGGCCGTGGCGCCGGGGTGGCGCCATGGGGCTGAGCCGGGATGCGGGTCTTGGCCTGTGCCGTGCCGGCCGGCGAGAATTTGGGCTTTTCCACGGGCGCCGGTGCGGCCGCGGCGATCACGGTTTTCTTGCTATCCCTGACCGCACTACTGTCGGCCACGAGATAGGCAATGGCCTCACCCACGGGGATGACACTATCGATTTCCGCCATGGGTCCGGAGAGCCAGCCTTCGCGAAACACCTCGACATCCATAATGGCCTTGTCGGTCTCCACCTGGGCAATGACATCGCCACGCTCGACCTTGTCGCCGATATTCTTTTCCCAGCTCACCATAACACCCTCGGTCATGGTGTCGGACAATTGCGGCATCTTGACCGTGTGTGCGTCGGCGGGGACCTCATCGACCACCGCCGCCGCGGGGGCGGCCGCCTCGACGGGGGCTTCGACCGGGGCGGACGTAGGCGCGGCGGGGGCGGCGCCTGCGTGCTGCACATCGGCCGCGTCGGCCACCAGATAGGCCATGGGTTCACCCACGGGAATGACGCTATCGATTTCTGCCAGGGGACCGGAGAGCCAGCCTTCGCGAAAGACCTCGACATCCATAATGGCCTTGTCGGTCTCCACGGTCGCGACAATGTCACCGCGCTCGACTCTATCGCCAAGGTTCTTTTCCCAGCTCACCACCACACCTTCGGTCATGGTATCGGACAACTGGGGCATTTTGATTACATAAGGATCAGACATTGATATCTTTCCTGAATTTTTAATATTTTTTACCGCAGAGACGCAAAGAAAACCTGTAAATTTTTACAAAAAATTACAGGTTACAGTTTTACCCGACGCAGCGCTGACAAAAATAATAGTTCTACTTTGCGCCCTCTGCGTCTCTGCGGTAAACGTTTTAAATCTTGCCCATCACCTTCAAGGCGCCCTGGTAGACATCATCCGCGTTGGGGATGGCGGCCTTTTCCAGTTTGTAGTTATACGGCACGGGTACGTCAGCCGCATGGATACGCACCGGTTGCGAGTCGAGGGCGAAGAAACAGTCTTCCATAATGCCGGTAATGATCTCGGAACCGACACCGACTGGGGCTTCGTCTTCTTCTGCAACCACAACCTTGTGGGTCTTTTCCACCGACTTGCGAATGGTCTCGCGGTCGATGGGCTTGAGTGAACGCAGGTCAATGACCTCGGCGCTGATGCCGTCGGCCTCGAGGCGCTTGGCCGCTTCCAGACACAGGTGGACGCTGTAGTTGTAACCGATCAGGGTAATGTCTGAACCTTCACGGATGACCTCGGCGCCTTCCAGGGGACGGAAGAACTCCTCATCGGGAATGTCTTCCTTGAGGTTATACATCTGTTCGTGCTCAATAATGATCACCGGGTCATTGGACCGGATGGCCGACTTCAGCATGCCATAGGCATCGAGCGGACCGCGCGGTGTCACAACACGCAGACCCGAGGTGGACATAAACATGCGCGCCAGACGCGCCGAGTGCTGTGCCGCCAGCTGATGCGCGGTGCCGCCCGGGGTACGCATGACGATGGGACAGGAGATCTGCCCACCGGACATGTAACGAATCTTGGCCGCCGCGTTGACAATGGTATCCAGCGCCAACAGGGCAAAGTTGATGGACATGATCTCAATCACCGGACGCATGCCGGTCATGGAGGCACCGATACCGATACCCGTATAGGAGTTTTCTGAAATCGGACAATCGATAATACGGCTCTCGCCGTACTTGTCATAGAGCCCGGAGGTTGCCTTGTAGGTCCCGCCGGCAACACCGATATCTTCACCCATGGCGATGACCAGGGGGTCTCGTGCCATTTCTTCATCGTGTGCGCGACGGATCGCTTCCCAATATGCTGTCTCTGCCATTTTATGCCTCGTTATTTCTGTAATGGACCGATCCAGCGTGGATCCGGATTATCGTCCAGGACGTATTTGTGCAGGTCTTCGACTCTGGGTTCCGGACCTTCTTCTGCAAACTTGATGATGTCGTTTTCAATCTCATCATCAATTTCCTTTTCCATTGCCTTGATGTCTTTGGCCGTTATTATCTTGGCCGCGATCAACTTCTTGCTGAAAATCTTGATGGGGTCACGCTTTTCCCACTCGGCCTCTTCTTCCTTGGTGCGATAGCCCTTGGCGTCGGACATGGAGTGACCACGAAAACGATAGGTCATGAATTCAATAAAGTACGGCTTCTGTTTATTACGCACATAGTCCACGGCCTCTTTGGCCGCCGCCATCACGGTTTCAATATCCATGCCGTCATGCTGACTGGACTTCATGTTATAGGCGGTATCCACGCGCCTGTATTGATCCGGTTGGGCGGTGGAGCGATCGATGTGGGTGCCGATGGCGTAGCCATTATTTTCACAGACAAACAGTACCGGCAGGTTCCAGATAGACGCCATGTTCATGGTTTCATGAAAGGTACCCTGGTTATTGGCGCCATCACCGAGAAAACAAATGGCGATCTGCCCGGTGCCCTTGTGTTTGCAACCGAGGGCCAGGCCCGCGGCCAGCGGAAAGGGTTGCCCGACCAGGGCATAGCCACCCATAAAGTTCTGGCTGGCATCAAAGATGTGCATGGAACCGCCGCGGCCCCTGGAGGAACCGTTTTCCTTGCCATAGAGTTCGGCCATGACTTCGCGCGGCGGGGCACCGGTCTTGATGGCGTGGATATGGTCGCGGTAGCCGGTAATGACGTAGTCATTTTTTTCGCCCTGGCCAACGTTCGCCATTTCCAGCACCCCGGTGGCGACGGCTTCCTGGCCGGAATAGAGATGGAGGAAACCACCAATCTTGCGTTCCATATAGGCTTCAAAGGTGCGATCTTCGAAGCGGCGAAAGAAAATCATTTCCCGCAACAGGCGTTTCTTATCCGCATCTTTCATAAGAATCCTTGTTTTATTAGTAAAATTAGAGGGTTATAAAAAATCTTCATCATGCCGGGGCATGAAAGGCGCGTATGATCTGCTTTTTGGGCTTGCAGGTCAACAATAACCATTTTTTATGTAAGGTAATTACACTCCCCCACCGGCCGCCGTTACCGGTGGCAACCGTGCGGGTCAATTATGCCTATAATAAAGCGCAATCAACAGGATTTAGCAGTATGAAAGAACAAACCGATCCCCTGCATCAATGGCTACAGAATATGCAACGCTCCGTGCAGGACCAGGACCTGGAACAACACATGGCTCTGGTATCAAAGCGTGTGCAGATCTATGGCCTGCCGCGCAAGGAGGTAGTGGACTACCCGCAGTGGCGCCAGCGTCGTCACAATGAATTCAGGACGCGACGCCTCGTTGCCCTGCAACATGCGCATGTCAAGATCAAGACCCTGGGCCTGGTGCGTATCGCCTTTAATGTCGATCAGTCACTGATCGCCAAAGACGGGGTTGTCTATATCATCAACAAGGATATTATGCTGGAGAAAGAAGCGGATGGTGTCTGGCGCGTTATTGAGGAGACCATTCACCACTGGAATCAAAGGCAATACCAACTCGCTGCAGGAGAACATGAGTAAACAAAGATTTCGCGTTGAACGTGACAGTATGGGGGAACTGCAAGTCCCCGCCGAGGCCCTCTATGGCGCCCAAACCCAGCGGGCGGTTGATAACTTTCCCATTAGTGGCCTGCCCCTGCCGCGAAGTTTTATCCGCGCCCTGGGCATGATCAAGGGCGCCTGCGCCGCCGCCAACTGGCGTCTGGGCCTCCTGGATGAAAAATACGCCCAGGCCATCCAGGACGCCGCCGAGCAGATTGCCAGCGGCGACTATGACGATCAGTTTCCCATTGATGTCTTTCAAACAGGCTCCGGTACCAGCACCAACATGAATGCCAATGAAGTCATTGCCTGCCTCGCCAGCGAGAAGCTGGGGGAAGCGGTACATGCCAATGACCATGTCAACATGAGCCAGAGTTCGAACGATGTCATCCCCACGGCCATTCACGTCAGCGCCTGTCTGGAAATCGAGGAACAACTGTTACCGGCGCTCGCGCACCTGATCAATGTCATTGAGCAACGCGCCACGGAACTGTCGGCCGTGGTCAAGACCGGGCGCACGCACCTTATGGACGCCATGCCCGTGACGCTGGGACAGGAACTCAGCGCCTGGGCCACGCAGATTCAGCAAGGCATGTATCGCATTCAGGCCGCCCTCACCCGGCTGCGCGCCCTGCCACAGGGTGGCACGGCAGTAGGCACCGGGGTCAATGCCCATGCGGAATTTGCCACCCGATTTGCCGCCGCCCTGAAGTCGCGCACCGGCATCAGCTTTATGCCCATGGACAACAAATTTGTCGGCCTGGCGACGCAGGACGCCGCCGTGGAAATGAGTGGCCAGCTCAAGACCCTGGCGGTCGCCCTCATGAAAATTTCCAACGACCTGCGCTGGATGAACTCCGGTCCCCTCGCCGGCCTGGGGGAGATCGCCCTGCCCGCCCTGCAACCGGGGAGTTCCATCATGCCCGGCAAGGTCAACCCGGTGATTCCCGAGGCCACCGCCATGGTCTGTGCCCAGGTCATGGGCAACGATACCACCATCACCATTGCCGGCCAGTCGGGTAATTTTCAACTCAATGTCATGCTGCCCCTGATCGCCTTTAATCTGCTGCAGAGCATTCAACTGCTGGCGAACGGCGCCCGGGTGCTGGCCGACAAGGCCATTGCCGGTTTCAGCGTCAATGAAGCCAATCTGAAAGACGCACTCGACCGCAATCCCATCCTGGTCACGGCCCTCAACAGCCGGATCGGCTATGAAAAGGGTGCCGCCATTGCCAAACAGGCCTATGCGGAAAATCGCCCCATTCTCGAGGTGGCCCTGCAGGAAACCGACCTGTCGGAAGCCGAGCTAAAACAATTGCTCGACCCCGCCCGGCTGACCCAGGGCGGTCTGGCCGACTAGCGCGCATGGACTATGCCGTGCTTAAACTGATACACGTCAGCTGTGCGCTGATCTCGATCAGTGGTTTTGTCGCCCGAGGCCTTCTTGCCCTGCAAAATTCGCCGCGCCTGGCGCAGACCTGGATCAAGGTCACACCACACCTCGTCGATACAGTCTTGCTTGTCAGTGCCATTCTCCTGCTGATACAAACGGGTCTATCACCACTGCAGCACAGCTGGCTGGCCATGAAAATTCTCCTGCTCGTGCTTTATATCGTTCTCGGCCTCGTCACCCTGCGCCTCGCCAGGACCCGACAGGCGCGCCGCCTGGCCTTTGTTGCCGCCGTGCTGGTATTTGCCTATATTGTTGTCATTGCCGAAAACAAAAGCCTGGTGTTTTTCCAGACCCCCTAATAAATCACACACAGGAACGCTGTTGGATACCCTGACCCTTACCCGCCCCGACGACTGGCACCTGCATGTGCGTGACCATGCGGCCCTGCATACGGTAGTCCCGCACACTGCGCGCTGTATTGGCCGCGCCATAATCATGCCCAACCTCAAGCCCGCGGTGACCCGGCTCGAACAGGCACAGGCCTACCGGCAAC
>JAWOIE010000043.1:0-2684 GCA_046484825.1 Gammaproteobacteria bacterium | reverse complement strand
GGAAGCGATCGAGCTGCGCCTCGGGCAGTGGATAGGTGCCGCTCTGCTCCAGCGGATTTTGCGTGGCCCCCCCAGGCCACTCAGGAAGAGCGTGACAAGTTCGTGAATCTGATTCGCCGTGATCCGCGTAACTATATCGCCCAGCCCATGCTGACGCTGTCTACCGCACCGACGCTGGTCGGTAACCGGGTCGAGCCCCGGCACCTGGATCTGCGGCCGTTTATCCTCAGCGGCGAGAAAACGTATGTGACAACGGGCGGTCTGACCCGGGTTGCCCTGCGCAAGGGCTCGACGGTGGTCAACTCCTCCCAGGGCGGCGGCAGCAAGGATACCTGGATCGTCGATATGGAGTCGGGACAATGATGCTTTCGCGTGTTGCCAACAATATCTATTGGGCCGCCCGCTATATTGAACGAGCGGAAAATACCGCGCGGTTGATCAATGTCAACAGCCATTTGCTGCTGGATTTGCCCAAACGTATTCGGCTTGGTTGGGAGCCGATTATCGAAATCCTCGGCAATGATAAATTGTTTTACCAACGTCATGATAGTACGGACGAACGCCAGGTGATTCGCTTTATCGTCAGCGAACAGGCCAATCCCGGCTCGATTATTAATTCACTCCGTCAGGCCCGGGAGAACGCACGTACTATACGTGACATCATTCCCCGTGAAGCCTGGGAACAGATCAACCAGAATTATCTGCATGCACGCGAACACGCCAGCAGCAGCCTGGGTCGTCGAAAACGCGACGACTTCCTGCGCAGTATTATTCTTGGTGCCCAGTCTGTCACCGGCATGCTGGCCGGCACCATGACCCATGACGAGGGTTACGATTTTCTGCGTATGGGGCGTAACCTGGAACGGGGGGATATGACAACCCGTATCGTCGATGTGCGCTCCGCCTCGTTGCTGCCGGAGATGAGCGAAGATCTCAGTCCGTTCGAGAATATCCAGTGGGTGAGTGTGCTCAAATCCCTGACGGCCTACCAGATGTACCGACGCGAGATGCGTATTCGTGTACGCCGTCCCGATGTGTTGCGCTTTCTGTTACAGGAGCGGCGTTTCCCGCGTGCGTTTTATCACGCCACCTGCGAAGTGGAAAATTGCCTGCAACATCTGCCGCACAATGAAAAGCCGTTGAAAATTCTTACCCGGTTACAGAAGAAAGTTCTCGGCGCAAAACTGGAGAAGCTGCAGCAGGAGGAGCTGCACGGATTTGTTGATATTCTGCAACTCGATCTGGCCAGGTTGCACAACGAAATCAGGGCCACTTATTTCTAGGTAAGCTGTTTTAAATCGGGGTAGTCCGGGAACGATAACCATCTTTATCACTGTCAATACAAATAAGCGAGAATCCTATGTTGGGCGAGAAACACGATCTGGTTCATGAGTTTCCAGAGTACAAAGAACGCATTCACGAGCTTAAAGTGAATGACCCGCATTTTGCCAAACTGTTTGATGAGTATCATGAAGTCGAACATGAAGTGCGCCGGATTGAAGAGGGCAACGAAACGCCGTCCGATGAATATACCGAAGAGCTGAAGATGCGTCGTCTCCAGCTCAAAGATGAGCTTTTTAACCTGATCAAGAGCTGAGTGGCGGAGATAGTTTGCCGGATAATATGTCCGCTAAACAGCGTTCCGAACAACCGGGCATTTTGACTTTAATCGGTGTTGCCGCGCCTTCCAGGCCACGCCGTGAATGCATCCTTTCAGGCTCGACGGCCACCTCCCTGTGGCCGACGGTCCTGGAAGGCGCGGCAACACCTCATCCCTGCCTGAGTGTTCGAGTGCCTGTTTACTCAGGTGACTGACTATCTGACATAGACAATCCGCATCGCAATGCCGTAGCGATCGACCGGCGGTGGCTGTGGCAGATAACAGTGGTCGGTTTCCCCGCAGCTGGCCATCACTGCCAGTACCATTGCATCGAGAATATCATCCGTCTGTACCTGCGTCCGCGGGTAATGACCAACCGCCTGTTCAAACAGCTGACGCGCGTTGTGGATGGATTGCGCCAGCAAAGTCAGGCGTTGTTCCCGTCCCTCGGGCGACTTTTTTCGCGTCTCCAGTGGGCGGGCATTGTTCAGGGCATAAAACGCCACTTCCGGGTGGGACTCATAAATGTGGGACTGTGCTTCAGGGTGTTGACGCAGCCAGGTGTCCATCTCGCGGATTTTGGGGCAGATATTCCAGGTCTGACGCGTGATCTTGCGCGCGGTCTGTTGTGCATTGATCCGGCAGGCCATGGTGTAGCTCGAGGCATAGACCGCATCGCGCACGGGCGTGGAAAACACACTGCTGTGGCGATAGGGGCTGAGCAGGCGTCGCGCCAGCTGATCGCACTGGCGAGTCTGATTTTCAGCCAGCCCGATGGGAATATCGATGAAGAGCCGATCCGCCGCGGGGTGCTCGTTTAGCAGGGCCTCGATCGACGGGGCAAGGGTATACGACCAGCGATTGTCCTGATTGATTGTCGCGAACCAGCCGGCACGGCAGCCATCAATGCCCAGTACCTGCGTCACGATCCGGTTTCTTCAAGCCGAACATATGTGCCGGGTATGGCAGGCCGGCTTCAAAGCAGGTTACGCAACCTGTGGCTGGTGAGCATCACCATTGACTCTCTTTTGCCACTGGTAGAGGTTCTTCCCCAACAATATCTGCAGCCAGTATCCTCGAGGTT